>NZ_JANFPJ010000032.1:0-413 GCF_032227045.1 Pseudidiomarina fusca
CATTGGGATCGGTCATGAAGCAATCCAAGCTGGATATAAAGTTTTGTTCAGAAACGCATTGACGCTGGTAGAGGAACTTGAGCTTGCCGAAATGAAGGGAGAGCTCAAAAAGCGGCTCACACAGCTAAGTAAATACGATCTCATCATCATTGATGAGTTGGGTTACTTACCCATGTCGCGTCAGTCGCGTTACAACTTATTCCAGCTAATCAATAGCTTGTACGAATATCGGTCTATCATCTTAACAACGAACAAAGATTTTACCAGTTGGGGTGAGTTCTTCCATGATGACAATGTTGCGGTACCGATCATCGACCGCATCATCCATCACTCACACATATTTATGCTCGGAGGAGAAAGCTATCGACTGAAGGAGAAAGTTAGCAAAACCTGATCGCAGGTGGGTCAATTTT
>NZ_JANFPJ010000033.1:0-5952 GCF_032227045.1 Pseudidiomarina fusca
TAGGGCTGTAGCCAAGACATAAGTTCGAGCTTCTACTAGGCTCAATTAGAGTGGTGCATTACGGCACGACAATCAGCGAATTCATATTGTACAAGTTTCCGCCTGGCGGCAATAGCGAAGTGGAACCACCTGATCCATTCCGAACTCAGAAGTGAAACGCTTCCGCGCCGATGGTAGTGTAGGGTCTCCCTAAGCGAGAGTAGGTCACCGCCAGGCACCAAATACGAATAACCCCTAGCAGCTATGCTAGGGGTTTTTTCGTTGTGCGCTCGAAAAGACGACCCATCAATTGTTGAACGCCAATCAACAGCCAACAGCCAACAGCCAACAGCCAACAGCCAACAGCCAACAGCTAACAGCTAACAGCTAATAGCTAATAGCAGTAGCCAGTAGCTAATAGCCAATCTAATAACCAATACCGAACAACAAAATCCCGTCACTTCTCAATAGTATAAAAAATATCGCCGCCCTGAGCTTCGCCACTAGCAGTTGACTCAATTAAGATATTATCAGTTAAGAAATAACGAATCAGGAACGTATTGGTGTTTTCAAACAGTCCCACTCCGTACTTAACGTATAGCTTAGGTGATAGATATTTGCCTATGTAAAAGGAGGTGTCCTGCGGATTCATGGTTGAATCAATCCCAAATTCATCTAAGCCAAAGATCTCTTGTAATGGCTGACCAATAACCTCAGTACCTTTGGAGCCTAACATGATCAATGCCTGTAACTGCATATTATCACCGCTGCCACTGGTAGTTCCCGAGCCGCGGCCTAGTATCAAATAGGAAAGGACCTCGCTATCAGGCATTGCTGGTGTTGAGAACATTTGGAAGTCTGGTTCGGTTAGAGTTCCAGTAATTTGCGCTCCGACAGTCACATTTTCCGTAGACATGATGTTTTCTTTAGCCCTCACCACTCGCAAATCTAGGCCAGGATTATCAACAGAACCGCCATTGTAGATGAGAGAGCCTCGATCGATTTCTAAACGCTGCCCATAGAGCTCATAAAAACCCTCAGTGACACGCACACTACCACTGGCTGTTAGTGCTCGATTTGGTTGTTCAATGAGTCGCAAGCTACCTGCTAAATTACCCTCAAAACCGAACGCGCTTACGCTAATCTGTTCACTTAAATTGACGCGAATATCTGCATAAAGCGGATAAATGGAACTCTCATCGGTTACAACAGGCTTGCCATCCTTATATAATTTAATGTCTTCAGATGGGTTATCTATGCTTTCACCTAATTCCGGCTGCTCAATGTTTGCATAAGGAATGGTTACTTCGCCCTTAACGTCGATACGCTTATCAACAAGGGAAATGGTGATATTGGGAGAGACATCGACGGTAATTTCTGGTGTCTGAATGGTGCGAAATTTTTCGCCATCAATATCAATAGCTAAACGTTCGAGTTTGGGTTCAATTAAGCCACGGATGGTGATCCAGCCATCGCCTGAATAAGCTTGGCCATCTAGCAGAATATTATCAGGTTGTTGTTTGGCTGTTTGCGCATTAACCCGCACACCCGTTAACAAAAGTCCGCTTTCAGCAAAACCAATTTCATCGGCAGCAAGCTCGATTGAGCCGATTAATTCGGGTTTGGCTAGTGGTCCTGAAAACTCAATACTACCCAGTGCCGTGGCATTTTCATAACGTAAATCCGGTAAGAACCACTGTAACAAGGTTAAATCTTCCAGACTTAATAAAACAGAGCCTGATAATTGTGGTGCATCCGCTAAGTTGGTTATTTCGGCATCGCCAATAAGAACACCAGCATTCTTGTTCAACTCTGCAGTGATCTCACTCGTGATTAAATCTAAATTACCTGCCCAACTTAATCCCCAAAATTTAAAACCTGTACTTACTTCTTCGTCTAGCGCAAAGAGAAAGGTTCGATCGCTACGGATATCACCTTCGGTGCGCACAATACTCCAACTATTAGTATCAACAATCAGGCTCGCATCTGCGTCAACCAAACCCCATACGCGCTCGGCTACGTCAGCTTCACGAAAACGATTGAGCAAGGCTAGTGGTAGGCTACGTGCAGTTATAGTGGTCGTTTGTTGCTGATTGCTGTATGCGGTTTGTAAACAGATCTCGGCTGGTATGCGGGCATTAGATTGGAGACAGAGATCATCAGCTGTTAGAGCTACAGGCTTGGCCAAGGGAACTTCTAATTTGCCGTTCTTATTGGTTGCCCAATCACCAAAATCTGGATGTTTAATACTTAACTCAGCGATATCTAATACGACCGATTGGTTAGTGTTTAATGCCGCTGAGGCCTTTAAGACTAAGTTTCCTTGTGCGTATGGACTAGTTGATAATTCTGAGATATCAGGTACTTGAATATCGATAAGTAGCGGTTGGTCGCTGCGCATGGCACCATCTAGTTGCACTTTGTTTGAGCGCCATTGAAGATTGAATTGTTCAGCACTAACTCGGTTATTGCTAAAAGCTAAACCACCTTCTGCAGTAATTTGCTCCGTTAAACTCGCATCTATAAGTTGGCTATCTAAGGTAAACTGCTGGACATCAAGATGGCCTTCAACATTTTCCTTCCAATTCAGGCTGCCCTCAAGTAGTGCGTTAAAGTTTGGCGCAGTCAGGCTTAGGCTCTCAATGGCGAGATCATGAAGGCTACCAGTGCCATGGAGATGAGTAGAAACTGTCTCGGTTAAAGGGTGGGTAACATCGGCCGCTAGTTCATAGCTAAATTTACTGAGATTATCTTTAACCTTTAACGCCAGCTGCTTGATAAGGAAGTTTTGTTCAGTGTGCTCTATCGCTACGTTATCAATAACTAAATCAACATTAAACTCAGTTTGATTTGGTTTTACCATGGCATCGAGATAATTAGATACAACACCTGTTGCATTGATGCTGCCACCAGCCATCTGCTTGGAAGCCGATTGGATGTCATTAATTTGGAGTTGATGTAGCTGCAACCGGGTTGGGTCGGCATCAAGGGTAGCGGATAGCTTGGCATCATTGAATGACGTTAACCAAGCAGCCGCTGCGCTATCTTGTAGTAACGGAAAGCCGAGGCTGAGGGGTAACTGGTTCAGAATTAACGAAGCCTGCCAAGAAAAATCAGTTAACAGCTGTTCTGCATGAATCGTCATTTGCTGCTCAGGTATTTGTTCGGCTTCAAAACGGGTCACCGCGTTTAGACTATTTAGGTTGCCGACTAATTCTGTACTTCCAGTAAGTTCGGTTAATGCTACTGCAGAGATAGGTAACTGTGATAATTGCCAAGTTGCGGTCACGGATGATTGATAGGGGGCAGTAGTATCAAGTTGGGCGTTCATGACAGCATCCATGTTGTCGTAGCTGATTTTTACCTCAGTTAGAGTTAAATCGTTTTGATGCCAGCTTAAAGCTAAGCTAACGTCAGGTAATGTTTCTAAACCTTCCGCTAATTGTATTTGAGTATTCTCAGTTCTCAATTGCTTAACTTGCAGCTCAAAGGGCAAGCTAATGTCAGGTAATTGCAGTGGTTGAGTTTCCTCTGTTGGCTCTGTTGTTGTGGCTTGATAACGTACGATCAGATCTGCCGTGATGATTTGGTTAATGACGAGCTGCTGGTCAATGAGTGCACTTGGCTGCCAGTTAAGTGCTAATTTCTTAGCACTGATTTGTAATGTTCGGCTTTGATAATCAACACCCGATAAGGTTAACTCTGAAAGTAAATCACCTTCAATTTTGGCTATGGTTAGCGGTTGCCCACTCCATTTAAGTGCCTGTGACAGCACTAAGTTCGAACCTTTGTTGGTTGCGAGTAAACCATAGATAACGCTTGGCACTAGCACAAACAGAATAACTATGACCCAAGCAAGCAGTTTAACCCATCTCATAAATCAGGCCCCAGAGTAAAATGAATCCGCCATGGTGTGTCAGGTTCATCAATAGCATTAGCGATATCTAATCGCACTGGACCAATCGGAGAAACCCACCGAACTCCGATACCTACCGTTTGTTTTAGGCTCTCCTGCCAATCCCTCATACTGTTACCAAGATCAGTAAAGATAGCAACGCGCCAATTCGGTTGAAAAGCATAGTCTAGTTCCAGGCTATTGGCCGTCATGAAACGTCCACCAACGACCACTCCCTCTTCATTGAGAGGTCCTAGCTGTTGAAAGCCATAGCCGCGCACACTGTGGTCGCCACCTGAGAAGAAACGCAAGGTAGGCGGCAATAAGTCAAAATTGTCAGCTTCTAAGGCTCCCACTTCAGCGCGGGCAAGAATTCTCCATTTATCATTTAACCGATGCACCCATTTGCCACTTACTTTGAGACTAATAACATTCGTATCAGCAACGAGACTTTCATGGGCGCCACGCAGAAGAACTGAAATCCGGTAGCCATCGTCAATAATATTGCGACTGCCTTCAAGGGTGGTGCTCTCAATTAAACTCCATTCGATAGAGGGGATAAAGAAATTTGAGCGCTGCCGCGGCTCGTCACCAAAGGCGAAGTCTTCGCGCTGATAAGATAACTCGTAGGTTCGATGCCAGCGATCATAGTGACGAATATCACGTACCGAAGCTTTGGTGAGAGTTGAGCGCTGTTGCTCAAAGGAGCGATCTGAAACTTCTGCATTAAAGCTATAAGAGTCTCGGGCCGGATTACGGCCGGGAATAATGTAACTGATGTAGCCGGTGTTCTGTACTTCAGAGAGACGCACAACACTACTTAGCTTATGCCCTCGATCATTTAACCACCGACGATCAAATCCAAGCGTTAAACGAGCCCCAGTGTCGGTACCGTAGCCCGGACCAATTTGATATCGGTCGCGCTTGTTTGGAGTCAGAGTGACCTCAATAGGTACTTGTTTATCACTCGCTTCTGACCATAACGGAGAAATTTCAACGGTATTAAAGTAATCACTAGCAGCTAGCCCTACTTGAAGGTCGAGCAGGTCTCGAGTATTGAAGCCACTGCCTTGTTGGTATTGGACAAATCTATCTAACAGCTCAGCGCCTATGGTGGCGCAGCAAAACAATGTATCGCCGAATAAATAGCGCGGGCCAGCATTAAATTCTATGGTGAGGTCGGCGCCAAAGTTAGCGCTATCGATAGCCACCTCGCTACGGCTAAAAAATGCGTCGTAATAACCTCGCTCTGCGGCAAGGTTACGTAATCTACTTTTGAACGCCTCATAGTCGCGGTGAATAACAGGGTCACCGATGGTCGGGGCCAAATCATCGATTAATCGAGTAAAAGCAGTGTCCTGGTCCGCTTCACCAAGCAGTGTAACAGTTACGGTTTGATAGGTCGAAATCGGGCCCGCATTCACCTGGTAGCGCACCGTCCATTGCTGGTCTTCTTGGAGTAACTCGTAGCTGACTTGTGTTTGGTAATAGCCATAGGGCATCAGCGCTGTTTTCAGCTCTTGTTCTCCTTGGCGCATCAGATAGCGCACTCTAAACACCGAGGGAACAGTTTGTTGATGGAGTGCATAAATAGCGAGATGGGCTTTTGCATTGGTCAACAGTTGATCTTCGAGGCCTTCAATAATGACCTGTAATTGAGGCCGTTCCTCGCTGGTTGCATCTTGTGGCGCAGCCAGCGACGCAGGTGCAATCAGCACTGAACTGAGAGCAAGCAAAGATAACCACAAACATACTACTGCACGAAAAATCATGAAAGCCCTTATGATCCCTATGTGGGATTCAGTATATCACTGCTTTTTAAAAGGATTGATGAAAAAAGCTGCAACTAAACCTAAATCACGAATAAATCACTTGCCAGCGCAAGCGATGCCAGTATAATTCTGAGCCTAGCTGCAGGGGTGTAGTTCCAATTGGTAGAACAGCGGTCTCCAAAACCGACGGTTGGGGGTTCGAATCCCTCCACCCCTGCCACTTCCTTATTTTAATCGTTTAGGCTAATCTAAACGCATGACCAAGCACCAAGTTCCGCAATTCACTCAATCACAACAACAAGCGCT
>NZ_JANFPJ010000034.1:0-18056 GCF_032227045.1 Pseudidiomarina fusca
CTTCCTTATTTTAATCGTTTAGGCTAATCTAAACGCATGACCAAGCACCAAGTTCCGCAATTCACTCAATCACAACAACAAGCGCTAGCTGCTCTTGGGTTACCTCTTTGGCGACAGCGAATCGAATCAGCTCCAGCAGTTCCCGAAGAGAAAGAGGCTGAGCCGGTTGCTCAGTACTTTTATAAAGTAGGCGCTTGGCTGATTGTTACTACTATGCCGATGCCAGTTACATTGCCCCAATGGCTCCGAGATTTATTTTCACTCTTTAGCAAAAATCCTGAAACAGAACTCACTGAATTGTCAGCAACCAGCGTGGTAAGTTGGCCTCACACCAAAAGGCTCAGTTTTACGGGCAGTGATCTAGTTCAGCCATCCCCAGCTACTAAGCAAACTACTTGGCAAACATTGCTTGCCAGTAAAGCTAGTAGCTAGCTCCTAAGTGACATAATCGCTGTGATGTTGCAGATAGCCCCCCTTGATTGGCAGCCGGAGATTGTTGTGGTTGAACAACAAGCTCATGCGTTAGCTTGGTCGGAGCGTTTGTTGCAATCCTGTTTTGGCAGTGGTTATAAAAACTGGGGAGCGTGGGTAGATCAGCACTTGGCTGCTTTTCTGATTGTGCAAGAAGTGCTAGATGAATGGACTGTCATGAATATCGCAACTGCTGCTCGCTTTCAGCGCCAGGGCGTTGCAACGCAACTTATTCAGCACTTACAAAAGCAAGCCAGCCAGCAACAAGCAATCATTTGGTTAGAAGTTAGAGCGTCTAACGAAGCTGCTATTCAACTCTATTTAAAGTGTGGTTTTGTCGAGCGCGGTAAACGCGCTCGATATTACCGCAATGCCGATGATACTCGAGAAGATGCGATTGTTATGAGTTGGCAGGCTTAACTTAAATCCGGACAGAATTTGGTTTTTAGTAACTGGATAAAGGCAAGCGTGTCAGGATCTTGAATAGAATAGTAAATCGTTTGGGCTTCTTTACGAAACTTCACCAAGCCTTGCTCTCGTAATACCGCTAAGTGCTGTGAAAATGCCGAGGCACTTAGCGGGAAATGACGATTTAAATCACCTACACTGCGTTCACCGTTAGCTAAATGACATAAGATTTGCAAACGATGCTCGTTAGCTAACGATCTTAAAAAGCTAGCAGCCATATTCGCTTCTTCTTGCTGTAGCTCAGTTATTTGCGTGTCGGTCATAAAAATATCTCTTAGTTACGGGTGGCAAGTTCTCGCTCTGTTTTCAGCTTAAACACTTTACGCATAAACATACTGGCAGGGCAAAAACCGGTAAAGGATTGTTGGAATAAGTTAGCACCAACAAACACAGTTAACCAGACCCAATTTGGATGAACCCAAACGGTTAGGACTACAGATAATAACACCATAAAGCCAGCAAAGGCAGTCAAAGCTCGTTCAACACTCATGATTCGTTCCTCGTATAAAGTACATCTAAAAACACTAATTTAGCTAACTACGAATTTAGTCTTGAATTAAGCAAAAGTCCAGTTTACTTCGTGAACGTCTAAAATAAATCTGTTGGGCTTGCCTACTTGGATTCAAAGGCCGAAAAGAGTAAGCTTTAAGGCCATAAATAACGAAGAAATACCATGAAAAATACTAGCTCATCATTAGTAGCTATGGCGCAAAGCGCCGCCCAGCAAGCTTATGTGCCTTATAGTAAGTTTAAAGTAGGGGCTGTGTTGAGTTTTGCCAATGGCGCAACAGTAACTGGCTGTAACATCGAGAATGTCTCTTATGGCCTCACCAATTGTGCCGAGCGCACGGCTATTTTTAGTGCTATCGCACAAGGATTTGATCCTCGTCAAATTAGTTCGGTGGTGGTCTTTACACCAAGTGACCAAGTTTATTCGCCTTGTGGCGCCTGTCGTCAAGTGATGACAGAGTTTTTAGCTCCTGACACCAAAGTGATTTCAGCTTGCTATCAGGGCCAACGTGAATGGACTCTAGCTGAATTACTCCCAGACGCATTTCATTTTGATATTAACGAATATCGGGACTAACCCATGATGACAGCACAACAAGCAGCGCAACGTGGCATTGCGCTGATGGATTTAACGACGCTGAATAATAGCGATGATGTGGCAACCATTACTCGGTTGTGTGAGTCGGCTCGCACAGATTTTGGCCATCCTGCGGCTCTGTGTGTGTTTCCAGAATTGGTGGTGTGGACCAAACTAGAACTAGAACGGCTTGGTTTGGCGGCAATCAAAGTAGCCACGGTAACCAATTTTCCTGAGGGGCACGCCAACGTTGAGCGTGCTGTTGCTGAAACCGAACGCGCAGTAGCAGTGGGTGCCGATGAGGTTGATGTGGTGTTTCCTTGGCGAGCGTTACAGGCAGGTGATAGTGATATAGGTTTTGCGTTAGTGCAATCGGTAAAACGAGCGTGTGGCGAAGTGCCGCTAAAAGTTATTATCGAAAGCGGTGAGTTGAAAACTCCCGAACTAATCAAACAAGCTAGCGAGATTGCCATTGCAGCTGGAGCTGATTTTATTAAGACCTCGACTGGCAAGGTACCAGTGAACGCAACTCTAGAAGCAGCTGAAGTGATGTTGACAGCAATAAAAAACAGCGGTCAGCAGGTTGGTTTTAAGGCGGCCGGGGGCGTTCGTAGTGCCGCCGATGTTGCTGCTTATCTTACGCTAGCCGAACAGATCATGGGTGCCGACTGGGTTACCGCTGAGCATTTTCGTTTTGGTGCGAGCAGCTTGTTAGGCAATTTAGTTGGTACGTTAACGGGTGATTCTGGCCCAGCGGAAATAAAGGGATATTAAATGTTTTTACCACAAGAGGTGATTCGCACCAAACGCGATGGACATGAACTAAGTAAAGAACAAATCGATTACTTTGTGCAAGGCTTAACTGCAGGTGATATTTCTGAAAGCCAAATCGCAGCATTAGCTATGGCTGTCTACTTTCAGGGCATGAGCGCAGATGAGAGCGTTGCCTTGACCCTAGCCATGCGGGATTCTGGAGATGTACTGCAATGGCACGATTTAGACCTAGGTGGCCCCATTTTAGATAAGCATTCTACGGGTGGGGTTGGTGATGTAGTCAGTTTGATGTTAGGGCCGATTATTGCTGCCTGTGGTGGCTATGTACCGATGATCTCAGGACGCGGTTTGGGCCACACAGGCGGTACCTTGGATAAAATGGATGCCATTCCAGGTTACCAAACCATGCCAGACCTGGCGTTATTTCGTCGAGTAGTTAAGGATACCGGTGTTGCTATCATTGGGCAGACTGGCGATTTAGCGCCGGCAGACAAACGTTTTTACGCTACCCGCGATATTACTGCAACAGTTGAATCTATTCCGTTAATCACAGCCTCTATTTTGTCGAAGAAGCTGGCTGCAGGATTAGATGGTTTGGTTTTGGATGTAAAAGTTGGTAACGGAGCCATGATGCCAACTGAAGCTGCCGCACAGGAGCTTGCTGAGAGTTTAGTTCGGGTAGCTAACGGTGCAGGTCTCAATACCTGCGCCATCTTAACGGATATGAATGAGATATTGGCTCACTCAGCCGGTAACTCGATTGAAGTCATTGAAGCTATTCGCTATTTAACCGGTGAATACCGAGCCCCTCGATTGCATGAAGTTACTGTAGCCTTATGTGCGAAAATGCTGCAGTTGGGCCAGCTTGCAACCTCGGCCGAAGAAGCGGTAGCAAAAGTTGAAGCTGTTTTGGCTTCCGGCGAAGCCGCTGAGCGTTTTGCGAAAATGGTACGGGCGTTAGGTGGACCCAATGACTTGCTAACTCAATATCAACAGCATTTGCCGTTAGCAGCTTTTGCTCGTCCGGTGTTACCTGAGCGCACGGGTGTGGTGCAGGCAATTGATACGCGCGCAGTTGGTATGGCAGTCGTTGCCTTAGGTGGTGGCCGCCGTCGCAGTAGCGACCAGTTAGATTTTAGTGTTGGCTTGGATCAGATTATCGGACTTGGTGCAGCAGTAGACGCACAGCAACCGCTGGCGATGATTTATGCACGCAACGAGGATGACTGGCTGCAAGCGGCACAGCGAATCCGTGCTGCATACAAGATTGGCGATAAAGCTGCAGCAACCCATCCGGTCATTTATAAAACGATTGGTTAGGCTTGTTGTTGCGGGGATGGCAAGCAACTACGCCATAGCCCATTGATAATGCGAAGGAGAGACCCATGGCACGAGCCATTGTAATAGTTCTAGACTCATTTGGTATTGGTGCCGCCGCAGATGCCGATAAATTTGGTGATGTGGGTGCTGATACCTTTGGCCATATTGCAGAGCACGTGGCATTACAAGGTAAAGGGTTAGCTATTCCGAACCTAATGACATTAGGTTTGGGCGAAGCTTATTATGGAGCCACAGGTGAACAACCAGCTGGTATCTCTCCAGCCGCTGAAATCCTCGGTAAATTTGGGTGGGCGCAAGAGCTTTCATCGGGTAAAGATACCCCATCGGGACATTGGGAAATGGCAGGCGTACCTGTGCTGTTTGATTGGGGCTATTTTCTGGACCAGCAGAACTCATTTCCTGCTGAACTACTAGAGCAACTGATTGAGCATGCTGAATTGCCCGGAATACTCGGCAATTGCCATGCTTCAGGTACCACTATCATTCAGAATTTAGGCGCTGAGCATATGCAATCGGGCAAGCCGATTGTCTATACTTCGGCGGATTCTGTGTTGCAAATAGCTGCACATGAGCAAAGCTTTGGCTTACAACGACTCTACCAAGTTTGTGAGCTTGCCCGAGAGTTATTAGAGCCTTATAACATCGGTCGAGTGATCGCTCGCCCCTTTACTGGCTCGGATGCGAGCAATTTTGTGCGTACCGGCAATCGGCGTGATTATGCCGTGCCACCGCCAGCCCCAACCGTGCTAGATAAACTCTCGCAAGCAGGTGGGGAAGTGATCAGTATTGGCAAAATTGCCGATATTTTTGCTCATCAAGGGATTACGCAAAAATACAAAGCTACCGGAATTGAAGCCCTTATGGCAAAAACTCTGGAAGTAATGACAACAGCACCTGAACAAAGTCTTATTTTTACTAACTTGGTTGATTTTGATAGTGACTTTGGGCACCGCCGTAATCCACAGGGTTATGCTCAAGCATTGGAATTGTTTGATCAATTATTGCCTCAGATCACTGCGCAAATGCAACCAGACGATATACTCATCCTTACTGCGGACCACGGCTGCGATCCTACATGGCCGGGTTCAGACCATACTCGCGAATACGTCCCTGTGTTGGCTTATGGCGCACAGCTCACCCCTGGTTCCATCGGGCGTCGTGAAACCTTTGCCGATATTGGACAGTCGCTAGCTGAGCTGTTTGGATTAGAGCCAATGGCTTATGGACGTTCGTTTTTAAAGGAATAGCTTAATCATGACAACCCCTCACATCAATGCAGAAGCAAGTGCTTTTGCGTCTACTTGCTTATTGCCTGGCGACCCTTTGCGGGCGCAATTTATTGCCGAGAACTTTTTCACTGATGCGAAACAAGTCTGTGATGTGCGCAACATGTTTGGTTACACAGGTACCTACAAAGGGCAAGCTGTATCCGTGATGGGTACAGGTATGGGGATCCCGTCTTGTAGTATTTATGCCACCGAGCTAATCCAGCATTATCAAGTTCAGCGCTTGGTACGGGTAGGAAGCTGCGGTGCTGTATTGCCTGAAGTGCAACTACGCGACATTATTTTGGCCCAAGGCGCAAGTACCGATTCAGCGGTCAATCGTCAACGCTTTGGTGGCTACGATTACGCTGCGCTTGCTGATTTTGAATTGCTGAGTAAGGTAGCTAGCTATGCTCAACAACATGGGCAGAAGGTGCGCGTTGGCAATGTGTTTTCTGCTGATTTATTTTACGGCGTGAATGATAACCTGACGGATTTACTAGCCCGCTACGGTATTCTTGGCGTGGAGATGGAGGCGGCTGGGCTCTATAGTGTTGCGGCAGCCCACGGTGCTCAAGCATTAACCGTACTGACCGTTTCAGACCATTTACAAACTCATCAGCAAATGTCATCGCAAGAACGGCAAACCGGCTTTGCGGATATGGTTGAGTTAACTCTTAATAGTCTTTTCAGCTAATGCAAAAACCATTTTTGCATTAGAAATATTAATTAATAATCCTTTTTTACCTCCCTCGATTAAGGTAGCTACCCTACAGTAGGTAGCTACCTGTTACTCCCTCATTTCACTCGAAAAACTGCGTCAATACGGTAACCTATAGTCATCTAATTTAGCACTCCCATTGAGGTGACAACATGAAAAACATGAATAAATTTAAATCAGGTGTACTTGCTAGCGGTTTAGCCGTAGTCGCACTTTTTAGTCAAGCCGCCGCCGCAGATGCTGGCGCTAGCGTTTATCAGAAAAATTGTGCTGCTTGCCATCAAGCCAACGGCACTGGTATGGCCGCAGTATTTCCTCCATTAGCAGGCAACTCAAATATCAAGGACAAAGGTCTCTACATTGCCGAGACTATTGTCAAAGGCAAATCAGGCAAATTGACTGTGAATGGCGCTGATTATAACGGCATGATGCCACCGATGGCTTATATGAGTGATGCCGACATTGCTGCCGTGGTCAACTTCGTGAATAAGAAGTTTGCTGGTGGCTCAGAAGAAATTAGTGCAGATGCGGTTAAAGGCATTCGTTAAGAAATTTACCCTAGAAGGTTTGGAGAAGTCGTTATGAAAAAGCTCGTTTTATCTGCAATTGCTAGTGCCCTTGTTGTTGCTTGTGCTGGTGCACCTCAGTCTGGTTCTGCTGGATTAACTCTAAAACACGACAGCGAATATGTGATTGATGGCAAAATCTACGGCTTGCCTGAAGCAAAAGTTTATCGTGAAGATTACAACGGCCCTGCGGTGGTTGGTGAATACCTGACCATGGCGCCGAATTTGGCCAAGCTTGATTATGAAGGCAATAAAGAGCACGAAGTGCGGATGGATGTATTTTCGCAAAAAGTTGAAGTGGCTCCGGGTGTTAGTTACAACGCATGGACCTTTGGCGGCTCGGTTCCTGGTCCAGTTTTACACGTACGTGAAGGCGACCGTGTGGTTTTCAAAATGAAAAACCGTTCAGACGAAGAGGTGGTCATTACTGAGCCATTTAAAGGCCAATCACCTTACTTAAGCCAAATTCAAGCGTCAGAATTACAAAAGCATGAGGCCGTTATTGCGCCTATGCCACACTCTATGGATTTTCATAGCGGTACTGTCGCAGCAGAAGATAAGTGGCGTACCATTGCTCCGGGCGAAACTATCGAGTTTGAATGGATTGCAAACTATGCCGGTACTTATATGTATCACTGTGGTACTTCAAGCGTACTGATGCACACTGCAATGGGCCAGTACGGTGCGGTTGTGGTATCGCCAAAAGAAGGCTATCCAACTGATGCCGAAGTAGACCAAGAGTACGTGATTGTGCAGTCAGAAATGTATTTGTCGCAGATGGGTGATAGCTACATTTACGACCACGGTGCAGCGCTAGCTCGCGACCCAAGCCACGTTGTGTTTAACGGCCACGTGAGCTCGTTAAGCGAAAATCCATTGCGTGCTGATGAAGGTGACCGCGTCCGTATTCACTTCTTGAATGCCGGCCCATCTGGAACTTCAAGTTTTCACGTGATTGGCGCTATCTTTGACCAAGTTTGGGCCGAAGGTGATCCACGTAATACTTGGTATGGCATGCAAACTGTCTTGTTAGGTGCCAGCTCTAGCGCAACCATCGAGTTTATTGTGCCAGAAGAAGGGATCTACAAATTGGTAGATCACGAGTTTGCTGATGCTGAGCGCGGTGCTGCCGGTGCCTTAATCGCTGGCCCACGTAAAGCTAAGTAACGCTAGCTAACTCAAATAAGGTTTGATTATGAAGTATTTAGTAGGTGTTCTAGCCATTGCAGTAAGTGCTCAGGTTCTCGCTGAACCCGTGCTGGTAGAAGGTGGTCAATATGTTCCTGTAGTCGTCCTTGATAAGGAGCTTGAACAACTCACCATGCCTAACTTTATGCTTGATGCCGCACCAGTTACTCATGCTGAATATCAAACCTTTGTGTTGGCCCATCCGAAGTGGCGGCGGGATACCATTCCCGCCATCTTTCACGATGGTAACTACTTAAAAAGTTGGCAAACAGCAGATAGCCATGCTGTTGATGATGCTGACAAAGCAGTGACTCAAGTATCTTGGTTTGCTGCACGAGCTTATTGCAAAGCCCAAGGTGGGCGTTTACCAAGCCTAGAAGAATGGGAATATGCATCGGCACAATATCGGCAGCAACAAGGCTTAACGGATCATGAGTACGCTCGGATGTTGTTCTCATGGCATACCAACCCAACCACGTACGCTCAATTACCGTTAGACCCTGTGGCTGGTAAATTGAATCATATGCATGATCGCGTTAACGAATGGGTAGAAGATTTTCAGCTGTTACTCACTAACGGTGATGACAACGATGTATTGTCTGGCTCTTGTGGTGACAGTGCTAGATTTATGGCTGACTTTGGCGAAGCCAGTTATGCCACCTTTTTTAGATATCAGTCGCGCAGTAATTATCGAGCGCAAAGTACTACTAGCACCTTAGGTTTTCGCTGTGCTTACGATGTGGAGTAACCCTTATGAACGCCATGATTAAATTATTAGCAGGTATTGGAGTTGCAGGTTTGTTGGCTAGTGGAGCTTTGGCTCAAGACCATAACCATCATCATAATCACGCTAACCATACTACCCTAGGGGCAGCGGAAGTACGCCAAGATGACTCCATTTATCACCTTGATGCAAACTGGCAAGCCCATACTGGACAGGAGCTGACGCTGGCTCAATTGCAAGGGCAGCCGGTCGTTATTTCGATGATATATGGCAGCTGTACCACCGCATGTCCGGTGTTAGTAAATGATGCACGAAGGGTCTATGAGGCCTTACCCGCAGCGTATCAGCCTTATGTGAAGCTGGTGATGGTGAGCTTTGATGAAGATCGAGATACTCCGGCAGCGCTTGCTGAATATGCGGCCAAATACAATCTTGGGGACGACACTTGGTTGTTCTTACACGGCGAGGATAGTGATATCCGGGCGATGGCAACCATGTTAGGGGTGCGTTATCGTAAGCGTCCCGATGGTGACTTTGACCATAGTAACTTAGTTACTGTGTTAGATACCCAAGGACGCATCGTACAGCGCACTGAGGGACTCAATCGGCCGGTCGATGATGCCGTGAAAGCTCTCATGAAAGTGATAGATGATAACCACTTAATGCATCACTAATTATGTTGTTCTAGCGCATGTTGTAGCTGTTTGCGTCACCCTAGTGGTGGCGCTTTTTTTTGTATTCCCTCTATCGCCCTAGCCTTCAAGTTTTACTCCAAATGGCACATAGCGACAACACAGTACAAAAGCCCACTGAGACTAAATGGCAACCATTGATTGTTTAAACAAGCAAGATCAGCGAAAATAGCAGCTATTGACGATCAACCCGATGGATTGACCAGTACCAGCACATTGCGTGCTTGCAAACTGGTGTGTAAATCTGCGTACAAACTAAAAGAATTTATACATGGCAAACCAAGCTTTCCTTAATGAAATCAAAAAGCGTCGCACTTTTGCGATCATCTCGCACCCTGATGCCGCCCAGCCTTTCAACGCTTAAAACCACCTTTCATTGCACACCACAATCACATCTCTACGTACTGAATTTAAAGGCTTTTTGTCTTTTTCTCGTTTCTTTGCTTTTCAATGATGTTCAAGCGTAACCTCGGAAAATGTGTACAAACTTGAGTACAAATCGCCATATTTACCGTTTTTAGCCAAATTCCATGACACAAACCTAGCTGTAGGCCTTGTTCCTACTGGGTTTTAGCCAAAACTTGCCTATATTTTTTATGCCAAAAATCGAGAAATGATGGTAAGACGTTCGCGATTATCTCTAATTGTTTGCCGGTTGAGTTGGTTACCGGTTGCTTTCTTGCTGTCCTAAAAGTTCATTTGTATGGGCCTGATCTTCTGAACAAATCATGCATCTTTCTGACCATCAACAAGTGATGAATCAGGCGATGATAGCTTTACATTGATTTTCAGGAGAATGCAGATGACAGCAGTAGCGCACCAAGTAACCCCTTTTCTAACGTCTTACGAAGTTATGGCTCGTTACCACATTAGCTATACGACGCTCTGGCGAAGAATAAAAGATGGCAGCTTGCCGCAACCTCGTATCAACCGAAATACACGAAACAAGCTGTGGCACATTGAAGACTTGGAGGAGTATGAGAAGAATTAGGAATAGATAGCGTAGCTTAGTTTTTCTGTTGGAGCTTGGACTAACGCTTTGAAACGCCGGCTTGTGCCAACAATATAGTTAATATGTACACCAACTTAGGCTAAGATAGCAGCATGGATTTTTTATTGATTGGATGGATAGGTAAGTGACGACTCCTCAAGAACGGACAACAGGTATTACAAATGCGTCGATAAAAAAACGTTTCGGCTCAATTCCCGCTTGGAAGATGTTGAGTGAATATATCTGGAACGGTTTGGATGCTGGTGCATCAGATATTGATGTCATTATTAACACCTGTGATCTCGGCGGGGTGGAGTCAATAGAGATCCATGATAATGGTGAAGGAATTGACTTTCATAACCTAGACCGAAATTTTGATAATTGGGATGACTCATCCAAAAAACAGGTTACCCAAAAAGGCAGTCAAGGCAGAGGGCGGTATTCATTTCATAAATATGCTGCAACAGCAACCTGGCTTACGAGAAGACAATCTGAGAATGCACGTATTACCATAGACTCGTCTCGTATTAAAACGTACAAAGTTGAGTTGATCGACGATAAAGAACAGCATAGTAGTATTCTTTCAAATGGAAGTGGGACATCAGTATTTCTTACGGGCATTACGAGTGAAAAATCTCAAAAAATCCCTAATATTGAAAATATCATGGAGGAGCTTTCAAATGAATTTGGTTGGAAGCTAATAGTTTTTTCTAACCTTAAAATATCAGTTAATAGAGTCCGAGTGACGCCTCCCCAACATAGGTTGTTTCAAGAGCTTATAGATGTTGATGGAAATATATTTAGTTCAAGTATCATTCAGTGGATAAAAAAACCATCTGGTGAAAAGTCATACAATTATTTTAGAGATTCAAAAGAACATCAGAAGTATAGAAATCTGACTGGTTTTAACTACAAAAACAATTTTTTCATAAGTGGATATATACAATCTGAGTGGTTCGATAATTTTCAAGATACCTCATCTCCAAATGCTGATCTCTTCATTAGTGAAAAGAGTGATGGGAATAAAGTTTTAGCTATGCTGCTAAAAGAACTGCGCAACAAAACAGCCGAGATTTATCAGGGGTTCCTTAGAGAAAGAGCTGTTCAGCTTGTCGATTCTTTCGAAGAAAAAGGATATTTTCCTGTTTACAATTGGGAGTCTGACGAAGATCGTTCCTTTAGAATTGCACATACGAAGAAATTAGTAACTAGTATCTGCGTTGCTGATCCAGCAGCTTTTAATGGGCTAAAGGCTAAGCAAACAAAAATTATAATCGGTTTGCTTGATAGGCTATCTACATCAAGTGAAAATGATAGTTTGATAGATATATTGGAAGGCGTTTTAGACTTAAATAAGGAGCAAATGGATGAATTTGCATCTCAAATAAGTAAATCTAAACTTGATTATATAATTAGCACGATTGGACACATTCATAAGCGAGATCTAGTCGTACAGAAAATGAAGTACCTTTTTAAAGAGCACGCTAAAGAAGTTCTAGAAACACCAGACTTACAAGGTATTATTGAGGCTAATACATGGTTGTTTGGCCCTCAGTACACAACTATAGGTGCCGAAGAGGATGACTTTTCTAATACAGCTAGAAATCTTCGGAATTCAGATATTGAAATATTGGATGGGGACGATATCAGTACCAGTGATCTTATTGAAGGCGCTACCATAGAGGGGGCAAAAGGCCAAGTAGATTTGTTTCTTGCACGCAAAATGGTCACAATTGATCATTCTACACAAGAAGAATTTATTAAATGTACGATCATTGAAATAAAAAGACCAAGTGTAGCATTGAATAAGAAACATTTAGCTCAAGCTGAACGTTATGCTGAGGTACTTGATAAGCATCCTGCCTTTAATGATGAGAGAATGAGATTTGATGTTGTTCTTGTTGGAACTAAAATCTCCCAGAATGATACTCAAATTACAAGGCGGTTGAAAGACCTTGCTGGTAAGGGCGGCGCGGGCCTTGTTTCCGGGGCGGATGAAAGAATTCGAGTATACGTTAAAAGTTGGTCTACAATTTTTAATGATTTCGAGGTGACTCATAGTGCTTTATTACAAAAGCTAAAAATAAAGAGAAGCGAGCTAGAGTATAAATCTAAGCAAACCCTTGTGGATGAATTGCAAATACCTCTCTCTGAGGCGTCGTGAGACTTATAATAATTATTCGATAAGTTGTTTTTTTGTAACTGGAAAAACAACTAATCTAAACCGAGCCAAATGCACTACTTGACTCGGTCATTTGTACTAGCTCAGTCTCTTCCTTAATTCAGCTACCCCTTATTGTCCGAAACGCCAGTTGAATGGAAAGCCTGTCGGCTCGATGATGGTTTCTAGTTGTTGATACCAAACGTCGTAAGCATGACGCATTTCGTCCAGGTACTGATATTGGTTGTAGATAGCATCCAGCCCTTTTTTGCTGTGGCCAATCATCAACTCGGCAACTTCTTGCGTCGTGATGGCAGACATTCGCGTTCGCATCGTTCTGCGAAGATCATGCATAGACCAGTGTTCCATCTCAATACCAAGCGATCTGCGAGCCCAGATTTTCACATTGTTAGGAATAGTGGTATCAAAGCCATTTGTGGCAAGCTCTTCTTGTCCGTTCGCGGGAAACAAGTAAGTTGATTTGCTCATCTGCATCGCCAGTTCAATCAGCTCAATAGCTGGCTTAATCAATGGCCGCATGATCGGCGCTCCAATTTTCTCACCTTGTTTGCGGATCTCTATGGGCACTGTCCACATTGCAGATTGCAAGTCAAAGTGATGCTTTTCAGCTTGAATGAGTTCGCCCTTGCGCCCTCCCAATAAGAGAAGCAGTTTTATGTAGATGCGATTCTTCTCAGTGATTTTTGACTCATGCAAATAGCGCCAAAGTATCCTGATCTCGTTGTCATTTAGCACCCGAGTTCGTTTTCCTTTTTTACCGCCAACCTTTTTTGCTGTGATCCCAGCGGCAGCGTTAATTTCCAAAATTTGTTCATCAATCAGCCAGTCATAGAACTTATGCAGTACAGACACTAGGCGCTCTGTGTTTGACGGAGACGATTCCGAAACCTCACGAAGACAGTTTCGCAAGGACAATTCAGTGATGTCAGTTAATGGCTACTTGCCAAGTCGGGGCAGCAAATATATTTCACTGCTGCGTTTTTGGTAGTGCCACGTTTTCTCCTTTAGCCCTTGCTTACCGGCAGAGTCTATCCAGTCTCGAAAAATCGATTCGAAGCTTTGATTAGCAGAATACTTAGCCCGTTCCTGCTGTAGGTAAAGCTTGGGGTTTCGGCCTTGATCAAGTACTGCCCTTAACCTATCCAGCTCATTCCTGGCTTCAGCCAGCTTCATAAGGGGGTAAGTACCTATGTCTACCCGCTGTTGCTTGCCATCGAACCGATAACGAAACTGAAAAACAATTTTGCCCTTGGGCGATACCCGAGCACTTAGCCCATCTCGGTCGGCTTTTACTACGGTTTCTTTTGCTTCTTTATTTAACCTGGCATCGAGCCAGCTAACTGATAACGCCATGTTATAAGCCCAGCCCTAGTTTTGATTTTAATGATTGTTTACGTGTTTCTGCTTTGGGTTCTGGCGCTGTACTCATAGAAGTAACTTCACCATCTGGTGCAAGGCCATCCACCGGTACAGATGTCGTGGATAGATTGGGTTGGCTCATTTGAATTAACCCAAAGGTTGCCAGCATCCGCAGACGCTCAGCGCGTTCCCGTGGTGGCGTCTTTTCCAATTCTTTGAGTAGTTCTGGGTGGCTCCCTGGGGGAATGTTGACGACAACTCTCATGATCATGCCCCATAAAACCAGAAGCCTCGGACGTTCGCCAAAACAGACTGCTCAGGCACGATGATCTTGCTTCGTGAAAAAATCTCCTTGGCCGCTTCCTTATAAGCCAAGGCTCCACCTCCGGCGATCAATACCAAGTCCGCATTAATGCTTTCGTCACGCATGGATTGACGCATGGCTGTAAGAGCAACAGGCGCTACCTTTTTCATGGCAGCATTCAGATAAGGTGAAATATCGACTTTTTCTCCAAATAGCAGGACCTGTAAGTCGCCGGTTCTCATGGCTTTTTCAAGTCGATCCATTCCGACTTTGGCACCATGATCTTCCGAAATCAGCTTATCGATGGTTTCCAGTAGCACGGACATTGCCTGAAGACTGGTTCCTGATGAGCTGTAGCGAATTTCTCCGGCCTCAAGGGCAACCCAATCAACAGAAAAGAAGCCGGGATCAATGACGACGACACGACCTTCTTCAATCAAGCCCAGATCACCACCCGTTTGAACCAGATCCATATAGGCACCGGCAGGCTGTGGTAGTACTTTGACGTCATGAACGGTGATGCTGCGCTTAGGCGTCACTTGATGGACACCTTTTAAACGCTGCACAAGGTCAGACTTACGTTGTGGTTCATGAAACTGGGAAACCGGTAATCCAGTGACAACCAAATCGATGGATTCTGTTTCAGCCATTAACAAGGCGGCATGAAAAAGTGCCTTATAGGTTTTTGTGGTGGGATATTCCGG
This sequence comes from Pseudidiomarina fusca, assembly GCF_032227045.1. Lineage (NCBI taxonomy): Bacteria > Pseudomonadati > Pseudomonadota > Gammaproteobacteria > Alteromonadales > Idiomarinaceae > Pseudidiomarina > Pseudidiomarina fusca. The sequence continues at coordinate 14,838 of NZ_JANFPJ010000034.1, forward strand.
GTGAAGCTCTCGTTCCCAGCCTTGAAGGCGTCCAGCAGGAACACCAGCGGCCCAGCGCTCATTATCGACAGAGACATACAAACAAGTTTCATCATCGCCTCCACCGATACGCTCCGGCATACGATCCGCTGGACCGGCACCCGCAGGTAGAATAATGGTTTTCGGTTCACTACCTGATTGGCCAATTGCCAGCTTCAGGTTTGAGTAACCGATATCTACGCCTAGTACAAACATACTTATCTCCTGTGCACTCAAAGTGCTCTAACGGTTTTCAATCAACCGCGCTGTTCACGCTTGGGCATTTCCAAGTGCTCTGGCGGTTTACTCAAATGTCATTATCAGGATTCGGTGCACTGGCGGTGGGCAGAAAGGTGACAAATCCTTTCATCTATCTGCCTATTGCATTTTTGCAAAAGTATGAGAATAGGCTCTGTTTGGCGGCTGGTGACCTAGCCAAAAAAATTGAGACGCCAAACGTCGTTTGCATTCTGGCCTGAACTTGCCAAACGGTTTGTATCTTCATGGCGATACGTCTTTTTAGGTGTTTTTAAGTGAAATCAGCCTGTATCCCTTGTCGGGTATGGGATTGAGCGAGTCGATTTATATCGAGACGCCAAACAGTGATTGTGACGGCAGTTTTACGTTTGGCGTTTCGATCCAAAAGCCAAACGGATAGTGGTTTTGGCTTTAGGGGTTAATTGGATGGGGAAATTGGTTTGGTAGAAATCGTCAATGAACAATGGAAAGCAGATGTATCAGATTTACTTCAGCAAGAAACGGACAGGCTAAAAGCGCTGGCACGAGCTGAAGTTGATGACTTTTGGGTTACCCATTACAAGGTTCGAGAGAATGAGCCCTTTAAAGACTGGGGTCTGCTTGGTGTCCGTATCAGAGACTTTAAGTATGGCTTTGGCATAGAGTGGTATATCAACAGTTTTCACGGTCAACGAGGCAAACGCGTGGTCTTTAGCAAGGGGCTGCGTATCTCAAAGACGAAGCTGAGATACGCATTTTTAGACTGCCAAGGTTTGGCCAAAGAATGGGAGCTAGCGCTGGCCATGGAGAAAGAGGAATTCTTCAGTGATATTCGACGCCAGGTTGATAAGCTCAACATGCTGCGTCGCAGAGTGAATGCGTATTGAGTCAACTGCGCTACTTCACTCGCGGTAACTGGTCCCAGCGTGTTGTATAAGCGGGAGACAAATGCTCTCGCTTCATCGACCAATCTTTCTTGAGTCCTTGTCCAGCAAAGAAAACCTTTCCGGCACCGCTTTGGTTAATGGTGTCCAATACAGACATTAGCTGCTGGCTATTAGAGCGGGTCGATACGTCATCGAATAGTCCTGGTTGAAACATGCCAGGATCGTAAAAGTCAGACAGCATGACGCCCGCTTTGGCATAACGAAAACCATCCTTCCATATCCGCTTGAGTAAGTGATTGGCCAGCTCGATAAAATCCCGCGTGTCGCAACTGGGGATTAGCAATTCACCCGATGCAGAGTTGCTGTACTGCGGCTCGTTGTCCTTAAAGGGGCTGGTACGTATGAACACGGTCAGCACTTTGGCTTGCTGCTGTTCTTTGCGAAGTTTCTCAGTGGCGCGGGTTGCGTATTCGCATACGGCTTCACTTAAAAATTCAAAGTGCGTCACTTTTACGCCAAATGAACGGCTACAGACGATTTGCTTCTTAGTTGGCGGGATCTCTTCAAGTTCAATGCACGACTCACCATTGAGCTCTCTGACGGTTCTTTCTAAAACCTCTGAAAACTGGTCTCTGATGGCTCTAGGAGAGGCATTGGCGAGATCTAAGGCTGTGGTGATACCCAACGCATTTAAACGCTTAGAAAGCCGTCTACCAACGCCCCAAACATCATCAACCGGGACTAATGCGAGCAATCGACGTTGCCGATCTGGATTGGTCAGGTCTACAACCCCCTGAGTAGCTGGATATTTTTTGGCGGCATGGTTAGCCAGTTTGGCGAGTGTTTTAGTCGGTGCAATGCCTACACAGACGGTGATCCCAATCCAGTGGCCTATGCGCTCTCGCACTTGTTGTCCGAACTCGACAAGAGATATGGCAGACTCAATACCGGTTAAATCCAAAAACGCTTCGTCAATAGAGTAAACCTCTACTCGTGGTGCCATCTCCTCCAAAGTGCGCATCACTCGACTGCTTAAATCTGCATACAGCGCGTACAGTTGGCTAAGAATTCCCGCTAAAAATAGACGAGTAAGTGAGCAACCATTCTGCCGCATGGGTTGCTGGCGTCTAACACCAGAAAAATCACCCAGCCCAACCCGCTGTCTATTTTTTAAGGTGGGCATTCATCTACATGTCTAATTTTTTACCAATTTGATCGCTAAGATGTACTAATTTGATTACCGAGGGAGACTGACGGACTAATTACTTAGGGGCTTAATCGTACAATCTCCACTCGACACCACACAACTCACTTCTGGACATTTCTGAGTTGCATTTTAGCTAATTTAGAAAAACATGAATTAGATAAAGTATGGAAATTTCAAATCAATATGAGGCGGACATGAAGAAATTGAAAAAAGTAGCTTAACTGGGTTGGTCAATTTTGGTTGACCACGTCATGTTCCGGTGAGTACGCAAGTCATTGGCGCTAACGAATATGAAGGTCACTTTGCTTTTGACTTACTCTATAACAACTCTTCAGATATACAGCCTAATACCTTATCGACCGATACGCATGGTACCAATAATGTTAACTTCGCTATATTAGATTTCTTTGGTTACACATTCGCCCCTCGATACGCGAAAATGAAAAAGGTGTTTTTTGAGCTATTTGAAGTGACTGAAGAGAACGGAGGCCGTATTCAATTAAAGAAAGATATTAATCATAAGCTAATTGCTGAAGAATGGGACAATATTCAGCATATTGTTTGTTCATTGAGTCGTAAAACCACCACTCAAAGCACAATCATTAGAAAGTTGAGTAACGGCAAGAGCCGAAGATTGTCAGCATTGCATGAGTACGACCGTTTAATTAAATCTATTTATGTTTTGGAGTATGTTGATAATTCAACGTTGCGTCATTACGTCCAGCAAGCCTTGAACAGAGGTGAAGCATACCATCAGTTAAAACGTGCTATTACTTCAGTTAATGGCAATAAATTTCGTGGGGGGAATGATTACCAAGTATCACAATGGGGTTCTAGGGATTTTCCCCTCTAAAAAGACTTAATCCTCTG
>NZ_JANFPJ010000035.1:0-20056 GCF_032227045.1 Pseudidiomarina fusca
GCGAGAAAAAAATGCCAGTCAGCTCTTAACTGACTGGCATTAGGCGAAAGCCAGCTTTTTTATGGGTTAAAGCTAATTAGGCTTGTTCACGAGCAATGGCACGATAGCCAATGTCAGTGCGATAGAATGCCTGGTTCCAACGGATCTTACTAACGCCAGCATAAGCTTGCTGTTGAGCAGCGCTTACGCTATCGCCAATAGCAGTCACACACAGAACGCGGCCGCCGGCCGTCACTACTTGCCCTTCAGTATTGAGAGCCGTGCCAGCATGAAAGACCTTCACGCCAGTGGCTTCAGCTTCAGTAATGCCTGAAATCGCATCACCTTTGGCATAGCCATCTGGATAACCGCCAGCCGCCATCACCACGCCCACAGTCGCACGCGGATCAAACTGAATCTCACGACCAGCTAATTGGCCGGCGCAGGCAGCTAAGCACAGTTCAACTAAATCAGACTGTAAGCGCATCATGATGGGTTGAGTTTCAGGATCACCAAAGCGGCAATTGTACTCAAGTACTTTGGCGCTGCCGTCTGCTGCAATCATCAAACCAGCATAGAGAAAGCCAGTGTAAGGATGGCCTTCAGCTGCCATACCCTCTATGGTTGGCTGAATCACATGCTGCATCACCCATTCGTGCACACTAGGGGTAACCACAGGGGCTGGGGAGTAAGCCCCCATACCGCCCGTATTAGGGCCTTGGTCGCCGTTGTCACGTGCTTTATGATCTTGGCTCGAGGCAAACGGCAGCGCCGTAGTGCCATCCACCATGACAATAAAGCTCGCCTCTTCACCAACTAAGAACTCTTCAATCACTACTCGGCTACCCGCATCACCAAAGCGGTTACCTGCCAGCATATCAGCAATAGCAGCATCAGCTTCAGCAAGAGTTTGCGCAATGATCACGCCTTTGCCAGCAGCTAAGCCGTCAGCTTTGATGACGATTGGAGTGCCTTGCGCACGCACATAGGCTTGTGCGGCTTCAACGTCCGTAAAGGTGCCATAGGCAGCGGTTGGTATTTGGTGACGTGCTAAAAAGTCTTTGCTGAAAGCTTTTGAGCCCTCAAGTTGAGCTGCGGCCTGAGTTGGCCCGAAAATAGTGAGGCCCGCTGCGGTAAAACTGTCAACGACGCCCGCAACCAGTGGCGCTTCTGGGCCTACAATTGTCAGGGCAACCTGTTGTTGTTGCGCAAAGGCTAGTAAGGCAGCGATATCATCAGCAGCAATGGCCACGTTTTCGATACCAGTTTCAATAGCAGTGCCGGCATTACCAGGAGCGACAAACACTTGCTCCACACCCTGACACTGTGCGGCTTTCCAAGCTAATGCATGTTCGCGGCCACCGCCGCCAATTACCAATACTTTCATGAAGGTACTCGTTAATTATGAGGTTTAACAAATTTTAACGTAAAGCGGTCACTCTCACCAATCTCAATATACTTGTCGCGATCTTGATCGCCGGCAGCTAAGGTTGGTGGCAAGGTCCATACGCCGCGTGGATGCTCAGTGGTGTCGTTTGGATTCGCATTGATCTCACTGCGCGCAACCAGTTCAAATCCAGCCGCCTCAGCGAGTGCGATGGTATAGCTTTCTTTGATATAGCCGCTTGATTCCATATCACTATCCGGACGAGTTTCCGGTAACCGGTGATCAACAATCCCTAACATGCCACCGGGTTTGAGAGCTTGATAAAAGGTCGCAAAGGCACCTTTCATACCGGCTTCACCACTGGCCATGTACCAATTATGCAGGTTACGGAAGGTGAGCACTCTATCAGCACTTGCTGGTGGTGCAATAGTACTATTCTCTAAGGGCGAAAATTCAGTGATGATGACGTTACCGAACATAGCATCGTTAGCAACTCGTTCGGCATAGTTAGCGCGCGCACGAATAGCGAAACCACGCTCGTCAGAAGTGGCAAAGCCAGCCGCATAGAGTTGCCCATGCTGATGCAGATAAGGGGCTAGGATTTCGCTATACCAACCACCACCTGGCCAAATCTCGACCACTGTGTGGTGCGGCTCCACTTCAAAAAACTCGAGTGTTGCTTGGGGATTTCGGTACTGATCTCGTTGCATGTTGCTTGGCGTGCGCGCCGGGCTATTCATGGCTTCGGCCAATGCGGTGCTGTGAGCAGGGGCAGCTGCTTCATTCGAGCAGGCGCCCAGTAACGGAGTAAACAGTAGCGCTACGGCTACACCGGTTAATAGTTGGCGTTTAGTGGGCATCGCTAGTTTCCTTTTGCATCATTAAGTTATATGAGCTTAGCGCTAATCGTTCAGTTAGCAACTAAGCTCGCTCTCAATAACCTACGAATTAGTGACGGAAATGGCGCATTCCAGTAAAGACCATGGCGATCCCATGCTCGTTGGCAGCTGCGATAATTTCTTCGTCACGAATCGATCCACCGGGTTGAATAATGGCAGTAATACCAGCGGCAGCAGCAGCGTCAATTCCGTCTCGGAAGGGGAAGAAGGCATCGGATGCCATCACCGAGCCTGCTACCTCAAGGTTCTCATCAGCAGCTTTGATACCAGCGATCTTGGCGCTGTAGACACGGCTCATTTGGCCGGCGCCAACGCCAATCGTCATACCGTCTTTGGCATACACAATCGCATTAGATTTCACAAATTTGGCTACTTTCCAGCAGAATAACAAGTCTTCCAACTGCGCGGCAGTTGGCTGCTTGTCGGTAACCACTTTGAGATCGGCTATGGTGATTTCACCTAAATCGTTGTCTTGCACCAACAAGCCACCATTAACGCGCTTGTAGTCGAAACTTGGTACTCGTTGTGGTGCCCATTCGCCACACTCGAGTACGCGCACATTGGTTTTACTAGCGAGTGCATCTTTAGCCGCTTGGCTAATCACTGGGGCAATAATGACCTCGACAAACTGACGCGCCACAATTGCAGCTGCAGTCTCACCGTCGAGCTCACGGTTAAAAGCAATAATGCCACCAAAGGCTGAGGTTGGGTCGGTTTTAAAGGCGCGTTCATAAGCATCCAACGGATGGTTACCGATTGCCACGCCACATGGGTTGGCATGTTTCACAATCACACAAGCTGGTGCAGTAAAAGATTTCACACACTCAAGGGCGGCATCAGTGTCGGCAATGTTATTAAAGGATAATTCTTTACCCTGCAGCTGAATCGCAGTGGCGACTGATGCTTCTGCTGGTTTGTGCTCAACATAAAAAGCGGCTTGCTGATGGCTGTTTTCGCCATAGCGTAAATCTTGTTTCTTCTGTAACTGGGTATTAAAGGTACGTGGGAATTTACTGCTTTGCTGGGGCAACCGTGCGCCAAAATATTGAGCAATCATGCCATCATATTGAGCTGTGTGTTCAAAAGCTTTAATCGCTAAGTTAAAACGAGAATCGAAGCTTAGGCTGTTTTGATTAGCATCCATCTCGGCAATAACTGCGGCGTAATCATCAGCATTCACAATAATAGTCACGTCTTGATGATTTTTGGCGGCTGCACGCACCATCGTTGGGCCACCAATATCAATATTCTCTACCGCATCAGCATGGCTACAATCTGGTTTCGCGACAGTTTCTGCAAACGGGTATAAATTTACTACCACCATATCTATGGCAGCAATACCTTGCTCTTGCATCACTGCTTGGTCTCGATCACGACGAGCTAAAATGCCGCCATGAATTTTAGGATGCAAGGTCTTTACGCGACCGTCCATAATCTCCGGCTGGCCAGTATGTTCTGACACATCTGTTACGGCAATTTGGTGCTGGCGCAGTAAGGCTGCCGTACCACCTGTTGAGAGCAGCTCGACGCCACGCTGCACCAAAGCCTGAGCAAATTCGACAATGCCAGTTTTGTCAGAAACACTGAGTAAAGCGCGTTGAATAGGGCGGTGTTGCATGAAATGTTACCTTTCTTTAATAGTGAGTATTAAGTATTCAGTAGATACCAGTAAACTAAGATAGTTAATTTAAGTACGTGTTAGCAAATAACCTAGGCGTTAAAAACTGAGGATTAGAAAGAAAAAAAGAGCACACCAGGCGCTCTTTTTTTGGGGGCACTTAGTTCATGCCGTATTTTTTCAGCTTCTTACGCAAGGTACCACGGTTAATGCCAAGCATTGTCGCGGCGCGGGTTTGATTACCACGCGTGTAAGTCATGACCTCTTCTAACAACGGTGCTTCAACTTCAGCCAAAACCAACTCATACAATTCTTCAGGATCATGTCCTTCTAATTGCTTTAAGAATGAGTTCATGGCTTGCTTTACTGAATCACGTAGTGGCTTCGGCTGGGCATTGTTACCAATGGTGGTAAATGGAGAAACCGGGTCACGATGTGCGTTTTGATCAAACATAGGTGCGCTCTATCTCTTTAGTTTACTGTTACAAAAAAATTCGCCAAGGCGTCGAGTTGCTCGGCTGCATCCTCAATCACCAAAAACTGCTGGCGAAAATCCGCATTGGGTTGTTGTTGTTGCAAGTACCAACCCACATGTTTTCTGGCAATCCTTACACCGCTAAAGTCACCATAGTGTGCGTGCAAGCGTTTCACATGCTGCTGCACAACTCGGCTAACTTCGTGCGCCGTTGGTGGTGCTAAGTGTTCGCCCGTTGCTAAAAAATGGGCGATCTCACGAAACAACCAAGGATTACCTTGGGCGCCGCGACCAATCATGATGGCGTCGGCACCGGTATACGCTAAAACCTCGCGTGCTTTTTCTGGCGTCGTAATGTCGCCATTAGCAACTACGGGTATCGACACCGCCGCCTTGATTGCTTTGATGGTGTCGTACTCGGCGTGGCCTTTGTACATACAAGCTCGAGTACGTCCGTGTACGGCTAACGATTGTATTCCCGCTTGCTCCGCAATTTGGGCAATGGTTACTCCGTTACGATGCTCAGGCGTCCAGCCTGTGCGAATTTTTAGCGTGACTGGCACATCCACAGCAGCTACCACAGCAGTTAGAATAGCTTCTACAAGCTTTGGATACTGCAGCAGGGCCGAGCCGGCTAATTTCTTATTCACCTTTTTTGCTGGGCAGCCCATATTGATATCAATGATTTGCGCTCCGTGCTCAACATTGTGAACAGCAGCCGCAGCCATCAATTCAGGTTCTGACCCTGCAATTTGCACAGCTTTCACCCCAGGTTCATCAGCATGGCCCATTCGGTCTTGCGACTTTTTAGTGGCCCACACTTGCGGATTGCTCGAGAGCATTTCGGACACTGCCAACCCGGCTCCCAATTCTAAGCAGAGCTGTCGAAATGGAAGGTCTGTCACACCGGCCATGGGTGCGAGAATTACCGGATTTTCTATTGGATATGGTCCGATCCGCATCGGTTAAAAACTGTGCAACTCAAGGGTCGGAAATTTTAGGGAATTTAGCGCAGAAAGAAAAGGCTGTAATTTGTACAAAAACAGCCTTTTTTGCATTTTTTCCACTTGACAAAGTTACTCAAGACTAGTGTTTGCGTTTTGCGTGTAACATCACCCAACCTTCGCTGACACGAACCGGGCTAAAGTCGAATTCTTTGTTATAAGCGGCTTGTACTGCCGGAACTTGACGCTCCAGAATGCCAGACATGATGAGTTCACCGCCTGGAGCAACAAAAGCACTAATGACCGGAGCTAATTCTTGTAAGGGGCCGGCCAAAATATTGGCCATGACCAACTCGGCTTGTAACTCCGGTTGCTGACTTGGTAAATACACGGCTAAGCGTTCAGCAACACCATTGCGCTCAGCATTGGCGGTACTGGCAATCAGAGCTTGTTGATCGATATCGGTACCAATAGCCTGTTTGGCACCCAGCAACAATGCTGCAATCGCCAAAATACCTGAGCCACAGCCAAAATCAACCACGGTCTTACCGGTCACCTCAGCGCTATCCAACCATTCCAAACAAAGTGCCGTAGTAGGGTGAGTTCCTGTACCAAAGGCCATCCCCGGGTCGAGCATGATATTGACCGCATCGGGCTCGGGGATATCACGCCAGCTAGGGCAAACCCACAGCCGTTGACCAAAACGAATGGCATGAAAGTTATCCATCCACTCACGCTCCCAATCTTTGTCTTCTAGAGCATCGGTTTTGTATTGTAGCTCGTCTTTGAAGTAACTCGATTTGCGCAGGTTAGCGAGGATTGGCTTAAGGTCGGTTTCAGCTGAAAACAAACCAGTCACTAGAGTTTCCTGCCAATAGATGAGTTCGCCCAGCGGAGGCTCAAAAATCGGGTTGTCTTGGGCATCGCGATAGGTGACGGCCATAGCGCCATTGCCCTGCAGCATGTCGCCCACAAGGGGCGCATGCTTTTCAGGAGCCGATACGGTAAGTTGAATCCAAGGCATAGGCGTTAGTGACCACCCATGCCGAGCTTTTTCTCTAGATAGTGGATGTTCGTGCCACCGTGCTGGAAGTTTTCATCGGCCATGATGTCTTTCTGCAATGGCACATTGGTTTTAATACCTTCAATGATTAACTCACTCAGCGCATTGCGCATACGCGCTATTGCTACATCACGATTTTCACCATAGGTAATTAACTTGCCAATCATCGAATCGTAATTAGGTGGTACTCGATAATCTGCATACACATGCGAATCCCAACGCACTCCTAAACCACCTGGTGGGTGGAAGCGGGTGATGGTACCCGGCGATGGAATAAAAGTTGCTGGATCTTCAGCGTTAATCCGGCATTCAACAGCATGTCCGCGAATCACTACGTCTTCTTGTGAAATCGATAATTGACGACCCGCGGCAATGCGCAGTTGCTCTTTAATGAGATCGATTCCGGTAACCATTTCGGTAACTGGATGCTCAACCTGAATACGGGTATTCATTTCAATGAAATAGAATTCGCCGTTTTCGTAAAGGAACTCAAACGTACCGGCACCACGATAGCCAATCTCGATGCAGGCTTTGGCACAGCGTTCACCAATAAACTTACGCATCTCTGCGGTAATGCCTGGTGCTGGCGCTTCTTCAACGACCTTTTGGTGGCGGCGTTGCATCGAACAATCTCGCTCACCTAAGTAAACGGCGTTACCTTGACCATCAGCCAACACTTGAATCTCAATATGGCGAGGATTCTCTAAAAACTTCTCCATGTACACCATGGAGTTACCGAAGGCTGCTCCGGCTTCTGCTTTGGTGGTGCTAATAGCGCGAATCAGTTCGTCTTCTTTACGCACGACCCGCATGCCACGACCACCGCCGCCCCCAGCAGCTTTTACTATCACTGGATAGCCAATACGCTTAGCGGTTTTTAAGTTGGTGGCTTCATCGTCACCTAACGGACCGCCAGAGCCAGGCACACAAGGCACGCCTGCTTTCTTCATCGCCTCAATAGCAGAAACTTTATCGCCCATCAGGCGAATAACATCAGCGGTTGGGCCGACAAAAATGAAACCAGAGTTTTCTACTTGTTCGGCAAAGTCGGCATTCTCAGCAAGAAAGCCATAACCCGGGTGGATAGCTGCTGCGTCAGTAATTTCCGCCGCACTAATAATGCGTGGAATATTCAAATAACTATTAGTAGCAGGTGCATCGCCAATACAGATAGACTCATCGGCTAGCAGCACATGTTTTAAATTGCGGTCAACGGTAGAGTGTACCGCTACGGTTTTAATTCCGAGCTCTTTACAGGCGCGCAAAATACGCAGCGCAATCTCGCCTCGGTTAGCTATAACAACCTTATCTAACATGATTTTGGTCCTGGCAGATGCCGTTACTCAATAACAAATAATGGCTGATCAAACTCAACCGGCTCACCGTTTTCTACGAGAATTTGTTTCACCACTCCGCCTTTGTCGGCTTCGATCTGGTTCATCATTTTCATCGCTTCTACAATGCATAAGGTTTCGCCAGCTTTCACCTGTTGGCCAACGCTTACAAAGTCAGCGGCACCCGGTGCTGGAGCTGCGTAGAAAGTACCTACCATAGGTGATTTAACAACATGGCCTGAAATTTCTGGCGCTGCTGCTTCTGCTGCAGGTGCTGCCGCCGCCGGAGCTGGTGCCGGAGCAGGATAATGATGCATCGGTGCCGCTTGATAATGGACCGGAGCGCTGTGGCTGCCACCACGATGAATACGAACGGATTCTTCACCTTCGGTAATTTCTAATTCAGCGATACCAGATTCTTCTACCAGTTCGATTAATTTCTTAATTTTACGAATATCCATGAGTATTAATTACCTAATTAAATGTTATGAGTTGTGCTGTAAGTGCTGCTGGGCTGCTTGCAACGCGAGGCCATAGCCTTGCGCGCCAAGTCCACAGATAACCCCTACGGCTAGGTCTGATAAATAAGAATGCTTACGAAAGGCTTCGCGTGCATGAATATTGGAAAGATGTACTTCGATAAAAGGAATAGCTACCCCGGCCAAGGCATCACGCAAGGCAATGCTAGTATGAGTAAAGGCGCCTGGGTTGATTAGAATAAAATCGACATGGGTGGTTCTAGCTTCATGAATCCACTCAAGCAGTTGATGCTCAGCATTAGACTGTCTGCAGTCTAAAACAAGGTTTAACTGCTCAGCTTGTTGCCGCAGTTGATGCTCAATATCATTGAGGGTTTGTGAACCATAAATATCGGGCTCACGAGTGCCTAACAAATTAAGGTTGGGGCCATTGAGAAGCAATAGTCTTGATGTTCTGGCATTTTTTGTCGTCATAATGCTGCGATCTGCTGCGAAACGTCATGTCTCTAGGAATTTAGAGAATTAGAGGCCAAATTTGGCCTCTAGTTCCATGCTTATCTTGGCATTATAGAGAAAAAATGAGATTACGCAGCAAAATACTGGTCTTATCACCGCAGTTCGCTGCAATCTTTAATTTTCTGTTGTACTTTTCACATGCTCTGTAAATTCATCCGCCGGTAAAAACCCGGTGACTCTGGCACCTTGAACTTCCTCGCCGGCATAGAAAAATAAAATGGTAGGCAAACCTAATACCTGGTAGTGCTGCAATATTGCATTGTTTTCAGCCGTGTTGGCGGTAACGTCTGCTTGCAGCAAGCGCACATCGCTCAAGGCGTGCTGAACCTGCTCGTTAGCAAAGGTGTAGCGCTCAAACTCTTTACAAGCAACGCACCAGTCGGCGTACAAATCTAACATCACCCACTGTTGATTAGCTGCGGCTGCTGCTAACTCGGCCTCAATTGCAGCAACAGAAGTCACTTGTTTGAAAGGCAAATGAGCGCTGCTAGGCTGTGGCCACCAGGCATAGAGTAAGCCACTAGCAAGAATCAGCCAAACACTGCTGAACACCATTGCTGGCTTACGCGCCATTTCAGCCCAGCCGCTAACAATAAGGTAAATCGCACTAGCACAGATAAAGAGCACCCATAGCCAATCTGCTACGTGAAAGGGCAAGAGGCGTTCTACTAACACGAGCGCAACTGCGAGCAAGATAACGCCGAACAACCGTTTTACTGTGTTCATCCAAGCGCCGGCTTTAGGCAATAGTTTGCCACCCGTTACTCCAAACACTAATAAGGGGAGGCCCATGCCGATACTCAATGCATATAGAATGGCCCCGCCATTTACGATATCGCCCGACTGAGCAATGAATAGCAGCACGCCAGAAAGCGGAGCGGTAGTGCATGGTGAGGCTATTAATCCTGATAGGGCGCCCATGATAAAGACACTGGAATGTGCTCCACCACGTTGACCTTGGCTAATACTATTGAGGTAATTTTGCCACTTACTCGGTAAGGTGATGGTATACACACCCATCATACTCAGGGCCAGCAACACAAACACTAGGGCTAGCACCACTAACAAAACTGGGTGCTGCAACATGGCTTGATAGCGCAATCCAGCTAGGGCTACCACAATACCTAGTGCTGAATAGGTCACGGCCATCCCTTGTACATAAGCGAACGACAAGGTAAATGCACGCAGCGTCGTTAAGGGTTTACGCGCAGCTGTTGTCGAGCCAGTAGCCGATGCAGCAGGCCCAGAAGAGCCCATGATGATGGCAGAAATAATCGGGTACATAGGCAACACGCAAGGCGTAAAAGCTAAGCCAATCCCGAGGACTAAAAATAACCCCAGCGACAACCACAGGGGCTGCTCATGAATTGCATCAAAAATGCTAGCAGATTCTGATTGTTGACTATTCTCAGTGATCTGCTCAAAAGACACTGCCGTGCCAGTGGCTTGAACGGCATTCAGCTCAATGGTTTTATCCGTGGGCGGGTAACATAAACCGGCATCGGCGCAGCCCTGATAAGAAATCACGAAAGTTTGTTGAGGCGCCGCCTGCTGCAACTCATAAGTGATTTCAACGTAATCGCGATACACCACCGTTTCGCCGAAAAACTCATCAAAGTGGGGCTCACCTTCTGGTAATTGTGGTTGCGCTTGCAAAGCCACATCACTTTTCACCACAAATCGGTGCTGGTAGAGATAATAAGATGGCGCAATGGTCCATTGTAAGGTCAGTTGATCGCCGTCTTGCTTGAAATTGAACGCAAAAGCTTCGTCAACAGGTAAGAATTCGGGTTGTTGAAAAGGGTCACTACTTTGGAGCTGAAACTGTTGTGCCTGAGCCCCAGCAGTGAGCATCCATACCAGCGCTAATAAAGTAGAGAGAATAACGAGAGGGTACTGCTTAACTGTCATGATTGGGTGACCTGTGTTATCCAATTTAAATAATCGGGTGAGCCTTCCGTAATAGGCACAGCAATAAGTTCCGCCACATCGTAGGGGTGTGCTTGTTGCACCAGCGCAAAGAGTGCCTCAAGACAGCCTACGGTTGTCTTGATCTGCAACAAGACTTCTTCATCGGCATGGATATGATCATCCCACCAATACATGGATGTTGTTGGCGATGAAATATTAACGCAGGCAGCTAAGCGCGCTCGTAAAACTTTTTCAGCAATGGCTTTGGCTGATTGCTTGCTAGGACAACTGCATACCACAATACGATAGGTTGACGATGTTGGCATTAGTTTTATCTCTTCTCATTGAGTACGCTAAAAGACTATCTTACGACCAGTATACGAAAACAAAAAAAATTTATCATTGCACCTTGAGTTCTTATTTTTACCCCCCATAACTGGTGCACATTCACTTTTTAACTGCTTTGGTTCATCCCCAAAGCTTTTATCAACCCACAAACTTAGGTTTAGGAGTTATCCAAGATGAAACTTCGTCCTTTACATGATCGAGTGATCATTAAGCGTTCAGAAGCAGAAACTAAATCTGCTGGTGGTATTGTATTGACCGGTTCAGCCGCAGAAAAATCAACCCAAGGTGAGGTTGTAGCTGTAGGTAACGGTCGTATCCTTGAAAATGGCGAGGTGAAAGCGCTAGACGTAAAAGTTGGCGATACCGTGCTATTTAACGAAGGATATGGTGTTAAGACGCAAAAGATCGAGGGTGAAGAGTACTTGATCATGAGCGAATCAGACATTCTAGCGATCGTAGAAGGCTAAGGAGAAATAAACATGGCAGCTAAAGAAGTCATTTTTGGAAACAGTGCACGTCAACGCATGCTTAAAGGCGTGAACGTTCTTGCTGACGCAGTTAAAGTAACTTTGGGCCCTAAGGGTCGTAACGTCGTCCTAGAAAAATCATTTGGCGCACCTTTGATCACCAAAGATGGTGTTTCAGTAGCCAAAGAAATCGAACTAGAAGATAAGTTCGAAAACATGGGCGCACAGATGGTGAAAGAAGTTGCCTCTAAAGCTAATGACGAAGCAGGTGACGGTACTACCACCGCTACTGTGTTGGCACAATCAATTGTCAACGAAGGCTTAAAAGCGGTTGCTGCGGGCATGAATCCAATGGATTTGAAACGCGGTATTGATAAAGCCGTCATCAGTGCTGTTGAAGAGCTGAAGAAAATTTCACAACCTTGTGACAATACCAAAGCTATCGCTCAGGTAGGTACTATCTCTGCTAACTCAGATAGCACCATCGGTGAAATCATCGCTAAAGCGATGGAAAAGGTAGGTAAAGAAGGTGTTATCACGGTTGAAGAAGGTCAAGCATTGCAAGATGAACTTGACGTTGTTGAAGGTATGCAGTTTGACCGTGGTTACTTATCGCCATACTTCATCAATAACCAAGAAAACGGCACTGTCGAATTAGAAAGTCCGTTTATTTTATTGGTTGATAAAAAAGTATCTAACATTCGTGAATTGTTACCAGTTCTTGAAGGCGTAGCTAAATCAGGTAAGCCATTGTTGATTATTGCCGAAGATGTTGAAGGCGAAGCCTTAGCTACTTTGGTTGTGAACAACATGCGTGGCATCGTGAAAGTAGCGGCAGTAAAAGCACCAGGCTTCGGCGATCGCCGTAAAGCTATGTTGCAAGACATCGCTGTATTGACTGGCGGTACTGTGATTTCAGAAGAAATTGGTATGGAACTAGAGAAAGCTCAACTTGAAGATCTAGGTACTGCCAAACGTGTAGTGATCAACAAAGACAACACCACGATTGTTGATGGTAATGGCGACCAAGCAGCCATTGAAGGCCGTGTTACTCAGATTCGTCAACAAGTAGAGGAAACTACTTCTGATTACGACCGCGAAAAACTGCAAGAGCGTTTAGCTAAACTTGCTGGCGGTGTTGCAGTTATTAAAGTAGGTGCTGCGACTGAAGTAGAAATGAAAGAGAAAAAAGCACGTGTTGAAGATGCTCTGCATGCAACTCGCGCAGCGGTAGAAGAAGGCGTTGTGCCTGGTGGTGGTGTAGCATTAGTGCGAGCTGCTAGCAAACTTGCTGACTTACGTGGTGATAATGAAGACCAAAACGTAGGTATCAAGTTAGCACTTCGTGCGATGGAATCACCACTGCGTCAAATCGCTACTAACGCTGGCGCTGAAGGTTCTGTAGTAGCCAATAACGTGAAAAACGGCGAAGGTAACTACGGTTACAACGCAGGTCAAGACGTGTATGGCGACATGCTAGAAATGGGTATTTTGGATCCAACCAAAGTAACTCGTTCAGCGTTACAGTTTGCTTCATCTATCGCGGCCCTGATGATTACTACCGAAGCTATGGTAGCGGAAGTGCCAAAAGATGAGCCAGCTGCTCCAGATATGGGTGGCATGGGTGGAATGGGCGGCATGATGTAATATTAAGGCCGTCAATTAACCCGTATAAAAACAAAGGGTTATGCAATCGTGTTGACAGTTTTGTTGACGCTTTTGTTGACAGTGAAAGAGGGAGGTGTTTCGGCATCTCCCTTTTTTTATTTTGTATGTCACACTTTTAATCCGAGTAGCGTCTAAACTAATAGAAGCGCATAGAATGCGATATCGAGCGTCTCAGTAGGAGGACTCAAAAGATGAAAAAAACTCTATTAGTAACTGGTTTAATGTTAGCTGGGCTATGTCATCAAACTGCGATCGCGGCGGAAGCGAACGTTAGTTGGGGTGACCCCAAAAAATTCTTTGATATTGAAGCTGTTGGCGATAAACAAGACCGCTTTGAACAGCGTGTTATGGACGAACTTACTGCTTATATTGGTGAATTAGCTGAGAAGCTGCCAGCCGATCATCAGTTCACCATAACTATTAATGATCTCGATTTAACTGGGCGTGTTGAGCCGGTCTTTGTTGATACTGGAATGCGCTATCAGCGTGTGGTCGACGAGATTAGTTATCCAATGATTAAGTTTACCTACAGTTATACCGATGCTAACGGACAAGTTATCCAAGAAGGTGAGGAACGGATAAAAGATTTAGGTAGCATTATTACTCGACGTGAAATCATGCGTAGTAGCCGTGATAATGTTTACTTTGAGAAACAACTGCTTCGTGATTGGTTTAAAGATAACTTTAAAGAGTATTTTTAACTAGCTCTTTGAATACTGCAAACGCCACTCCTTCAGAGTGGCGTTTTACTTGCTTCGCCGGCAATTTCTCGAACTAACTTTGGCACTAAAAAACCCGGTAGTTCAGCTAATAATTGTTGATACAGCTTAAGGGCTGCCTCATCGGTAACGGCAAAATGACTGGCACCAGCCACTTTATCTAATTGATGTAGATAATAAGGCATGATGTTGGCGGCAAAGAGTTTTTCGCTTAGTTCACTGAGGCAGGTAGCCGAGTCATTAATACCCTTTAACAGCACGCTTTGATTTAGCAGCGTAACACCGGCTTGATGCCAAACTTGTGCGGCCGCAGCTAATTCGTCTGCTACTTCTCGCGGGTGATTGATATGCAACACCAGAATAGCTTGCAGGTGACTTCGGGCTAAGCGCTCGGCAAGCTTGCTGGTTAATCGCGTCGGCAATACTACGGGTAGCCGTGAATGGATTCGTATGCGGCGTAATTGCGGTAGTTGCTCTAAGGTTGTTAGTATCTCATCAAGCTTTTCATCGGTAGCCAAAAGGGGATCGCCGCCACTTAAAATCACTTCATTAATATTGGTATCCGACGCTATGGTGGCAACTAAGCTGGCCAGTTCAGACCTACCAAAGCTATGCTGTTGATAAGGAAAATGACGACGAAAACAATAGCGGCAGTTAATCGCACAGCCACCTTTTAAGATAACTAACACGCGCGACTTATATTTATGTAGAATCCCCGGCTGTGTATTAGACTGCTCAGCTAAAGGGTCTTTGGTAAATTCTGGATGTTCAGTAAATTCGTTCTGGTGCGGCATCACCTGCAAGAGCAAAGGGTCATTGCAATCACCTGGCTGCATCAACTTCACAAAATGAGGCGTCACCCGAAGTGGAAACAGACGCCTTGCTTCGCGATGTTGAGCAACCCAGCTAGCCGGTAGTTGCAGTAACTCACCAAGCTGTTCGGGTGAGGTTATTGCTTGCGCTAACTGCTGTTGCCACAGAGGACGAATGGATACTGCTTGAGAATCGGACACAAAAAACCTACTTATTATTTCCACGAACGAATTATTTTACCTGAAAAATACTGCGTTATGGTTTATTATTGCGCGCGAAATCGCTTAATTTAAAAGCATACGAGGAAGCTATGGCGAATTACAGCACAAACGAATTTAAAGCTGGCTTAAAAATCATGCAAGATGGTGAGCCCTGTTCAATTGTAGAAAACGAAATGGTTAAGCCTGGTAAAGGGCAAGCCTTTAACCGTGTTCGTATTCGTAAATTAATCAGCGGCAAAGTTGTTGAGAAGACCTTCAAATCAGGTGACTCAGTAGAAGGTGCGGATGTTGTTGATGTTGATTTAGCCTATCTCTATAACGATGGCGAGTTCTGGCATTTTATGAACAACGAAACCTTTGAGCAATTGGCTGCCGATGCAAAAGCTGTGGGCGACATGACCAAATGGTTAGTTGAGCAAGATGTATGTACGTTAACACTTTGGAACGGTAACCCGATCGCGGTAACACCACCTAACTTTGTTGAGTTAGAGATCGTTGAAACCGATCCTGGTTTGAAAGGTGATACTGCTGGTACCGGTGGTAAGCCAGCTACGTTGTCTACAGGCGCGGTGGTTCGGGTTCCATTATTCGTACAGATTGGCGAAATCATTAAAGTAGATACTCGCTCTGGCGAATACGTATCACGCGTACAAAAGTAAATCAGTTAGGGCATAGCAGTGCAGCTATCAGATAATTGGCGGCCATCCGCGTCGTTAGAATTATTGCAACAACGGGCAGCATTGCTACGCCAACTTCGAGAGTTTTTCTGGCAACGTCAGGTGCTAGAAGTGGATACGCCATTGCTGTCACGCTATGGCGTAACCGATGTTCATCTGAGTAATCTGCAAACCCGAGTTGCGGTGTTACCAAACCAGCCATTCTATCTACAGACATCACCCGAGTACGCCATGAAGCGTCTGCTTGCCGCTTATGGTTGTAGCATTTATCAACTTGGAAAAGTCTTTCGGGATGATGAAGTAGGGCCACGGCATAACCCTGAATTCACGATGTTAGAATGGTATCGTGTTGGCTTTACGATGGCAGAGCTTATTGCGGAAGTCGTCGAACTCCTATTATTAGTGTTGGGTGAGCGTATGGTTGTCCAACAAACCTATCAAGAGCTCTTTCAGCGTTATCTCGCAGTTGATCCTCTTGCGGCTTCAGTCTCGCAACTGCAACGGGCTTTAAGTGATTACACCGAAGTTGCAGATTTAGCCGAGCGCGAGGACGATCGAGACACTTTATTGCAATTAGCCATGGCTTGTGTGATTGAGCCTCGCTTAAATGTTGACGCAATAACCATTGTCACTCATTTTCCGAGTAGCCAAGCAGCCTTGGCAGAAATTGCCGCTGATGATAGTCGTGTGGCCTTGCGATTTGAAGTGTATGCAGGCGGAATAGAGCTTGCCAATGGCTATCAAGAGCTCACGCAAGCAGCTGAACAAACCCAACGTTTTGCGATAGATAATCAACTACGTTTGCAGTTGGGGCGTCCTCAAGCTGCAGCCGACACGCGATTACTACAAGCACTTGCTGCAGGGTTTCCGAACTGTGCCGGAGTCGCTTTAGGGTTTGACCGATTACTCATGATCCAAAGCAAAAAGGCGAACATTCAATCTGTGCTACCTTTTGATCTGTCTTGCGCCTAATTAAGTAATGTTATAATATAACACGACTGTCTTGGCACACCTTAAGTAAAAGCACGGATTATCATGACGCAACGTTCGCTCGACAAAACTGGTATTTGGGTAACCACCTTATGTGCGTTACATTGCCTCGCTTTGCCTGTGATTTTGCCGTTGTTGTCGGTGATTGGTTTATCTTTTATTGGCGAAGAGTTTTTAGAGCGTACCATCCTTTCGTTGAGTATTGTGATTGGTCTTATCGCCTTAGGCTTCGGCGTGCGGAAACATGCGCAATGGTACCCGTTATTATTATTAATTTGCGGTGGCGCTGTTTACTGGAATAAAGATAGCTTTGGTGAGTTTGCTGAACCTTTAGTTATTCTCATTGGTGCCGGTCTGATCATTGCTGCGCACTGGGTTAACTTAAGATTAGTACGCAGCTGTCCGATCAAGCCTCAAGTGCAATAGGCTATTGCACTTTACGAGTTAGGATAACCCCGGCTTCCATGTGATGAGTATATGGAAACTGATCAAATAACGCCGTTTGGGTAACTTCGTGAGTGTTGGCTAATTGGCCAATGTTTTCAGCTAAGGTTTCCGGGTTACAGGAAATATAAACAATCATCTCGTACTGACGTACAAGCTCAATCGTATCCATATCTAATCCAGCTCTTGGCGGATCCACTAAAACCGTTTGGCAATTAAAACTCAAAACATCGGCCTCAGTCGCGCGGCGAGATTGTTTACTGCCAGCCAGAACGGCACTGAAATCTTCAGCAGACATCCTAACTAAAGTGACATTCTTTATCTTATTTAATTCGCAGTTATAAATGGCAGAAGCGACAGAAGTTTTACTTATTTCTGTAGCCAACACCCGGTCAAAGTTTTGTGCTAACGGCAAACTGAAATTCCCATTACCACAATACAGTTCGAGTAAGTCGCCAGGACGGTCTTGTGTGGCTGCTAGGGCCCATTCAATCATATGCTTATTTACTGCAGCATTAGGTTGCGTAAAGCTATTTTCAACTTGTTGAAAAGAGTAATCACGCCCGGCAATCGTTAAAGTCTCAGTCACCCAATCTTGCTCAAGACAGATTTTTTGTTTTTTTGCTCGGCCGATAATATGAATCTCACCATATTGGCTTAAGTGCTGCTTTAATTGCTGTGCGAATAACTGCCACTCTTCATCTAATTGGCGATGATAGATTAATGAAATCAGTGCTTGGTCTGTGGTTGTGGTAAGAAACTCTACCTGAAAAAGCTTATTGCGCAGTACCGGTTGGTATTTAACGTAGTCAATAATGGCCGGCATCAAGTGATTAATAAGCTCACTCCCTACTGGAAATTGATCGGTGCGTATCTTAGCGCGCGTTTCTGCGTCAAACATGATGTAGAACAGGTCATCGCCGTCATGCCAAACTCTAAATTCGGCGCGCATCCGATAATGTGAGGCCGGCGAGGAAAATACTGTTGGCGATGCCGCAGTATAAGGAGCCAGCAGCTGTTGCAAGCGCGTTACTTTAGTCTCAAGTTGACTGGCATAGTGGGCGGGATTAACTGCACCTGTAGTCATGGTTGCTCCTATCGCTAAAAAAGACTGGGCATTGTAACCTTCGACTTAAAAATGTCTACTAGCATGACCGAGCAATTCAAAATGTAAAAATCTACCTATGACATTGCACCTATCGGAAATATAGACAATGATGACAGGGTTAGATATTTTTATCTAAGAAACTCCCATAAATAGAACAATATATAAAAAGGTTTCAGCTATGTCTAAAGTGTCCAAGTTAGGAATGTTTGCCATAACCACGGCGGCCTTGTGTGTTGCATCGGCCGTTCATGCGGAGCAGCCCGATTCGGCTGGCCACAACAAAGAGCGAGTGTTAGTCGAATTCAAACCAGGTACACAAAGACTTATAGCTGACTACGTGATGGCAAATGATGCCAGCAAACCTGAGCCAACGCCTCCGCCTACGGATACTAAAAAAAAAGAAAAACCAAGAGAGCCCTGGCCTCCTAAGTTTATCGTTCTTGATCTTCCTGAACGTAACATGATGGCGTTGGAAGTTTCTGCTAATGCAATTCAGGGGCTACGTAATAATCCGAATGTGATTTCAGTAGAGCCGGATGAGAAGCGCTATCTCTACAGTACTCAATACGAACCTGGTAAGCCTTACGGCATCAGTCAGGTACAAGCAGACTTATTGAGTGATGGTGCCGCAGGTAGTCGAACTCTTTGTATTATCGATTCAGGGTATGATTTAGGCCATCCGGATCTGCCTCAGACGAATGTTTCTGGTAGTTTTGATGCTGGTACCGGCAATTGGTATACCGATGAGAACGGCCATGGTACCCACGTTGCCGGAACTATTGCGGCGTTAACCAATGGTGAAGGCGTTGTTGGAGTGTTGCCAAATGGGCAAATCAATCTTCACATCGTGAAGGTCTTTGCTGAATCGGGTTGGGCCTATTCTTCTTCATTGATTGCCGCGACCGATGAATGTGTAACAGCCGGCGCCCAAGTAATCAATATGAGTCTAGGTGGTTCTCGTGCGAGCAAAGCTGAAGAACGAGCTTTTACCAATCTTGCCAATGCCGGCGTGCTAAGTGTCGCTGCCGCAGGTAATGACGGCAATACACGACATTCTTATCCTGCTTCTTATGCATCGGTCGTATCAGTCGCTGCAGTTGATGCTAACGAACAAATAGCCAGCTTTTCTCAACAGACAGATCAAGTTGAGTTGGCTGCACCTGGGGTCAGTGTTTTATCTTCTGTACCTCGGGGTACCGGTGAAAAAGTAGAATTAACCGTAGCGAACACCCAATACACAGCCACTTCGATCGATGGCGCGCTGCCAATTATTGCCACGGGCGCTTTAGCTGCTTGCGGCATTGCTGATGCAGCATGTACAAATGTAGCTAATCAAGTCTGCTTGATTGAACGTGGCGTGGTATCTTTCGCTGAAAAGGTACAAGCCTGTGAAGCCGGTGGTGGTGTGGGTGCTGTTATATATAACAATGAACCGGGTGAGTTACTGGCAGCCCTAGGTGATTATGCTGCCAGTATCCCAGCAGTCGGTATTAGCGCTGCCGATGGTGCGACTTTGTTAACCCAACTCGGTAGTAGCACCTCAGTAGGTTCAGCTACCAGCGATTGGGCTTTCTTTGATGGTACGTCAATGGCATCACCGCATGTTGCTGGTGTTGCAGCACTTGTTTGGTCTTTTCATACAACCTGTAGCAACCAAGATATTCGCACCGCACTAACCAACACAGCTAAAGACTTAGGTACTAGCGGTAAAGACAATGCCTATGGTTACGGCTTAGTACAGGCAAAAGCCGCGGTTGATTACTTAGATAGTTATGGTTGTAGTGGAAATGGCGGTGATAATACCGGTGGCGGTGATACTGGGGGAGAAGATGGTAGTAATCCTGGTAGCGGTAAAGGAAATGGTAAAGGCGGTAAAAAATAGCCTTTTCACTGGATTAGTAACAAAAAGCTCACCTTTGTGAGCTTTTTTTATGCGGGGTGAACACAAAATCAGCAGTCAGTAAAAAAACACTTAAAAAGTTGAAAAAGGCGCTTG
>NZ_JANFPJ010000036.1:0-327 GCF_032227045.1 Pseudidiomarina fusca
TCGGATAAAGTTTTCATAAGCCCGTATTCTACAAATAAAACTGTAACACTCAATCTTGTAACAGTTATTATTGTAACATGAGACGGTATGGAAGTGTTCAACACGACACAAAAACATCTCCGCCGTGCCATTGACTTGGTCGGCGGGCAATCAGCATTAGTACGAGCCATCAACTCAAAACAGCAAAACGTCTGGTTTTGGTTGAATAAATCAGGGCGTGTTCCCGCTGAATTCGCTCTACCCATCGAACAAGCTACGCAAGGACAAGTAACCCGATCTCAGTTAAGACCGGACATCTACCCCGAATGCCCAAGCGGAGTTTTTCAA
>NZ_JANFPJ010000037.1:0-19722 GCF_032227045.1 Pseudidiomarina fusca
CTCTACCCATCGAACAAGCTACGCAAGGACAAGTAACCCGATCTCAGTTAAGACCGGACATCTACCCCGAATGCCCAAGCGGAGTTTTTCAAGCTAGTTGTCGCCTCAATTGTCTCTCATATACTTTTGCAAAGTTTTTTGATCCACCTTCAATGCTTCTGCGGCTTTAACCCATGTACCGAATTGCTTTTTGGCAGCTGTTGCAAATTCCTTATGAAACGCTTTCGTTAACTCATCCTTAGTTGTCTTGGATAAATCACCAAATGCAAACCTTGTGTCAGGACTATCCTCCTGGATAACAGGCTTGCCCAACGCAGCTATTGAGCTAGAGATTGCCGACTCTGTAGTTTGAGAGCTCAAAAACGCACAAGACATGTATGCCAGCTTTTTTAGGTCACGTAAGTTACCTGGTAAATATGCCGAGTTAAAAAACTGGATTAATTCATTTGACACCGGAGCTTCCGCAGGCAGATTGGGGTTAACATTAACTTCCTGCCAGATTCTTTGCCAATCAGACAGAATATCTTCTCTGCATGCACGAAGTGGAGGCATTGTTATTGTGAGCATGGATACACGATCAAAGAAATCAGCATCGAGTATCGTTGCCAATTGCTCAAGTGATTTATTACTCGCACAAACTAGCTCGAAGTCAGATGCTTCCTCAGTGTCACTTCCAACAGGGCGAAAACTATGATGGTTATCTTGAAGCACTCGAACCAGCTTTCGCTGAACCGAAGAAGGTAAATCTTGAATCTCATCCAAAAACAAAACTTTTCCATTTGCTTCTTTCAAAAGTCCATTGCGATCCTTTTCCGCCCCAGTGAAGGCACCTTTTACGTGGCCAAACAACATACTATCAACCACTTGAGAATCTAGTCCTCCACATGCAAGCGTAACAACCTGCTTTTGCTTTACCTTACCGACAACGGTTTCAATTAGCCTCGTTTTCCCTGTACCACGTTCACCCAGTACAAGTAACGGAGCTTTGGGAACACAAGAGAACTGCTTTAACGTTTGTAATGCATCCTGCCTTGCTTTTGATTTAGGGTCTAAATCGTAAAGGGCGTAACCGCCCTCTGAACTTGAAATAGCAGAGATCTCTGCCAAATACGTATTTACACTGAAATCAACTTTGGCAATGCTGGTTCTTTTGGTATCGGGGTTATATTGTGAAGACCAGAGGATTGTTTCGCGTGGAAAATGCCCCCGAGCATGAAGAATCAACCAAACCGCATGCATCGCCGGAGTTCCCGGCGATACATTGATATGAAGATTCTGTTCAAGCTTTAGCTCTGGAATAATCTCAGACTCTATTGCGTGATAAATTTCGTTGTGATCAGCTGGGTTCTCGATAGCTACAGTTCGAAAGGTAATCTGTATATCGCCAAATTCATGCTCTTTGTACAGACTGTTATCCCCAGCTGACTGAGTAAGAACAATTACTTTGCCAACATAAACTTTACGATTCTTAAGCCGCTTTAACGCTTCGTCTAATACCTCAACCCCAGCTCTTTTTGAGTGCCAACAAAGCAGTGTGTTTTTGTTATCCAAAGTTACGCCTCCAATACAATTCGGGCGTTTGGCAATTCACTTTGCTTCAGCCTTTTTGCCATGGCAAGTTCGTATTCTTGACGAACTGTAATAGCTAACTGTTTTTTTGTCAGTCGAACAACCTTTGGCTCATAACTCTCTCTAGGCGATCCTGAATCCTGCTTCTTAGAAGTTTCATCCTTAGCCGTTAAAGGTTTGAAATACTCTGGACTGGCGTTAGTGATAACTGGCGGCTCTATACGCCATTTATACTCAATCTTGTGCGATGTTTTTTCCCGCCAGTTTGCATTGGGTATTTTTGGGTGCTTATCCATATCAGACAAACAATCTGCTTTTATAGGTGATAACTCAACAACGTCTACTTCGCTGACTGAGTACCTCTTGAATGTATTATTTTCCCAAGCTTCAAAACCACCAGAAATCATCCCTAGACTCATGTCGATGCTCAATTCATTGTGGCTATTAGTTAAAAACATATCTAAGCAGTTCATTAGCTCTTTTAACTGAGTACCGGTGAGTTTTACGCCTAACTCAAAGCCTTGATCCATACCATGCGCTTGAAAATTGGCCGACATCACCATGCCATGCATTCCATCTACTACAATCGCTTTGGCATGTAGCCATTTAAAACACATCACCGATGCACCAGCCTGTTTCATAGCCAACAACGCTGGCATGGCTGCGGGTCTTTGGCGAGATAGAATGGTGACTTTTAGCCCCGACTTCGCACGTTCACATATTGCTTTTACAAGCTGATGGTCCTCTTGCCACCCAAAACTCGATATGATGAGTTCATTTTCCGCTTGATTGATCAACGCTAATGCGTGTTCCCTAATTCGAGCGTCTTCACTCGATGTGACCAGTATTTCAGTTAATTCCCTTGGATATCTGACATTGCCCGGCGACTTATTTGCTGAGAATTCACCACGGCTTGTCATATGGTGCTGCGCACTCTCGAAGATTGCCCAACGGAACACATTCACTATCTCAGCTATTTGATGGCGTGAAAGCGCGACCCCCAGCTCTTCATTTCGTAAAAGTGCTTCTTCTGTAAGGTTTGCCGTTAAAAGCAACCCTTTAGCATTACCAGTTTCATGTAATGCGTCTATAACAACGGCTTTTGCGTGGAAATGCGGCGCAGATGCAAAGTGAACATGTCCAGACAATTTGTTTAACATTTCCTTATGCTGCACAAGACACTTCTTACCAAAGTCATCGTCAGGCACATCGCCATCAAGACGAGTCTCACATGCCAATAGTATGTACACACGAACTTTGCGCTTTGCAGCTTTTAGGACAGCAGATTCGACATTCTCATCAGCAAGTAAAAACGTACTAAGAATAACCGAGTGCTCAGCATTATCGATTAATTCGACAACTCTTGATTGCAGCTCATTGCAGAACAAAGAGCTATTTATAGGTTGCGGATCAGATACCTGTTTAGGTAAAACAGGCAAAAGCACAGGGGGCAACTTGGTATTTGATTGATCAACAATCTTAGTTTCAGTCTTAGTAAACTTTTCAATTAAATTCATCACTATTATTCCTTATAGGTTCCAATCATGGGCTGCAATGACATGCCAGGTATGCTGATTTTGCTGGTCTTCTTCAGTCCAAAACTGATTTGCCAACTCAGCCCTATCAGGTAGTGTGAAATTCCAACGTTTAAAAGGTTCGAGTGCTTTTTCTCTCCAAACTTGGTACTTGCTATTAGTGGCATACATATTGATATTTTTCTCTAATCTCCATTCAGCCCACTTTTTAGCATCCAATTCAGTCAATGCTGATATAGAAATATTGTGTAACTTCATCGCATCAAACGAGCCCAACTTGTGAACAGATGGTCTTTTTACGCTTACCGAGCGCTTCATATTAATTCGCTCAGATTCAGTAGTATTTTCGAAAACCACTGACAAGATTTCAGTTTGCTCATCCCATTGTTCAAGCAAGCCCTCACTATGCAGAAGTACTTTCAAAACTTGCTGACGACTGATTGGTTCAACCCGACGTGAAAATATAAGATCCTTTCCGCGCTTCACATCGACATTGCCATCAGTCACATTCCACTCGATGTAATACGGTTTTCCTTGAGGTAAGATGCGCTCACCTTTGAGTTCAATTTTGTCAACGCGTACTTCCGAACCTCCACCTATTGGTTCAACCTTCAGGCCACGAACGTCTTTGACTAGTTGAGGAACCTCAACGAGTCGCTTTGCTCTTTCATTTAGCTCATTTCTGTTTTTTCCAAGTCCGATCGACGCTGCACTAGGCTCTGTGTGCGCATCAATAGTAAGAAGTGGATGAGGCATTAAAGGCTCATGACAAACGCAAAGGCTCCAACACCCATCTTCTGGCACTAGGATTTGATCTTTCTCAAGAGCAATCAGTCCTGATTCAGTGAGCCTGTATTGGTCTCGATTAGACTCAGCAAGCCCATATAATCGACATATGTTTAGTAACCTATCAGCAACGACACGACGTCCGATTTTGTCCCCAAATAAATGCTCGGAGCACTCAGCAGAACTCGCATTCGGATAATCTTGAAGGAATTGCAGCACGCAGTTAATTTCTGGACGGCTATCTGCCAGCGCGATTTCACCCTGTATGAGCCAACTTTCAGTCTTAATTTCTCGTTTTAGTATGATGTCCTGGCTCATAGTGCCTCCTGTGATTCAGTCTCGATTGTTGTAGACCAGTAAGAATTGCTGGCAAAAGTACCTAACACACCC
Source organism: Pseudidiomarina fusca (assembly GCF_032227045.1). Taxonomy (NCBI): domain Bacteria; kingdom Pseudomonadati; phylum Pseudomonadota; class Gammaproteobacteria; order Alteromonadales; family Idiomarinaceae; genus Pseudidiomarina; species Pseudidiomarina fusca. Next base: position 4,281 of record NZ_JANFPJ010000037.1, read on the forward strand.
GATGCCTTTTGCATTGCAGGGCGGTTTCCGTACACAATGAGCTGATGCTTGGCCCTCGTAATTGCCACATTCAAGCGATTTGGGCTTTCAAGAAAACTCGTGGGATGGTTATTTGCGAAACTAAGCATGACAAAATCAGCCTCATGCCCCTGAAAACGGTCTACGGTACATATCTGAATATCAATATACGGTGAGGATTTTTCACCTCGATAGAAATGCCTTACTCCGTGATGATTTCCCGTCCACTGTCGTAAAGCTCGACGTATAGCTCGCTCTTGAGCCCGATAGAATGCCAAAACAGCAACTTCCCAAGGCTTTTGTTGGTTTTTCTCAACATTTGGGTTTGATTTTGCCCAAGAATCAAAGCGACTTAATTCTTTTAATATTTCTTCTACTTCAGCGATGATTTCACCTTCTTTGCCTTTTCGACCTTTAACATCGTGCCATATACAACGATGTGAGCCGCTTCGGTATCCCCAGTCCCGCTTTTCAGCTTGACCATCAGGACTTTGCAGTGCTTTTTCATGGTATATATGTACTCGGGAAAACTCGGCAATGTCTGGATGCATTCTGTGCTGGTAACTAAGCCGTATTTGTCGTTGTTCCAAAACACTGGCTGGAAGTCCATCAGACAGAGCGGTGCCTTGTTTCTGATACTCTGTTCGTTCAAATCCAACTTGTAGTGATTCAAGGATAGAAGGCAGTGCGATCCTACGTACCCTGTCTATTGCAGTGAACGTATCTTTTTCTGAGTCAAATGGTAGTAGCGCTTTGATATCTTCCTTTAACTTATTAACAGTTTTAGAACTTCCGTTAGATTCTGTATTTAGGCGCTGTTCGTACATACGAGCCAGTCGCCACGCTAACTGGGATTCCCAGCTATCGGACTCGGTCTTGATTTTTGTACGAGTTAATCTCGAATGCGCTGCAAGTCGCATTTCTAACTTTTCCGGTAACGCAGGCAGCCCCCTTATGGTCGTCAAATCCAGGGGTAGGTGATTAGCATTCTGAGCGATGAACGCTGACGAACCAAGGACTACTGATGCGTAAGGGAGATCTGTCTTCGGACCTTTAGATGATGCAACCAATACATTTTTGGACTTTGCTTGCTGATGATAAAATTCAATTGTCTTTTCATCGTCAGTGCAAACCAAGGATACTTCTCGTTTCTGAATATTGATTTGTCGAGCAGAGAAAATATCTGCGCATGCTTCTCGCTGATAACTATCCTGTAAACATGGCTGCAAATTTACTTCGGTAGCTTCATCATCAACATAAGGTGAAAGCTGTTTTGGGTCTCCCACCATGATCCAACGCTTGGCAAGTACCGCTGGCACCAAAAACTCTTGAAAAGTTGTTTTTGATGCTTCATCAATAATCATCACATCGAAGATTGGCGATGTTGATTGTTTATTTTTGATATCAGGATGCTGAAGCAAACCAATAGTTGTCCCGCAAACTAAATTCGCCGCTTCAAGAACAAGACGCTCAACAATATGTTTACCTTCACCGACCTTACTTTTAAGTAACTTCTGACTAACTGAAATGTGCGGTTGTCGCTGAAGATGTTTTAGCAATCTTGTGCGTTCAGTTTTAACAAACTCTTCCAATTGCCATGGCTTTGCCTTTTGAGAAACGCTTGATTTATCTCCAATCCGTACAGGTAACACCATGTCGCGATAAATATTTTCTTCAGACATCATTCGTTCAAGAACATTGTCAACAGCAACGTGTGTTGATGCACAAAGTAAGATCCGCTTACCTCGCTTTATTAATTTAAGAATCAGTTCGCAAATGGCTGTAGTTTTGCCAGATCCTGGGGGGCCTTCAAGGAAGGCAAAGTCTGGTGTATTGAGTGCAATATTTACAAAATCACGCTGCTGAGATGTTCCCTCTCTTGCTCCATCGGTAAGAACGTAGTAGTCATCGTTAAATAAGTGCTCATCATAAGGAACATTCGGCCACTTAGCATGATCCTTACCTTCAAACAGCCTCAATAGCGGAAGATGGTGAATAGAAGGGGTGTCTTGTAAGCTTTGCAATGCATTAATCTGACACTTTAACTGGTATGTGTTTGGACGAATAACCAAATAGTCGTGGACAGGTAAACGATCCAATAACAAGCTGTCATTCTCTACATTTCTGTCCAGGACTGAAATTGCGTTGGATTTATTGAATCCAACATTGCTTTGTGATTTACCCGTCAAATGCCAACCATAACCGTCTGGACACTCATACGACGACAGCCCATTGCCTAATTTACTCGCAATTTCGTCCGCGTGCTCCTCAGTTGCATAAGCCATTTTAGGTTTACCGTGACTTCTACAATTTGGGCATTCTCTAGCGGCACTACCCACGGCTTTCCATCTAGCGGGGCTTGCTTCGTATACCGTGTCGGTACTTTCATCTAAAAAGAGCTTTAAGTTCTTTTCGAAATCACCGCAGTTATCGGCAGGCTCAACTAATTGTATCCATACTCCACTTTGAGCATCGTCCAGCTTTTCCCAAGCTATCGCTTTAACAGCCTTCGTACTTTCTAGGTATTTTCGAGTGGTGTCTAAATACTTATAAAAGTCACCAAGACCACTCACTGCTTTACTAAGCAGGATGTCTGGCCTGTGAATTCCTAAGTTTGCGTATCTTAATAACGCCATGTTTCGTCCTTTGATCGAATAAGTTGTTCATCCTAAATATCAAGCATCGTGCCAACAACCTTCGATTCAAAGGCCTTATTAATTGCGCACCACCGAACAAATAAAGGTTTTTACAGGAAGGTATTTTTCACACCCTTTGGGTAAATTTATAACCTATAAGTACCATTTTGTACATCACATAACTCTCATGAAGCCAAGACAATGAAAAGAACCCAAACAACTTTACTTTGACTACTTATAACTGAAACGCCGTCATGATAAACGGGTACGGGGTAGGATGACGCCCAAGCCGTCAGATATCTGGCCGCTTGGGCGTCTTTTATTGTTATCAGGTGCCCAGTAAAACGGCGCTGATTGCTGGAACTGTTGTGCTAATGACTTCTTGAGTGCTGGCAACGATAGGTAAGGTTGCAGACATAACACTTTTATCGCCTACAAGCGATGACAGAAGCGCCGTTGCTAGCCAAACGGTTTAGCTGAGCCCGTTTTTTTACACCTATGTGGACTCGGTTAGATAGATTGAAGAAATCGCAATCTAACTAGGGGGCTTATAGCTCGTTGAGGTTTGTTATAAACGAATTACTCTTGCTGACCCGCACTGGCTTTCCTAACACTTCACAATACTCCTGAATTAAACATTAGGAGTTAGTCATGGATAATCGAATTTTACGTTTACCCCAAGTCATTGAGTTAACTGGTTTCAGTCGAAGCTCAATTTATGCGCTCATGAAGACAGGAGAATTTCCGCTCAACATCAAGCTTGGACAAAGGGCTGTGGGGTGGAAGGAGCAGGATATCACCAACTGGATAAATACCAGAGCATCATATACTCAACACTATGCATCCAGTAACTAAAGATAGTGCGGGTATGGCCAGAATCATACCCGCATTCATACCCGCAATTTATCAAGATGATGCTAGATCGTAATAACCGCTACAAGAAAAAAACGTTTTGTAATCAACCAAATGACTTGTGACTACTGGACGTTTATACACCGCGCTAGATACTCATGCAGATTATCGATCAGTAATAACACCAGTGCGTCTCACTACTTTTGTCTAGAACTTAAGGGCGTGGCACAAAACCAATCACATCATAGACTTTACGCAGAGTTGCTGCCGCATGTTCACTCGCGGCAGTAGCTCCCGCTGCCATCACCTGATTCAAATAATCAAGGTTATTACGGTACTCATGATAACGCTGCTGAATAGGCTCCAACATGGCAACCACAGCTTCTGCGGTTTCTTTTTTCAGATGTCCGTACATTTTACCTTCAAAACTAGGTACTAACTCAGCGATAGGTTGCCCCGTAGCAGCCGACATAATCGACAGTAAATTTGAAACGCCCGGCTTCTCTTCTGGATTAAAATAAATCCGTGCCTGCTCATCTGAATCAGTTACAGCTCGTTTTAATTTCTTCTCGATTTTTTTCGGGTCTTCTAACAAGCCAATAAAATTATTCTCGTTGTCGTCTGACTTTGACATCTTTTTATTCGGATCTTGCAAGCTCATAACCCTTGCACCCACTTCTGGAATGAAAGGATCAGGAATGGTAAAAACATCGCCATACAGATTATTAAATCGGGTAGCCACATCGCGCGCCAGCTCTAAATGCTGCTTCTGATCATTACCCACCGGCACTTCGTTCGCTTGATATAACAAAATATCTGCTGCCATCAATGCTGGGTATGTGTATAGACCTGCATTAATATTATTGGCGTGACGATCTGATTTATCTTTAAACTGGGTCATCCGATTCAATTCACCCATTTGGGTGTAACAATTGAGCACCCAAGCTAGCTGCGCATGCTCTGGTACATGGGACTGGACAAAAATCACACTTTTTTGAGGATCTAACCCACACGCCATATAAAGTGCTAGCCCATCCAGTGTGGCTGAACGTAGCTGAGCTGGGTCTTGGCGTACCGTGATGGCATGTAAATCCACCAACATAAACCGACAATCATGAGTATCCTGCATTTTTACCCACTGGCGTAACGCACCAATGTAGTTACCAATAGATAATTGTCCTGACGGCTGACAGCCACTTAATACGATAGGTTTACTCATGCTGAAAAGATTCCATTAAATAATTCATTAAACTTTAGCTAACTCATTGCGCATCGCTGCTATCACAGCTGCATAATCAGGCTGATTGAAAATCGCCGAACCTGCCACAAACATATCAGCTCCTGCCGCCGCAATTTCGGCAATATTATCGACTTTGACACCGCCATCAATTTCTAGCCGAATGTCGCGTCCACTGGCATCAATACGCTGCCTCACTTGTTTTAGTTTCGCTAGCGTCGACGGAATAAATGACTGCCCACCAAATCCTGGGTTCACCGACATTAACAAAATAACGTCGAGTTTATCCATCACATAATCTAGATAGTGCAGGGGCGTGGCCGGATTAAATACCAAGCCCGCCTGGCAGCCAGCCGCTTTTATCTGCTGCAAAGAACGATCGATATGGGTTGAGGCTTCAGGATGAAAGGTGATGATGGAAGCGCCAGCAGCCGCAAAATCATCGATCATTCGATCTACCGGTTGTACCATTAAATGGACATCAATAGGAGCTTTAATACCGTAGTCTCGTAGCGCTTTACATACCATTGGGCCGATGGTTAAGTTCGGCACAAAATGGTTGTCCATCACATCAAAATGAACGACATCAGCGCCCGCCTGCAACACTGCGTCAACCTCTTCACCCAGCCGCGCAAAATCAGCTGAGAGAATAGACGGAGCAATAAGATAGTCAGCCATAAAAACCTCTGCTAGCGAAATATCCACTAAGTGTAACAGAGCTAAGTGCGCTTAGCAGTCAAAAAAATGCGTTTTTAAGAGTGGCGAATGAACCTTATTCCTGCTATTTTAGTAGTCTAATTGTTAACCAAATTTACGTGATTCACCTCATCGATAAATTTAGCTAAAGCCGAATCAACCCTTATTTAAATGGAGGTCAGTTATGAAGTTGCGATTAATGATAATTGCAGTTATTACTGGCACGATTTTGTCTGGCGCTTTTCTAGCACCAGCATGGCAAACGACAGCTAGCAATTACACCCAACAGTGCGAGCAGTTATTAGATGTCAGTGAACAGCACAGTTCACTAGAAGCTTGTGTTGCGCCAGCCAAGCAAGTTTCTTGGCATGCGTGGTTTACTGGGCAAAGCCGCTCGACGCAGTTTCACTTTTTAGATTTGTTCGAGCTACTTTTCAATAGTAAAGACAAGTCTAAGCGCCACTACGAAAATCCACTTCAATAGCCTAAAAGTAGACCTGCTTATGCTGCCTAGCGTCGATAATACTCATGTTGAAAAACCTGGTTTATTGGCCGTCATTGTCAGTGTCCTAGCAGCCATGTTTGGGGTGCAAACCGAAGCCAATCGCAAGCGCGATTTCAACAATGGCAACCCCTTGTTGTTTATTGGCATTGGCGTGGTCTTTGCGGTGTTGTTCGTATTAGGTTTAGTGCTGCTTGTTAACACGATTCTGGCGAGTTGATAGCAACTGCTCTTAGCAAAAAAGCCAGCTTTTTAGCTGGCTTTTTTGTACTTTACTCTTACTCAGCAGCCACTAACTGCTCAAACGAGGTAATGCCGCTGTGACGCAATAATGCATCCACTTGTGGTTCTCGCCCACGAAATGCTTTGAACAGCTCCATAGCATCCTGCGAGCCACCCCGTTCTAGGATGCTGCGCAAAAAGTCTTGGCCCGTGCGCCGATTAAAGATTCCCTCCTCTTCAAACCGCGCAAAAGCATCCGCCGAAAGGACCTCAGCCCATTTATAGCTGTAATAACCCGCTGCATAACCGCCAGCAAAAATATGTCCAAAGCTATGCTGAAAACGATTACTTGCCGGCGGCTTACGCACTGCCACTTGCTCGCGCACTTGATCTAAAATGGTTTGAATTTGCTGTTCTTGTTGCGGGTCGAAATCGCGATGAATACGCAAATCAAACAGACTGAACTCAAGTTGTCGTACCATTTGCATGGCCGATTGAAAGTTCCGTGCAGCTAGCATGTTGTCAAGTAACTGAGTTGGCAGCGGTTCACCGGTTTCGTAGTGACCAGAGATCATCGCTAAAGCATCCGGCTCCCAACACCAATTTTCTAAAAATTGCGACGGTAACTCCACCGCATCCCAAGCGACACCATTGATTCCTGATACCCCAGCAACATCTATTTTGGTCAGCATATGGTGTAAACCATGGCCGAATTCATGAAACAGAGTGAGCACTTCGTCATGGGTAAACAGGGCCGGTTTGTCACCTACGGGCTTATTAAAATTACAGGTTAAAAAGGCTACCGGTAGTTGCAATGATTGCTGGGTGGTTATCCTGCGTACCGCACAGTCAGCCATCCAAGCGCCACCGCGTTTGCCGCTTCGCGCATAAAGATCAAGGAAGAAACTACCACGCAGATCGCCCTTATTGTCACTGATTTGGTAATAGCGTACATGCTCATGCCAACCTTCAAAGGCTTGGCTGGCCTCTATCTTTAACCCAAACAGAGTTTCAACCACGCGGAATAAGCCATTGATAACCTGTTGCTCAGGAAAATACGGCCGTAGCTCTTCGTCCGAGATAGCATATTCTTGCTGTTTCAGCTTCTCGCTGTAATAAGGAACATCCCAAGCAGCAAGGTCAGTTTTACCTTGCTGCGCAGCAAACTCAACTACCTGCTGATACTCTTGTTTAGCTTGAGGTAACGATTTCTCTGCTAGGTCTTGCAAAAAGCCTTCAACTTGAGCCGGGCTATCCGCCATTTTGGTGGCAAGGGATAATTCGGCATAATTCGAAAAACCAAGCAATTGTGCCAACTCATGCCGCAATGCCAAAATTTCATCCATCAGTTCGGAGTTATCATACTGACCAGCTTGTGGCCCTTGATCCGACGCCCGCGTAGTGAAGGCTTCATACATGGTTTGTCGAAGCGGTTCATAATCGGCATACGTCATTACTGGCAGGTAGCTTGGGATATCGAGACCAAAGCGCCAGCCTTGTTGATTGTGCTCGGCCGCAGCTGCCGCCGCAGCAGCGACCGCACTTTCAGGTAGCCCAGCTAACCAGTCGGCTTGCTGTTGCAGTTCTGGCGTCACTAAAAAATGCCAATTATCAGTCGCATCTAGTAAGTTATTGCTAAACTGTGAGGATAATTCGGAAAGTCTTGATTGAATGTCAGCATAGCGTTGTTTCGCTGCTCCTGTTAACGCCACCCCCGACAACTCAAAATCACGTAAAGTATCGGTAATAACCTTACGCTGGGCTTGGCTAAGCTCTGTAAAACTGGCGCTATCTGCTAGGGTTTTAAAAGCTTGATACAGGCCTTCGTGTTGGCCGACATAGGTGCCATATTCAGAGAGCAGCGGTAAACATTGATCGTGGGCACTGCGCAACTCGGCTGAGCTTACCACGGCATTCAAATGAGAAACCGGTGCCCAACTACGCTCAAGCTTGTCATCCACCTCTTCGAGTGGCGCTACTAGAGCCTCCCAAGTACGTTCAGGTTGCCCTAATACAGCTTCAATAGTTGCCTTGCAGTCTGCAATACGCTGAGTGATAGCCGGTACAATGTGTTCCGCTTTGATACTGCTAAAGGGCGGTAAATGGTAATCACTGAGCAAAGGGTTTTGACTCATAGCGCATCCTCTTGAATAATGCTGTATAAATAATTCGCGTCGTTGATGTTTCATCATCCTTATGTAGGGATGATTGACGCATTTAACAAGGCCTAACAATAACAGGAAGTCCGTATGACACATAGCAGTTCTCGTGCTTGGATACGCCACGGCGTAATCGCATTAACCAGTGTATTTATTGCTGCCGGCTGTAGCTCCTTACCAAGCGATAGCACTCAACCAGCCCCGGTTGTTGCTACCCAATCTGGCGCGCAAATTCAGTTTGAGCGGCTATATAACAGTTCTGACTATGCAGCTCGTGGCGTCGGCCCTACTCGTTGGTTAGCCGACGGCAGTGGTTACACGGTGCTTGAAAATGCCACCGATGGGGGTCAAGATTTAGTTCGATACCATCCTGAAACCCAACAACGCACCCTGCTTGTTGCAGCTGCAGATTTGCGCCCTAGTACCGACGCAGAACCTCTTAGCATTGCTGATTATAGCTGGTCTGAAGATGGCCAAAAGCTGCTCATCTTCACCAACACCAAACGCTCATGGCGCACTCATACGTTGGGCGATTATTGGGTGTTTGATTTAAAGACCAAGCAGTTACAGCAGCTTGGAGGTAACGCTGAGCCATCAACACTGCAATTCGCTAAGTTTGACCCGCAAGCTAAGCGGGTGGCCTACGTGATGAAGAATAATATTTACGTCGAAGATCTTGCTAGCAAGCGGATAACGGCTTTAACCAAAGACGGCAATGATACTATCGTTAACGGTACCTTTGATTGGGTCAACGAAGAAGAATTCTTTTTACGTGATGGTTTTCGTTGGAGCCCGGATGGTCAATCCATCGCCTACTGGCAGTTAGATACCGCCGGTACTCCCTTATTTACCATGATCAACAATACTGATAGCTTGTATCCCACACTGAAGCAATTTCCCTACCCCAAGGTAGGTGAAACCAATGCCGCCATGCGTATAGGGGTGATGCCTGCTAGCGGCGGCAACACTACTTGGATGAATGTACCAGGTGATCCACGCCAACATTATTTAGTCCGCATGCAGTGGGCTGGTAATAGTGATTCACTATTAATTCAACAATTAACTCGGTCACAAGCAGTTAATACTGTTTTTCTCGCCAATGCTAACAGCGGTGCCGTCCAGAAACTGCTTGATGAAACCACAGAAAGCTGGGCTGAATATGTAGACGATGTGCAATTTATTGATGAAGGCTCTGCATTTACGTGGCTAAGTGAGCGTAGTGGTTTCCGTCATCTTTATGTCGTACAACGTGACACGGGTAGACTTCGTACCATCACTCGCGGTCAGTGGGATGTTATTGAAGTGCTGCAAATTAATCCAGCTAGTGGCTGGGTCTACTTTATTGCGTCTCCTGACACCCCATTAGAGCGCTATTTGTTCCGCGCCAGCTTAGACGGCAGTGGTAAACTTGAGCGCCTTACACCTGCTCAGCCTGGCACCCACAGCTATCAACTTTCAGCGGATGCGAACTACGCGGTGCACACTTTTTCAGATATCGACACCATGCCGGTCGTGGATATGATCAAGCTGCCTGAACACCAATCGCTGCGTATTATCAAAGACAATCAGAGCGCTCAGCAAAACTTCGACCAACTGCAACGCGGTGACTTTGAGTTCTTTCAAGTTGCCGCCCAAGATGGCTTGCTGCTCGATGGCTTCTTAATCAAGCCGGCAGATTTTGATCCAAGCAAAAAATATCCAATTTTGTTCTATGTCTATGGTGAGCCGTGGGGCCAAACCGTAAGCAATAGTTGGGGTGGCGAACGCTTTTTATTCCACAACTATTTAGCTCAACAAGGTTACTTAGTTGCTTCTATTGATAACCGCGGAACCCGCTCACCGCGAGGCTACGAGTGGCGGCGTTCTATTTATCAACAACTAGGAGTAGTCACGGTACGCGATCAGCACGATGCCTTACAAGCGATGCTCGAACGTTGGTCTTTTATTGATGCTGACCGCGTTGGTATCTGGGGTCACAGTGGTGGTGGGTCGCAAACCTTGAATGCGTTATTCCGCTACCCAGAATCCTACCACCTGGGGATGGCGTTAGCGCCAGTCCCTGATTTAACTTTGTATGACACTATTTATCAGGAACGTTACTCTGGTCTCCTACCCGAGGCAGCGGCAAGCTATCGTGAAACATCCGCCCTCACTCATGCTGCTAATTTACAAGGAAAGCTCTTATTGGTGCATGGTACTGGTGATGATAATGTGCATTTCCAAGGCAGCGAACGCCTCGTTAATGAGCTGATTAAGCATGGTAAACAATTTGACTATTTTGCTTATCCAAATCGCTCGCATGGTATCTACGAAGGTGCTGGCACCACCTTACATTTACGCACCATGATGGCTGAGTTTTTACAAGAGCACCTGCCCGCTGGAGCTCGCTAGCTTGGTGCTACTCAGCATCGCTGTAGTCTAAATAGTGGTTGTGCATAAGCGTACTACCGTAAGTGCGCAACCATTGTTCGGCTTCTTGGTAGCTTGCTGAATGTTTTGCCACCAACTGCCAGAATGCCTTGCTGTGATTAAATTCTTGCAGATGGCACAGTTCATGAATCACGACATTGGTCACGACCCATGCTGGTGCCATCCACAACCGCCAACTAAAGCGTAGCTGATGCTGCCGCGTACAATGACCCCATTTACTGGTAAAATCACCAACCGACCAACCTTTTGGCTGCAGGCCATGCTCAGCCGGCCAGTGTGCAAAAAAATCGTCTAACCATTGCAGTGCCTGTCGTTGATACCATGCGATAACAGTACGTCGGGGCTCCTGCTGCGAATTACTGCGCGCAGTTACCGTCACAAATAATTCGCGCCCATAGCGCTCACAGGTTTTACGCCCAGCTTGGCTTACTTTGAGCTGCAGCGGTTGCCCCAACCAGCGCAGGCGCTCACCCGACTGCCACAGGCGTGGCGCTAGCCCTTGCAGTTGCTGTTGCTGGCGCTCAACGTGCTCAGCAATCCAGGTTGCTTTCGCCTGCACCAAGCGGTTTATTTCAGCGTCGCTGACCCGCTGCGGCGCCCGCACCTGTACCTGCCCATGTACCACTTTGATTGCGATAGAACGGCGTTTTTTGCTACGCACTAATTGGTAGCTGGGCAGTTTTTGTGTTGCTGGTAACGACTGAACTGACACGAGATTACGTAATTCCTTGTTAAGGAGTGAATTGCTGTACGCCTTGCATTGCACCTTGCCACAATTTCAGCGATCATAGCATTCATTTGTATCATTAAAGCAGCAATCTTGCATGAATTAGGAGTACCCGCATGACTCGACATTACGATTACCTTGCCATCGGCGCCGGCAGTGGCGGCATAGCTTCAGCCAACCGTGCCGCTATTCGCGGTGCTAAAGCCGCTGTTATCGAAGCGAAAGCCGTAGGTGGCACTTGTGTTAACGTAGGCTGTGTACCTAAAAAAGTCATGTGGTATGGCGCCCATATCGCCGAAGCCCTCAAATATAGCTCAGCCTACGGCTTTGATGTAAAGCAGCAAGGTTTTGACTGGCAAACCCTGGTGACTAATCGCGAAGCCTACATCGAGCGTATTCATGGCGGCTACCAACGTGGTTTTGCGAGCAATGGGGTCGACTTCATTGAAGGCTTTGCTACCTTTGTCGATGCCAACACCGTTGAGGTAAATGGTGAGCGTATTACTGCAGACCATATCACCATCGCCGTTGGCGGCAGACCGCTTATTCCAGCCATTGAAGGCGCTGAACATGGGATAGATTCAGACGGCTTTTTTGCCTTGACTGAACGCCCTAAGAAAGCCGTGGTCGTTGGGGCTGGCTACATTGCCGTTGAAATTGCCGGAGTATTACACGCCCTTGGAAGTGACGCCCATTTATTAGTGCGTGGCGATCGTCCTTTGCGCTACTTTGATAAAGATATTACCGATGCCTTGTTAGAGCGCATGCAACAAGATCAACTGCAATTACACACGGGTTGTATTGTCGCTAAAGTTGAAAAGCAAGCCGATGGTTTGCTCACGGTGCATTGCGAAGACGGCCGTCAGTTAGCTGATGTCGATTGTTTAATTTGGGCCATCGGACGTGTTCCGGCAACCGATAAGATTAACTTAGCTGCCGCTGGAGTTAACGCCGATGAGCAGGGTTTTATTCGTACCGATAAATATCAAAATACCAATGTTCCTGGTATCTACGCCGTTGGTGATATTACTGGCGAAGCCCAACTCACGCCTGTCGCCATTAAAGCCGGGCGTTTGCTAGCGGAGCGACTGTTTAATCCTGATTTACCTGACGCCCACATGGATTACAGTCAAATACCAACCATCGTCTTTAGTCACCCTCCAATTGGCACGGTTGGGCTTACCGAAGCCGAAGCGCGCGAGGTACATGGCGATGATATTACTGTCTATCGTTCACAGTTTGCTGCTATGTACAACGCTATTACCCCACATCGGGCACTCAGTACTTTTAAGCTTATCTGTGTAGGTAAAGAGCAGCGCGTCATCGGTATTCATGGTATTGGCGAAGGCATGGACGAGATCTTACAGGGCTTTGCCGTGGCGATGAAAATGGGCGCAACCAAAGCTGATTTTGATGCTACTGTCGCTCTGCATCCAACCAGTGCTGAAGAGTTTGTTACTATGAGGGGTTAATGCAGAACAACCGCGAGGCCAGTGGATACTCCCCTGGCCTCACTTCAACGATTAGCCCCGCACATCAATACTCATCGACAGAATTCGCGATAGATGACTATAAGGTAATCCAGTAGCCTCATGCCATTGATTAAACCAATGCTGTATTTGGGCCGCGCCACGTTTACTGTAAGGCGATGCATCCAGTAACCGATGATTTTTCAACGCGGTCAGGTTATCGGGAGTAAGAATATACCCATCCCACCCCACTCGTCTGAGCACATGCTGGGCCGCAGTGCCACCTAAACGGGCACCATGTTGCTTCAAATATGCAAGTAACAGATGCTGTTCGGCGCTCGGCCAGTTTGCTAGAAACTGACCAAAGCTGCCATGCTGCTCCGCTATGTCGACTAACATCCGCGCATTTACCGGTACCGTGGCGATTTTCTGTGGATTGCGCACGATACGCTCATCTTGTGCAAGTGCATCGAGGCGCTCTGGCGGCACCTGCTGCCAATAAAGTGGCAAAAAGCCGGCAAAAGCCTCCTCGAAGCCCGCCCATTTTCGCTCAATAACTTGCCATGCAAAGCCCGCTCGAAACACACAACGCGTGATTTCTGCAAGATAATCATTATCAGACCTAGCAACTAATTGCTCAGCAGTTGCTACCTTTGGCAATCGCTGCTGCACTAGTGGTTTACCGTGCCGCTTTACGGCCTGTTCGTAAAAGTAAGTAAAGTTCATTGGTTTTTCTGCAAAGTTAGCTAATCTAGCTGTTAAGTTGACTCTTTTGCTATCAGCATTAGGATAAACTATCACACTCACTTTCTAACAATAACTAAAGAGTCTGTGTTATGCGTAAACTGCTGCAAGTTTTCATTGCTGTGGCGCTGTTGGTTGCTGCGAGTATTCCAGCCCAAGCAAACAACCTTGATGGTATCTGGCGCGCCAAATTAGAAGTGCAACCAGGAGTTGCTATCACCCTCGGCTTAACCATACGAGATAATCAGTTATATTACGATAGTCCTAACCAAGGTGCGTTTGATATCAAGCCTACTCGCACCAACCTATCCGCTACCAGTGTCAGTTTTGCTGATGACCGTGCCAGCCTGAGTTTTACCGGCAACCTTGTGGATGGCAACCTTAGCGGGCAATTTAAACAAGGCCGAAATTACGACATCACCTTTTATAAGCTAACCGGTGATGCTATCAATCGCTTGAACTTTGAAGGTGCCTATCGGGGCAATCTCGCGATTGATGACCAGACGCAACTACCGTTGGTGCTTCATGTTGCAGTGCTCGCTGAAGGTTATCTCGCTACCTTAGATAGTCCGCGCCAGCAAAGTTATGGTATCCCCGTCAGCAACTTACAGATCAGTGATGAGGCCCTACAATTCAATTCGCCAATGCTGCAAGCTAGTTATCGCGGTAGCGCCATTCGTGGTGGTTACCAAGGCGAATTTAAACAGGGTGCGACCTTACCGCTTACCCTCCTAAAAAATGTGGCTGCCAACAATCAAGATTATCAGCAACCAAGTTTTGGAGAGCAAGGCGGAGCTGCTGCTATCGTCACCGCTAGTGGCTTCAAACCTACTTTCTACGGCAATCACAACGCGACCACCTTGTACGAAATAGGCTCGGTGAGCAAAACCATGGTGAGCTACTTATTGGCAGATGCCATTGCTAGCGATAGCGTACAAGCTAAGACCAAATTACAGAGTATTTTTAGCCAAGCACCCAGTACTATCACGCTAGAACAACTGGCAACCCACACCAGCGGCTTGCCAAGGCTGCCAGCGAATCTTTTTGATGGTGCTGCGGCAACCAATCCATATGCCCACTACGGTCTGACTGAATTAACCGAAGCTTTAGCTGAGGTAGAACTCACGGATGGCAGCCATCTCTATTCGAACTTTGCTTATGGTGTGCTGGCCGAAGCTATTGCGAAGCGGCAACAAACCAGCTTAGCTGTCTTGCTTAAGCAAGTCTTATTTACCCCAGCTGGCATGACTCACGCTCAATTAGCCTTAGCCGATAGCCCACCCGCGTTAAACCTAGCGCAGGGCCATAATAGCTTGGGCCAGGTAGTACCGCACTGGACTTTCCAGAGCTTAGCTGGGGCTGGAGCGGTACTGGCAACGGTCGAAGACATGAGCCGTTATGTGCAATTTCTAATGGCTAAATCTGCCAACCAAGACCCTATCGTAACGAACTTACTACAACCACGCCTGCAGCAAAGTAGCTGTTGTGCGCAAGCACTAGGGTGGATGATAAGTTTCGACGACCAGCAGCGTCCTTATGCTTGGCACAATGGCCAAACCGGTGGATTTAGTAGTTTTGTGGGCTTTTATCTAGATGGTTCTAAAGGCGTGGTGGTACTGAATAACCAAGCCACCTCAGTGAATGAACAAGCACTACAACTGTTAACTCATTAAGCCATCATGGGAAATAAAAAAACGGGCCCAAATGGCTAATGCCAGTCAGTTAAGAGCTGACTGGCATTTTTTTCTCG
>NZ_JANFPJ010000038.1:0-19799 GCF_032227045.1 Pseudidiomarina fusca
ACAATCACATACACTCGGACAACCAAAAGCGCCGCTCGTTCCTCGCTCTGCTTTTGGTTGCAGGTGATGTGAAGCGTTAACTGTCACGGAAGATCTCAGTGAAATTTGAAATATCGAGCAATCTTAAAATCAGTCCCGAAGATGTTGCTGGGCTGCTTACCATGAAGGGCGTGAATAGGGAATTGAGCCCTCTCATTCGTATGACCGCTCCCTCAGAATGGTCAAGCAAGCCAATCTTTGAGTGGCCTTCCGGTAGGGTATTCTTTTCAAGCTGGATACTCCTTTTCGGTATCCTTCCCATCGATCGGCACACATTTTTTTTTCAATCCATTGATCCCCAACGGGGTTTTGTGGAGGCATCCAGTACTTTAACCAATAAGCTGTGGCACCATCGGCGGGACATCAATCGGAACGGGGCATTATGCTGGGTCACCGATACCATCGAGTTCCAGTGTAGGTTGCCAGTGTTGGCAGACGTTCTGGCACCTGTCTACCGACTCATCTTCAAGCACCGTCATCAGGTGCTAAGGTCATACTATGGTGGCAGCGCCAGTTAATTCAGCGTTAACGTCCGCTCCAGGCACGAAGCAGACCTCAATAACCTTCAGCAGGACCTAGTGCTTTTTACCTGAAAATTCGCTGAATGATGCGTTCACGAAAGCGACCGATCGCTGGTTACTGGGTAGCCTCGCGCAGACGGAAATAAACGGTAACACGGTAATTCAAATGGGAGGGAGTACCGATTATGGCTATACCGCATTAATTCAGTATGTCCCTCATCATGACCTCATGATAATTTTGCTACTTAAAGCCCACAATAATATATTATCGCACCGAACTGTCAGCCAACACCCGCTTGACATTTTCTAAGTTCCAGCTCAAAATTTCCTATCAAAATGATAGGTGACTCATGGACGAGAACACTCCAAAGGGAATTGTCGAATTCCCTTTAACTGAGATGACGGCGCGTTACATCGTTAATGATCTTGCGGAGAACTATACTTCTAGAATTCGCTGGAGTCGGCATGTGAAACAACGAATGCTTGAGCGAGGCGTTACCTCGCGTCAAATTCTCACACTTTTAAGAAGTAAGTATTCAGTGTTTAGAGAGGGACCTTACCGAGAGCTGAATGGCGATTGGAAATTTAACCTTAAAGGACTTGCCGCGGGGAAAATAATCGAGTTGACGGTAGTGCTTAAAAATCATCAAGATTCACCGAGTTCGGTACTTGTTACAGTTTGGGTAGAGTAGGAGATAATCATGTACCATTACAGCGAAAGCGGCTTGCCTAATGTGTATCTGAAAAATGGCTATTCGATTGATGTGATTGATGATGAAGAATATACCAGTATCGATGATTTAGAGGGGCTCCATCGAGTTTTGGCTAGAACAATAGCGAGTAAAGCGATGCCGCTAACCAACGCCGAATTTAAATTCTTACGAATTGAACTAAACCTTTCACAACGTATTTTGGGCAAACGGTTTGGTGTTTCTGAGCAAACAATTGCTCGTTATGAGAAAGGCCAGTCAGATATTCCACGTACAACAGATGCTGCATTACGGTCGTTATACATGGAAAGTATTAAGCAAAATAATTCGGTTAGTTTTTTCTTAGATTTACTTGCCAATTACGAGGCCGAACAGGCAGCACAGAAAATTTTACTTGAGGAAATTGACCGACAGTGGAAACTAGCTGTTTAGGTTTTAATTAAACGAGGGTAGCTCAATTGTTTACTACTCAAACACATAGCAAGCCTCTTCATTCGGAGCCTGAGACGCTCTCAAGTTGGCGCGCTTTACGCGAGCGATAGAAGATTCCATGATTTCATTTCAGCGAACAGAAAATTTATCAGCTTCAGCTCTGATGACTTATGAAAATATGCGCTCATATTACGAGCACTATGCTGTTGATTGGGATTGTTCAAAAATTGAAGAACAAATCCGTGATTTGGTCAATTTCGACCTATTGTTGAAAGGTGAAGTTGTCGGTGCAATACGATTAGCATTTGATAATGATAGCTGCTATGTCCGTGATTTACAGGTTAGCCATCATCATCAAAATAAAGGGTTTGGAGCAGCAGCCCTCGCTGAATGTGAACGTTTAGCAATTAATTCGGGTACAAATCGTCTTAAATTACGGGTGTTTAGAATTAGTCCAGCTTATAAGCTTTATATTAGGTCAGGTTTTGTTGTCGATAGTGAAGACGAAAGGTTTTATAACATGTCGAAAATGCTCTCCTAACGAACGCTTGAATAGCAACAGTAATCGCGTATCAAATTTTTCTGAACAAGGAGACAGATGTTTAGCTGAAGCTCCACCCAATCTGGGTGGGATTACAATCCCACCCGCAACGAACTTCCGCCAATACCTCGCACCACATCAATGCGTTTGGTGATTCGCTGTTTGAGCTCGCTTACGTGCGAGATGATGCCGATGGTGCGGCCGCTATCGCGTAGGTGAGCGAGGACGTTGATGGCTTGGTCGAGTGCTTCGCTATCGAGGCTGCCAAAGCCTTCGTCAATAAACAGGGTATCGATTTTTATGCCACCGGCGTAGCTTTGTACTACATCGGATAGGCCCAATGCTAGGGCGAGGGCGGCCATAAAACTCTCGCCGCCCGAGAGGGTATTGACCTCGCGCTGTTTGCCGGTGTGGCTATCGTCGATCATTAGCTCAAGGCCACCGTGACTGCGGGCGTCGCCTCCTTCACGTCGACGCACGAGTTGATAACGCCCTTGGGTCATTTGTGCTAAGCGCTGCGAGGCTTCGTGGAGTACATCATCCAATAAGATAGCCAAAACAAAGCGATTCAGGCTGATGCGGCTATTGTTATTGCCGGCTAAGGTTTGTGCGAGGCGTCCTAGTACGGCGTAATTGCGTTCTAAATCGGCGCTTTGCGCGGCGCGTCTTTGGTACTTATCGATATTGTCTTTGAGCTGCTTGTGCTCGGTATACAGGATCTGCCAAGCTTGCAGTTTTTCATGCTCGAGCGTTGCGGCTTGAGAGCGTTGTTCAGCAAGTTGAGCGAGATCAGGCTTGGCTTGGTTGCCGATGGCTATGGTTTCGGAATCGATGCCCGTTTGCACTTGGGTTACTTGGTTTTTATAGGTCTCCACTTGCTGTTGCAGTGTGTCGGCGGTTGCTTGATCTAGTAGGGCTTGACTAAAAGCCTCGGCGTCAGCAAAGGGTGAGGCGCTGAGTTTTTCGTGCCAACGGCTTTCGGCTTGGTTTAAGGTTTGCGTTGCTGTGGTTACTTCTGTGAGAGCGCTGGCGAGGGTGCTTTGCGCCGTGGTGTGATGGTTTTCAGCTCGTTTTAACTGAGTTTGAGCCTTGTCGTGGGCAAGACGTAAGTTGTCGCGCTCGGTCTGAATTTGTTGGTGTTCATTGGTTATTTGCGCCACCTCACGCTTGCGCAGCTCGCCATCTTTATCGAGGGCGGCGAGCTGGCTTTCGCTGTTGCTATGCGCCTGGGTGGCATCTTGTAGCTGGGTATTGGCCTCGGCTAGGGCCTGCTCTTGTTGGGCTATCTGGTTGACAAGATTGGCTTGCGTGGCCTCAAGTTCTGTTTCTTGCGTGCGTTCGCGATGCTGGCGTTGCTCGATCTCACGTAACTGCGTTTGCACCAGCTGTAACTGTGCTGCTAATTCTTCTAGTAATTCTTCAGCATCTTGTGCGGGCGCTTTTTTGTTAACAGAGTGCTTGCTAACAGAGTGCTTGCTAACAGAGTGCGTGCTAACAGACTGCTGGTTGGCCGACGGCTCACTGGCAGCGTGTTGAGTGGCAGAGCACGCAACTGGCTTAGCCAAGGTGTCAATCACCTGGCTGACGCGTTTAGCAATTTCGTTGCGGGCCTGCTCCGCTTTGGTGTGGTTGTTGGCCGCAAGTTCAAGTGCTGTTTGAGCTTGGTGTTCAGCACGGCGTTTTGTCTGGGCGAGGGCTTCAGCGGCATCTAATTGTTCTTGGCTGACCAAGTCTTGCTGGCGTGCTAGATGGGCTGGAGCCGGGTGCTCTGTGCTGCCACAGACCAGACAGGGCTGGCCGGGCTGCAGTTTTTGCGCCAATGCTGCGGCTTGTTCTTGGTACCAGCGTAAAAAGAGGCTGTCGCGCGCCTGTTGGGCTTGTTCGGTAGCCGCTTGGGCTGCAGATAATGGGGCTTGCGCGGCAAGCCATGCGTGCTGGGCGGTTAGCACCTCGGCATGACGCTTCTTAAGTTCATCGTGCAACTGTTGATGATGCGCTAATTGGGTGCGCTGCGCCTCGGTGTTGGTGTGCTGTTTAATCCGTTCGCGAAGTGCGGTGAGCTCGCTGGTTACTTGGTTATGGTTGGTTTTGAGCTGCGCCAGATGTTCGGCAGCTACAGTCTTTTGAGTGTTTGCTTGGGTTACCGCTTGGGCTTGTTGCTGGAGGTTTGCCATCAGCTGTTGCAACTGCTGCACGGTTGCTACTAACCGACTGAGCTCATCAAGGCGCAAGTTCAACTGCTCTATACGTGCCGGGTGGTCAGCTACTGTTTTGAGTTCAGCTTGGGTTTGGTTCAGCGCTGCCGTGGCTTGCTCTGCCTGTGCTTGCGCTTTGTTGTATGCCAGCTGACGATGGCCGAGTGCGTCTTTACTCTGGGTAAATGTTTGCCAAAACGGTTGCAGATGGAGTGCTTGAGCATGGGCTTTGAGTTGCTGCTGATGTTGCTGCATCTCGTTATGCTGTTCAGCCAGGTGTTTGAGTTTGTTTTGTAGCTCGGCAAGGTTCACGAAGCGCTTATTCAGCTCTTCGGCTTGGGTGTAGTGAGTTTGCGCTTGGCTGAATTGTTGTTTAGCGTGCTCATGCTCAGCTTGTGCGTCTGCCAACGGGGGCTGCAATTCATCAAGATGCGCTAGAGCGGCCTCGATGGTCGGGTGTCCCATGTCTTTTAAGCGTTGCTCAAGCTCGTTTTTTAAGGTGGTGTAATCGCGGTTAACGGCAAGGGCGCGTTGGCTTAAGGCCTCTTCGATAAGCTTGAAGCGCTGGGTTTGAAATAAGCTTTCAAGAACGTTTTCACGTTCGCTTGATTTCGCCAACAAAAACTCACGAAAACGGCCTTGCGGCAGCACCACAACTTGGCGGAACTGGTCGGCATTAAGGCCCAGCAAAGCTTGTGCCTGTTGGCTGACATCGTTTACTTTATTGGCTAGTAGCTCGCTGGTTTGCCACTGGGTGGCATCGTGCGTGGCGGCATCCGGCTGCACCCGCCAGAGGGTGGCGCTGGCTGCACGGGTAGTTTCGCCGTCACCGCGCCTGGCTTTGACGGTTTGGGTGGGGCTGCGCTCTACTTTATAGGTCTGGGCACCGCAGCTAAAAATCAGCACGACGGACGTTTCTTGGTCATTAGGGGCGTGATCACAGCGCATGTTTTGCCCGCTGCGGTCACCCGTGGTGCTGTTAAAAAGTGCGAAAGTCATGGCATCTAGCAGGGTGGTTTTACCCGCGCCAGTGGGGCCATTAATTAAAAACAGCGGATTGTCGCCAAGCTCATTAAAGTGGATGCACTGTGTGTCAGCAAAGGGGCCGAAGGCGCTCATTTCAAGGTAAATAGGCTTCATGGTTACAGTTCCTTCTGTTTGTTAAGCACGTCTTGCACCACATCGTTCAGTACTTGGCGCTGTTCAGCACTGAGATGGTCGTCGGTCATGGCATGAAAAAAGTCATCGATGATGTCTAACTCTGTGCGTGCCAGTTGCTCTTTGCTATGCACCTTGACGACCTCGCTGTCGCTGCGTTCTAGCACTCGCTTGGTGAGATCGAGAATATTGGGATATACCTGCCGTAACCTTGCCATGGGGTCTAGCAGGGCTTCTTTGTCGGTGAGTTTTACTTGTACGTAATCTTGGTGATAGGGGTCGTTTTTGCCCTGCTCGAGAATCTCAGCAAAAGCGCCTTCGATAATGCGTACATCACGTAACGGCTTCAGTGGGTATTGGCTGATATCAGTCTGCTGGTCGGCAGTAA
This sequence comes from Pseudidiomarina fusca, assembly GCF_032227045.1. NCBI lineage: Bacteria > Pseudomonadati > Pseudomonadota > Gammaproteobacteria > Alteromonadales > Idiomarinaceae > Pseudidiomarina > Pseudidiomarina fusca. The sequence continues at coordinate 5,985 of NZ_JANFPJ010000038.1, forward strand.
ATTTCACCAAAGTGACGCTCTTCTTATGGTTCACTTCAGAAAAACTATATTTTAACGGTGAGCCGCTATAACGCACGTGCTGGTAGCCACGATACTGGGCTTGGTGCAGGTGGCCAAGGGCGGTGTAATGAAAATCTTTAAACAGATTGGCATCAACGCATTCGGCCCCACCGATACTGAGGGGACGCTCTGAGTCGCTCACACTTGCTCCGGCAATAAAGCTATGACTTACCACAACGTGAGTAGCTTGCTGGTTAGGATGGTCTGCAAGATGTTGCTTAAGCAGGTTGGTGACGTGCTCTTGGGCGCTTTGATGATCCGTTGTCTTCACCCCGTAGAAGTCATTCACGTGCTCAGGATCGCAATAAGGTATTCCCCAAATGACTAATTCGCCGGCGTCGGTTGTCAGTGTTACGGGTGTGAGTAACTGCTCAAAGGAGGTGAATAGATGCAAGCCGCTGTGCTTGAGTAAATTCGCGCCAAAACCAAGCCGTTTCGCCGCATCGTGATTCCCTGAAATCATCACTACCGGAATCTGATGTTCGCTGATCAGGGTGTTCAAGGTACGGTCAAGTAGGGTGACAGCCTCAGCTGGCGGTAGTGCCCGGTCATAGACATCGCCGGCAACAATCACCACATCAACTTGCTCGGCAACGGCGCAGGCAATGATTTGTTGAAGGATGTGGGCCTGATCTTCAAGCAACGATTGCTGGTTAAAGATCCGGCCAAGATGCCAATCTGAGGTGTGTAAAATTTTCATGGAACCGTCCTGATGTTGCTGCATGGCTGTGCTGTCAATTCAAGGATAGTACCATAGCTTGCCGTGGCGACACTTAGTGTCGTAACTGAATAAAGTTGAAGCCACGGCAAAACTTGCCGAAGTTGGCCACTCCGAAAGGTTAACGAACTAATCCAAGGTGGCGGAATTCTTATTCTTGAGTAGAGTAGTTGTGTGTTATCTCAATTTAACTCAACGTAACTCAAAAAAGGATAGGACTATGGCAACTCATAGAGGGTCGTGTTTATGCGGCGCCGTCACCTTTGAAGTTCAGGGCGAATTTGACAGTTTTTATGTGTGTCACTGCCGTTACTGCCAAAAAGATACCGGCTCGGCTCATGCCGCTAATCTTTTTGCGAGTTCAGCCACGTTAAACTGGCTTGCTGGAGCTGAGGCAGTCACTTCATTTACCCTGCCCAATACCCGACACAGCAAGAGCTTCTGCAGACACTGTGGCTCGGCTTTACCTAATCAACCGAGTGCATCTATGTTGATGGTTCCTGCTGGGTGTTTGGATTCGCCCATCAATCTATCACCTACAGCTCGTCTTTTTACCGCCAGTGAACCTACCTGGTGTAAGGCTTTAGAGACAAGCCCAACGTTTCAAGGTTTACCTGAATAACATCTTGTTGTCGCAGCTCATCATGATCTAAAACCACCGAATAGACAGTAATGAAAGTTTAAGGTTAGGCAGGAGAAAGGTGATGGCGTCGGTGGTGGTAGGCGTGGATGTGGCATGTTCACGACAGAAGCGTATTCCGATTGTTTTTGCGCAGTGGCAAGGGGCGCGGTTGGTGCCGTTGCCGGTGCGACAGTTGGCGGTACAACCTCCGTTTGGACAGGGCAACAGACGCGTTATTGATGACGCCTATACGGCAAGTTACGCCGAGCAAGTGCGCGCTTATATCGATGCCGTGTGTGACCATTACCAGTTGCAGATTGCGTGTATTGGTATCGATGCGCCGCTCCGCCCGCGCGCTGAGCAGCTCTCATTTCGGTTGGCTGAACAGGCGTTAGCCGACGCTGGCATTCGTTGTTACAAAACACCGTCGGCCACAGAATTCAGGGCTATTGTGGACAAAGCGCAGCAGCACTTGGCCGCTCGAAAGCCCGTTGCGAACATGCCTCATGTGATGCAATTGTGGATGCTTGCTGGTTTTGCGTTGGCCGAACAGTTAGCAGAGCTGGCGCCGTTGATTGAAGTTTTTCCGCAGGCAACGATTCGGCAATTACTCCCGCAAACTCCGCATAAGACCGCCCTGGGTGTGCCTGAGAAGCAATTGGCTGCCATTGCACAGCACAGCGGTTGGCCAGCCACAGAAAACGAGTGGCAACAGCTACCGCAAATTAGTTTTGGCAGCACCCACGATAAAGTTGACGCCTACAGTGCGGCTTGGGTTGCTGGCTTGAAAGTGCACGCACCGCATCGATTACAAGTGTTTGGAGAGGTGGCACAGGATGATGCGATCTGGGTGCCGCGCGCAGTATGAAGATGTCGACAAGCGTTCAGGTGGTTTGGTTTAAACGCGACCTTCGTTGTGTCGACCATGCGGCGTTGGCTGCAGCCGCTGAAGCTGGGCCGGTGCTGGCTTTGTATGTGATTGAGCCGAATTATTGGCAGCTCTCTGATACCAGTAACCGCCAGTGGATGTTTGTGCGTGATGCCTTGGTGGATTTGCAGCAGCAGCTGGCGGCGCTGGGCGGGCAATTGTGGTTAGCTCACGGGCATGTACTGGAGGCGCTAAGCGAGTTACATCAAGTGCTGCCGCAGTTTGTCCTGCATAGTCATCAAGAGCACGGTAATTTATGGACCTTTAAGCGCGACCAAGCAGTAGGGCGGTTCTGTCGTGGGCACCAGCTAACTTGGCATGAATATCCCCAGTTTGGGGTGGTGCGGCCAGTACAGCGCCGTGTTGGTAGCTTTCATGAGCATTGGTTTGATTGGATGCAGCAAGCGCAGCAGACCCTGCCCGAGCACATCGCTTTTGTGCCGCCGGCGTGGTTGGAATCTACCTCATTGCGGCCGTTGGCGATTGAGTTACTGCCCACCAATTTAGGCACTGATGCTTACCTGTTGCGATCGCGCCAGCAAGGCGGACGCCGCGAGGGTTTGGCATTATTGGAGAGTTTTCTAACACGCCGTAGTGAGCGTTATCGAGGTTCGATTAGTTCACCTTTGACGGCGGTTTCAAGCTGCTCGCGACTGAGCCCTTATTTAGCTTATGGCTGCTTGAGTTTGAAAGAAATTGTGCAAGCCACCGAGAGCAGCCGTGCCAAAACCGTGCCTATTCATTGGCGTAAAAGCCTAGCGGATTTTAGCCAACGATTATGGTGGCATTGTTATTTTATTCAGCGCTTTGAAAGCAATCATCGAATGGAGTTTCAGGCGTTGGTGCCGGCTACGGATAAGTTACCGCGGCCTTTTGATGCCGAGCGTTTTGCTGCGTGGCAGCATGGCCGTACCGGCTGGCCAATGGTGGATGCTTGCATGCGTTATTTGCATGTGCACGGCTGGATAAATTTTCGGATGCGCGCCATGTTGGTTTCTGCGGCAACCTATTCACTGTCGTTGCCATGGCGTCCGGTGGCCGAGTGGTTAGCGCAACTGTTTGTGGACTACGAGCCAGGGATTCACTTTCCGCAGGTGCAGATGCAAAGTGGCCACGCCGGTAATTCGATTCTACGCATTTATAACCCGGTGATGCAGGCGCAAAAGCTTGATCCACAAGGGCAATTCGTGCGTCGCTGGGTGCCGGAACTGCGTTCTATCGATGCGATGTGGCTGTTTGAGCCTTGGCTGATGCCGGTGCATCTAAAACAACAGCAGGGCATCGATTACCCGCTGCCATTAGTCGACTTTGAGCAGGCCCATCGACAACTCAAAAACGACGTGAGCCAGCTACGTAAAGAACACAACCTTCGCCCCGCCCGCGGCTTCAATGAGCGCCGCTCGCGCACCGGCTCACGCTCGCGCAACCCCCCCCCACCTGATAGCCAACTCAGCCTGTTTGACTAACCCGTGAGGAACTTGCGGCCCCAGCTACGGACCCAGCTACGGAGGTGGGTCTGCAAGTTCCTCAATGAATTGTTGTAAGCGCGGTATCATGGTTTAATAATGGCTAGGTTTGTTGCTATAAAAGGTGGAGGTTGGTGATGAAGATATTGCAGGTGGATTTTCCGTATGCAGGGCCGTTTGGTGCTGAGATGGCGGCACAGATGCAACAGTTGGCAGAATCTATTACCCAAGAGCCAGGCTTTTTGTGGAAGATCTGGACAGAAAACCAAGCTAATGGTGAAGCGGGCGGTCTTTATGCTTTTACTGACGAGGCCTCAGCGCAAGCTTATTTAGAGATGCATAGTGCTCGGTTGAAGTCGTTTGGGGTGCCATCCGTACGTGGCCGCATCTTTGATATAAACAGCGAGTTATCAACGATTACTAAAGCTCCACTTTAACTCCCTACTTAAAAACTAAAATAATTGACGGAAACGAGATGGCGAAGCTGTTAAAGATAATCATGATTAATGGGCATCTGCCGGGTGTGGTGGAGTTGGAACTGGATGGCCATACCAATATTTGTGGTAGCAATGCATCGGGTAAAACCACGTTGCAGCGGATGATTCCGGTTTTTTATGGTGAGCTTCCTAATCGGGTGGTGCCGCGCACTCGGCTAAGTTTTGATAAGTATTATTTGCCGTACAAAAATAGTTACGTGATTTATGAATACGAGCGACCTCGCCATGGTTTGGCGCAAGTGGTTTTAACTAAGCGCGCCGATGGGATTGATTATCGGTTTGTGGATGCCGGCTATGATCCACAGCATTATTTATTAGAAAAAACCGATGGCGTGGTGGCAAAAGAATATCAAGATTGGGCGCACTTTATGCGTGGGCTATCGATTGATATGTCGGCCAAGATCTCGACCACCACGGAATACCGCAATATTATTCTTAACGATATTAAAAATGACCGTAGCCAGCGTAGCGAGAGTTTAAAATATCGGCAATTAGCAGCGCGTTATGCGCTAGCCCAAGATAATCATAGGTTGCGCCATATTGAGAAACTGGTGTCTGCGGTGCATGCCAAAGAAGGCAAAATGGATACGCTGAAAAGCATGCTGGCGGCCATTTTAGAGGAAGACGGCTATCAGCGCCCAGCCAATACGTTTACGGGCGATAAAATTAAAAGCTGGCTGCGTGATATGAAGCAGTTCATGAAAGTTGAACGCTTGCAAAAGAGTCTAGCTGAAATTGAGCGCGTAAGTGCCGAACGCAATAATAATGTGGCGGCATTATGGCAATTAAAAAAGGTGATTGAGACCGATTTTAGTCAGCAAAAAATAGCGAAGGCAGATGCTGAACAGCGGTTACAACTTTTGAAGCGGGAACTTGCAGAGGCGCAAGCTCATTACGAGCAGGTACGAGGCCAATTACGCCAACAACAAGGTGATGCACAAGCTGATTTGGATCAAGCTGAACAGCGTTTGAGCAGTGCCCAGCGCGAATATGATGACTATCGCGAGCAAGATGTAGAGCGGCTGGGGCGTGAGCTGGAGTTGTTACCTGAACGCCGCGCCGAGCTGCAAGAGTTAGAGCAGCATTATCACTTGCTGATGGAAAAGCACCAAGATGCGGAACAGCAATTAAATAGTCACAAACTGAAATTGCGCGATGCGCTAGAGCATAAGAGTCAAAAATTACGTGCGCAGATGCAAGTTAAAGCGGGTTTGCGTGAGCAATTGATGCAAGCGCAACTGGATGCCGCCAAGCAGCAGAGTCTGCAGTTGCAGCAAGAGTTGCAACGAGTGCGTGAACAGTTTGAGGCGCAGTTAGAAGCGCTGCAAAACGAGTTGGCGGCTAAGCAAGCTCAAGCGGGTTTGTCGATGCTTAACAGCGACGAGCACGAGGCGATGCGAATAGCTGAAGCGCGGGTAGATGAAGCGCAAGAACGCCTGAATCAGCAGCAAACGTTAGTGACCAAGCAACAGGAGCAGCTGAATGTAGCGTTGCGTGAGCGCGAGCGCGCTGATGCAGATGTGCGTGACGCGCGTAGCCGCAGTGCTCAAGCTGCGAGTCGGGTAGAACAATTACAACAGCAGTTGGCGCCGGCTCCTGGCAGTCTCCGCCAGTTTTTAGGGCAGCATGTGGATGATTGGCAACAGAGCTTGGGGAAAGTACTAGCCGAACCTTTATTGCAGCGTACTGATTTAGCGCCGCAACAGGTCAATCACCAAGAGCAGCCCAGTTTGTATGGCATTCAGCTAGATTTAAGCGCCGTTGAATTGCCCGATTACGCCAGTACGGACGAGCGTTTGCAGGAGCAACACGAGCAAGCCAGCGAGCAGTGGCAGCGCACCCAGCAACAGGTGCAGGAAACAGAAAAGACTTTTGCGAAGGCAGTTGAGCATGCGAAATTGCAGCAACAACAATTAGATAGGTTGCAACAGCAGTTACGCAGCAGTACCCAAGATGTGGAGTTTGCCCGCGACAACAAGCAACGCTTACTGCATACCCAGCGCCAATTAGAGCAGGAGCGTAAAGGGCAACTGCGGCAGCGGTTAGAGCAGTTACAGCAACAACTGCAGAAAACTAAAGAGCAGCGAGCGCAGGCCCTAGCTGAGGTGGAATCGGAGCAGCAAACGCTGGCGCTGGAGCAAACGGCGGAATTTCAGGAGCAGTTGCAAATCCTTGACGATGCCGTGGCTGATTTAAGCAGCGAACTCGAGCGCGCCAAGGCACAAACGGCTGAGCAAATGGCTGACTTAGAGCGAAGCTTTAGTGCCAAGCTGGCTGACGAAGGGGTGGACCCGAAACGCTTAGCCGAGCTAAAGCAGGAGCGTTTACAACGTAGCGAACATATTCGTGATACCGAGGCTCAACGTGATCATTTTGCCAAGTATCAGCAGTTCATGCAGGTCACTTGGCAGGGCCTAAGGCCGCAATGGTTGGCCGCTGAGCAACGTGCAAAACAACAACTGCGCGAAGTAGGCGCAGAGTTAGAGCTGCACGAAAATAAGTACCGTGATCAGAAACAACTGCTGCAACGCCAAGCCAACGATGTGAAAGAGCAGTTGGAGAAAATTGAGCGCCAGGTGATGAATTTACAGGCTTTGGTGCAACGCATGGCGGATTTGCCGGTAGCAACCATAGCTGCGCTTGATACTGATTTTAATGCCGGCGATGTTAGCGAGCACGTGGCGCGAGCTCACCAGCTGTTGGATGATAAGCAGAAGCTTGATAAAGATCTCGAACAGCGCATTCCACGCTTAGAAAGTGATTTACGCCAAGATGCCGATAGCCAATTTATGAGCTTTATTGAGCAATCGTTAGGGCAGTTGGGCGAAGCCCCAGATCTACAAGCGCAAGTTACTACCTTAGCTGAATTGTTAAAAGTGCTGGAAGCCAAACAAGAGCAAACCATTGATCAAGGTCGAACCATCGGTAAAGGCTTGTTTGAATTCTTTACCGTGTTTAACGATATTCATAAACGCGTGAGTGATTACAGCCGGCGCTTAACCCAAGCGGTTACTGATGAACTCACTTTAGATGGTATTGATAAAGCCGAAGTTAAAATCAGTTCAACTATTGATGAATTAAGCTTTTGGAAGCCGCTTAAAGAAATGACTTATCAGTACAAGGTGTGGAATAGTTCTGGCGAATTGTTACCACCTGCGGAATATATTGAACATTTAACTGAGGTGGCTGATTTACTGAAAGCGAATCAGGAATACACCATCGAAAGCTTATTGAAATTACAATTAAACCTGATAGAAAACGGTGAGCCGGTGGTGATTCGTAATGATCGCCAATTAACGGATTCGTCGAGCCATGGTATGGCCTATCTTATTTTATGTAAGTTCTTATTGGCCTTTACGCGGTTATTACGACCACCGCAAGCGGACGTGACCATTCATTGGCCGATCGATGAGATTGGTACTTTGGCATATCACAACGTTGAAAAGTTATTTGATGCCTGTAATCACAACAACATTGATATTGTGGGGGCCTTTCCTAACCCTGAAAGTGATGTGTTGTTGCTGTTTAAGCATAGGTATTTGATTGAACCTCATGCGCAGCAACCTAACAAAGGCCAGTTAAAGCGGATTAAACCACGCGTGTCTGAGCTTACGAAAAAGTTACAGCAGTTGCAGCCTGCTCATCAGGTGACAGGAGGTACCGCCTAATGCCACACGGACCTTTACTAGAAGCCTTGTTAGCGGGGCAGTACATTTGTGCAATTACCAACGAAGATTACTTTACCAAGTTGCAGCGCGACGAGGTGCGTGAAGGCTTGGATGATTATTTACGCCCACTGAACCGCCGGGTGGCCACCAATGATGAACAAACCGTCTTTTTCTTGGCCTATCGCGATATCGACGAACCCGCACGCGAGCACTTAAAACAACAGCTCAGTGTAGTGATGAGTTCGATGTTGCCCTTGTTAGAGTGGTTAACCTATGTGCAAGAAGCCATGGGTAGCGATGCGATTTTGACGGCTGGCGATACCATTAAACTGCAAGAGTTGATGGTAAAAACTGAAGACAACCCAAGTTTGCGTCAGCGCCTGCAAGCCCTAGCAAATGATAAGTTTTTTAACTCGAATGCAGATGCGGTAGATGCCCAAGCCAAGCAAGTGGCTAAGCGCTTGGTTGAGCATGGTTATTTGCTGCAGCCTCATGCCAATCGGTTGTATTTTACCGTCACTGGTAAAATTGATTATTTGCTTGATTTGGTGCGCTTTATTAAAGATGAAGAAAACATCCCGTTGGATGAAAGTCAGAGCCAAGTGGAGTTACTCTAATGGCTGGACAAGAGCGCGAATCACAGCTGCTGAGTAGCTTGTTTGAGGTAGGAGCAGAGCGTCTCAAATTGATAGGCGACCATGCGAAGCTACTGATGCAGGGGTATTTACGCGGTAGCATTGACGTGGCTGCAGTATCCGAGCGCAGTTTAAAGCGCTTGATAGCAGCGCGAATTCTGTATCAACCTGACGCTAGCACCGAAGTTAAATTACGACATCCGGTAACGCAATTAGTCGCGGCTTTGGTGACTGACGAAAGTCGTCGGCAAATTGATGCCGATGTGGCCGATAAACTGGTGGCGATTCGTGGTTACGTAGAAGGCATGCGTGAGGCCCAGCGTATGGGCGATGGCGTACGTGTTGATAGCCAGATGCTGCGTATAGAAGAGGCGGTTTATGATTTAACCTCACAATTTGAAGAAGCCATTTTTAGTTTATGGCACCGCTTGAACAGTAACTTTGGTTTCGTTAGCAATTTAAGCGATAAAATTCGTGAAAATGGTCGTGCTCAACAGCAAATCAAGCGTCTTATTGAAGGGTTGTCGCTGATTGATTTTGATGAGTTTATTGAGCTGGCGGAGGGACATCCGGGGCTTCGTAAACTATTGGTGAGCCGTCTGCAGCAACAAATTAACACCCACCATGGCAGTTTGCTCGAAGTTCAAAAACGCTTAGTTGAGCTGATGACACGCTTCCGAGAGCAGCAAGAACGCAGCTTGTTGGTGGTGAATATGGCGGGTTTTTTGCGCGAGCATCCAAGCTTTGCCATCGGCGATTATTCCTACCGTACTCAGGTGCCCAGATTGGTGAACCATGCCGCTCCGGTGCTGGCAAGTGCGGGGGTAGCGCTGGATAAACGCGAGCAGCAGCCGGCCTTGGTGCCGTTAATTCATAGCTTGTACAAAGAGTTGGCGCTGAAAGCCAAAGTGGATACGGCCAGTTCTAATAGCAATAGCATTGAGGTGAATGCCAAGCAACAAGCGGTTGAGGCACGTCAGCAGCAGCTCAAAGAAGATGCGATGCAATACTTTATTGCGGTCTGTGAGCGGGCCCAAGATACCCAGGCCCATGACGCTGAGCCCTTGTCTGCGCTTGATTACTTGCAGCAACAACAATTGTCATGGCCACCCGAGGTGTGGTTATTTCAGGTGTTGGGCGAGTACAACGGTTTGCCTCGTCACGAGCAGCAGTTATTTCAGTTGTATCGGCAAGAGCAGCCCGCCAGTCGTTTTAACCATCTGTATCTGATTGCTGATATTGCTGTGCGTTATCAGCCTCAATCGGTGGCTTAGGTTGATGGTGCCCTGAGTATGTCTGATTTAAAGCCCCGTGAGCGTAAGTTACTGCAAACTATTGCGGCGCAATTGCAACGCCAGTTGAGAGTGGTGCGAACCGTGCGGGCTACCGACCAAGCTGTGCTTGAATGGTGTGTGGAGCAAGATCTGATTGCTAGTCATGCGGCCCAGCAGCCGCAATTTGCCTACAGCCAAGAGCTGCTCAAGGGCATTAGCACGCGCTTGCAGCAACAACAGTTGGCGCCGCTTGGTACGGATCTTAGCGGTAGCAGTCTGGCCCAAGCCAAACAAGGACAAGCTGAACATAAGAGTGTCCGCAGCAAGCCGCGGGCGCAGCGGGTGTTGATGGCCCGGCAGCAGGAGATCCTGGATGTCGATCAACGCAGCTTAGATCTCGATAACTATGCCGCGTTGGTGGTGGTGGAGAATCTAGATTGCTTTTATCAGTTGCAGCAATTTCAGTTGCCGTCTACGCCTGCACCCATGTTAGTGGTTTACCGCGGCGACGTGGCTTACAGCCAAGGCCGGGCGGCATTGTTGCAACGCTGGCGCAGCAGCGCTAAACCGCTATGCTACTTTGGTGATTTGGATGCCAAGGGCTTTCATATCGCGCAGCAAGAAGGTTTTAGCCATATTGCGGTGCCTGAGTTAGCGTGGTTTTGTGAGCATGCCACAGCACATGCTTATCCGGCCAAACAGCAGGTTTTTGCTGAGCAGCTTGCTGGTGGTGGCGATTTAGCCGGGTATCATCAACTATTGCAACGTGAACAACGCGCCATGTTACAACAATGGCTGCAGGATATTCCCCTGCATTGGGCCCGTTGTCGTTAGCGTAGAAAATCTACTTGTTCAGCGCTGTAGCGGGTTAACTTTAAGCGTTGGCCGATATGCAGGGCCGCACGCAATAACCAGGCGGGCAACCGTTTCGCTTTAAAGAGCGCTGTCATGCTCACCCGCAAGGATGCCATTTAGCAGCAACAACGAACTCGCAGACATAGGTGCTCCTAGCGATTTGAGCGGTTATCAGCCATAGAGGCGAGGGCTTGGCGCTCGGTTGCCAGGGCTTTTAAGTAGCTCTCTTTGTGCACGTAATAAGCCATGCGCTCGAGTTGCAAATAGTTCATGCCGCCATCAATACGCTGATTGGCATGTTGCTGTACTTTGTCGAAAAAACTCTGCGCAGCGCTGGGGTTATCCTGTTGCAGACGAATCACCGCTGCCACTAATTGAGCTTGCTCATCACGGCCTTGCCAGCCAAGCCCCGAAGCCTCGACCATGCCCATCACAAACAGATTGGCATGGCGCGGACTGAATATATTGAGGTACAGCTGCGGTGCGTAACTTTGCCAATTCAAGTGTTCGGCCGCAATAAAGGGGTAATGCAGTTGGTAACCTGTGGCTTGCAAGATCAGATCGTAATCGGCCTGTTGGCCATCGACAAAATCCGCACCGCTGGGCGTGAGCCGGCGAATATCGGGGCGTACTTTAATATCACCATGGCCAATATGATGCGGCTGGCTGGCAGGGTTCAAGTTGGTACGATGTTAATTTTGATGCACAAACCAACGAGCTCGATCTCCAGCTGATAGAAGCGGCTGTAGGAACTGTGTGTGATGCGCAATAGCTGGCTGCGTTAGCTTGGCCAAGCGGGGTTGAACACCACTTCCCACAAATGGCCGTCGGGGTCGCTAAAATAACCAGCGTAGCCGCCCCAAAACACCGTTTGTGGCGCTTTGACTTGGCTGGCTCCGGCGGCAAGTGCTTGCGCAAATACAGCATCTACTTGGTCGCGCTCAGCCACATTGTGGCTGAGCAGCATGTTGGTTGAGGTGGGCTCAGCAAGTGACAACCCTGTGTCGCGAGCTAAGCTAGCACGCGGCCACAGGGCAAGTTTAAGCCCCGGATTAATATCAAAAAAAACCACCGCACCGTATTCGTATTGGGTGCCCACAATGCCAGCAGTAGGCCAGCCTAAACCATCGCGATAGAAAACTAGTGCGCGTTCTAAATCGTCAACCGCTAAGGTAATGACCGAAATACTTGGCTGCATGTGGGGCCTCTCTGGTGATTGTGGCTGGTTACAGCTCGTCATTTTGCATTGCTTGCGCAATAAGCTCGACGGAGCGCAAGCGGGCTTGATGGTCATACACGTCCGATACAATCATGAGTTCATCGACACCGGTTTCCTTGATGAAGCTCTGTAAGCCTTGTCGCACCGTATCAGGAGCGCCAATCACGGACCGCGCTAACATGCGTTCTGCGGTTGCCTTCTCTCTTGGTGACCAATAGCTCTCAATGTCGTCTATGGGTGGCTGACTTAAGCGCTGGCGACCGCCGGCTAAATCAGCAAAAGACATCTGCTGAGTGGTAGCTAAACGGGTAGCTTCGGCGTCCGTGTCAGCAGCAATCACATTAATGCCCGCCATCGCGTAGGGCTCGGCTAGTTGCTTGCTGGGCTTGAACTTACTGCGATAAAGTTGCAGCGCAGGCAGGAGCATTTCAGGTGCAAAATGGGAGGCAAAGGCATAGGGCAAGCCAAGTTCAGCGGCTAAACTGGCGCCGTACATGCTCGAACCTAAAATCCACAAAGGCACTTCCGTACCGGTAGCTGGTACCGCCAAGATCGCTGGTGACTCGCTAGCTGGTGCTAAGTAGCTCTGTAACTCCAAGATATCTTGTGGAAATTGCTCAGATGCATGAGCCGGACGGCGCATAGCACGAATAGCGACGGGGTCCGTGCCAGGGGCTCGGCCTAAACCTAAATCAATACGGCCCGGATACAATTGAGCGAGCGTACCAAATTGCTCCGCAATAATGTAGGGCGCATGGTTGGGTAGCATGATACCGCCTGCGCCGACCCGAATGGATTGGGTGCCGCCAGCGATGTGTGCAACCACCAATGCGGTTGCTGCACTAGCAATACCCGGCATGTTGTGATGTTCAGCTACCCAAATTCGTTGGTAGCCCCATTGTTCGGCGTGATGACCAAGATCACGAGCGTGATTAATGGCAGTGCCAGCATCAGCTGCGGTGGTCACACGCACCAGTTCTAGTAGGGATAATGTTGTCATAGGGGCATTATCTTACATCCAGGTTGGCGGAGCAATGGTATAAATAACTTCCATATGAGCAGCACTAGCTTTGACTTAAGCGAGTAATGGGTCTTTACTTAGTGGTTACGTAGCTAGGGAAAGAAACCTATGTGGCACCTTGTTAAAATGTTCGTTTTCTCGTCAGCGGTGTTGTTGAGCGCATGCAATAATGATTCTGAGGTGGCAACTCCAGTACCTACGCCGCCAGATCCGCCGCTGGCAGAAACGCCACCCAACATCCTGTTTATTGTTATCGATGATGCAGGTATCGATCAGTTTTCGGCTTTTGGGTATGGCGGTGCGGTACCGGCAAATACCATGTCGATTAATGCTATTGCTGAAGCTGGGGTGCGTTTTCGTAATACTTGGACGATGCCTACCTGTTCGCCCACCCGGGTGACGTTTTTTGATGGTCGCTACCCCTTCAGAAATGGTGTTCGAAACGCAATTGTTTCAACGGATTTAGCCAACTCCCAAATGTCTCCCTACGCGGTTTCGGTACCTGAATTACTGCGTTCAGAGGCCGGCTACGTGAGCGCACTTATCGGTAAAATGCATCTAACAGGGTCTGATTTAGGGCCAGATAACCATGCCCTTGGTGACAGCGCCATGCGTGATTTAGGCTGGGATTATTTTGCCGGTTATCTTGATGGTGCGCCTTACCCGATCGATACAACCGCGGGAGGAATTGCGCCAGAGGGTACTTATCAGTGCGGTTGGGTGCCCATTACGGCACTGGATGAAGAACATGGTGCGGATCGCGGGGTTTGTTACTTTGCCGATCAAACTTTTCAAGTGATGAATGATTTAGCAAAACCCGCGTAAACCCTCGCCCAATCGGGCGGGGATATA
>NZ_JANFPJ010000039.1:0-15832 GCF_032227045.1 Pseudidiomarina fusca
CTCCAAAACCGACGGTTGGGGGTTCGAATCCCTCCACCCCTGCCAACAAATTCAAAGCGTTGTTCGTGTTTCGTCCGCTGCGCTGTTTGTTCACTTTGTTGTTCGCGGTTAGAAAAGCGAACTTAGTGAGCGGACGAAAAGTGAGGCGAGACCGAACGGACGAATAGCGAATAACGAGTTTTTTCAATTACAGGATTAAATAATGAGTGCAAACACCGAAACGCAAAGCAGCTCGTTCGACGCCTTAAAATGGTTAGTCGCTATCGTTTTACTTGCTGCCGCAGTCCTTGGTAACTATTACTACACAGAACAAGTATCAGTACTTTATCGTGCGATTGCTGTTGTGCTGTTGGTTGTTATCGCAGGTGTTATTGCGGGCATGACCTCGAAAGGCCGTCGGTTCCGTGGCTTTGCTAAAGAAAGCCGCACAGAGGTTCGTCGCGTAGTTTGGCCAACGCGTCAAGAAGCTACTCAAACTACTATTATTGTTGTTGTTGCGACCGCAATTGTATCTTTAATCTTATGGGGCATGGATGCGATTTTAGTTCGTGTCGTTGGCTTCTTTACCGGATTGGAGTTTTAATCAATGGCAGAGCAAATTAAAAAACGTTGGTACGTGGTTCAAGCATTCTCTGGTTTTGAGAAGCGTGTTGCTGAGTCTCTGCGCGAGCATATCAAAATGCACGGTATGGAAGACAAATTCGGTGAAGTCTTAGTACCAACTGAAGAAGTTGTGGAAATGAAAGCGGGCAAGCGTGCGAAAAGCGAACGCAAATTCTTCCCAGGCTATGTACTAGTCGAAATGGCGATGGATGAAGCTGCTTGGCACTTGGTCAAATCTATCCCACGCGTACTAGGTTTTATTGGCGGAACGCAAGAGCGTCCGATTCCAATCACGCAAAAAGAAGCTGACACTATTCTGAATCGCCTGCAAGACTCGGTTGATAAGCCTAAGCCAAAAACCTTGTTTGAAGCGGGCGAAGTTGTACGGGTTAATGACGGTCCGTTTGCTGACTTCAATGGTACCGTAGAAAGCGTAGACTACGACAAGAGCCGCTTAACAGTATCGGTCTCTATCTTTGGTCGCGCCACGCCGGTTGAGCTTGAGTTCGGCCAGGTAGAAAAAGCGTAACAGCCGTTATTCGTGATTCGTCCGTTCACTTCGTTCACTGTTCGTCCGTGCTTCGCACTGCTCGAACCCCGAACCCCGAACAGCAAAGCGCACGAACCACGAACAGCGCAGCGTACGAACAACGAAGTGTACGAACAACGAAGTGTACGAACAACGAAGAACGAAGTGTACGAAAAACGCACTTCGTTAGTTGCAATCAGGGGCGAATAAGACTATAATTCGCCTCCTTTTTATATTGGGGAGCCGTTAGAGTAAGTCAACTCTTAGACTTACGAGGCGTTAGACCCGCAACCAAGAGGCTAAAACATGGCTAAGAAGTTAAAAGCTATCATCAAGTTGCAAGTAGCAGCTGGTGCAGCTAACCCATCACCACCGGTAGGTCCAGCATTGGGTCAACACGGTGTGAACATCATGGAATTCTGTAAAGCGTTTAACGCAGCAACTGGCGAACTTGAAAAAGGCGCTCCGGTTCCTGTTGAAATCAGCGTTTTTGAAGACCGTTCTTTCACCTTTATCACTAAAACTCCTCCAGCAGCCTTCTTGTTGAAGAAAGCAGCAGGCATTAAGAGTGGTTCAGGCCGTCCAAACACTGATAAAGTTGGTACTGTAACTGTAGCTCAGTTAGAAGAAATTGCTAAGACCAAAGAGCCTGACTTAACAGCGGCTAGTCTTGAAGCAGCAGTACGTACTATTGCCGGCTCTGCTCGCGCAATGGGCTTGAAAGTGGAGGGTCTATAAGATGGCTAAGTTAACTAAACGCGCTCGTCTGATCCGTGAGAAAGTTGAAGCTCGTGATTATGAAATCAACGAAGCGATCAACCTGTTGAAAGAATTGGCAACTGCTAAATTCAAAGAAAGCGTTGATGTATCAGTAAATCTGGGTATCGATGCTCGTAAATCTGACCAAAACGTTCGTGGTGCTACTGTACTACCTAACGGTACTGGTCGTGACGTTCGTGTTGCAGTATTCACTAGCGGCGCTAACGTAGAAAAAGCTAAAGCAGCTGGTGCTGATTTAGTAGGTATGGAAGACTTAGCTGAGCAAATCAAGAAAGGCGAGATGAACTTTGATGTTGTTATCGCTTCTCCAGACGCTATGCGTGTGGTTGGTATGCTGGGTCAAATCTTAGGTCCACGTGGCCTGATGCCAAACCCTAAAACTGGCACCGTAACTCCTGACGTAGCTACTGCGGTACAAAACGCTAAAGCTGGTCAGATCCGTTATCGTAACGATAAAGCTGGTATTATCCATGCTACTATCGGTAAAGTTGATTTCGATAACGATAAGTTAAAAGAGAACTTAGAATCTCTATTAGCTGCTCTGAAGAAAGCTAAGCCTTCTTCAGCTAAAGGTCAATACATTAAGAAAGTTAGCTTATCAACCACTATGGGCGCTGGCGTAGCCATCGACCAAAGCACGTTAAGCTAAGATTTCAAAGGTTTATGGGTTGGAGCTAACGCTCTCATCCAAGACCGCAGGTGTATCGCGAGACCATCCTTCGGGATTTAAAGCGACACTTAATTTCCTGCGCAGATGGTGATATCCGACTCAGACTCTCTGGGTAAGAGATTCACCGTGACAACGTGGCAGAATGTGGTTTTCTGCCTATGTGTAACGATGACCCGGCGCGTTTTCGCAAAGGGTCAAAAAAAGAGGTGATACTAGTGGCACTAGGTTTAGCAGCAAAAAAGGCAATCGTTAAAGAAATTAACGAAGTTGCTTCAAACGCTCTATCCGTCGCTGTTGCTGAGTATCGTGGTATGGAAGTTGCGGACATGACCCAACTTCGTCGTCAAGCTCGTGAGCAAGGCGTGTATCTGAAAGTTATTCGGAATACATTAGCTAAGCGTGCGTTCGCTGACACGAAATTTGGTGACATGGATGCGGCACTTGTAGGTCCTTTGGTCTACGGCTTCTCTTTGGATGCGCCTGGCTCTGCTGCGCGTTTGTTCAAAGATTTCGCTAAACAGAACAAGCACCTTAAAGTAACTGCTCTATCAATCGGTAACGGTTTGATGGGTGCAGATAAGCTTGAAGCAGTTGCTTCACTTCCGACTCGCGACGAAGCATTGGCGAAATTGCTTGCAACCTTCAAAGCGCCTGTTAGTAAGTTCGTTCGTACAATTAACGAAGTACCTACTAAGTTTGTGCGTGTGTTGTCGGCAATTAAAGACGCTAAATAGAAGCGGTTTTTATAACCATTTTTTTGTAATTTATAACCCAGGAGTTTAGAGTTATGGCTCTTACTAAAGACGATATTTTGAATGCAATCGCTGAAATGCCAGTTATGGAATTGGTAGAGTTGATTGAAGCAGCTGAAGAAAAATTCGGTGTTGACGCATCTGCTGCTGTTGCAGTAGCTGCTGGCCCAGCTGTAGCTGCTGAAGCTGCAGAAGAGAAAACTGAATTTGACGTAATCTTGAAAGCTGCAGGCGCTAACAAAGTTGCTGCTATCAAAGCAGTACGTGGCGCAACCGGTCTTGGCTTGAAAGAAGCTAAAGATATGGTTGAGTCTGCACCTGTTGCTGTTAAAGAAGGCATCAGCAAAGAAGACGCAGAAGCACTTGCTAAAGAATTGACTGAAGCTGGTGCGGAAGTTGAAGTTAAGTAAGTTTAACCACTTACATAACTTGGCCTTTTAGGCCTAGGGCTGGTGGCAATATTGCTACCAGCCTTTTTGCGCTGTAAAGCATGTATCATTTTTGCCCGTTATTGGGGTGCATGCTCGCGGTGACAAAAACGGGAACGACAAGCTTTAAGTAGTTTGTTTTTAACCATCGACTCCTACTCCGGTGGTTAGGGTCATCAATCAGCTAGCTGAGGAACCCCATGGCGTACTCCTACTCTGAGAAAAAACGTATTCGTAAGGATTTTGGTAAACGGCCTCATGTACTTGAAGTGCCATACCTGCTGTCAATCCAATTAGATTCATTTAAAAAATTCATCGAGCCGGATCCAGAAGGCAATAACGGTCTGGAAGCGGCATTTCGCTCAGTATTTCCAATTACCGCCTATTCAGGTAATTCGGAATTGCAGTACGTGAGCTATCACTTAGGTGAGCCGACCTTTGACGTACAAGAATGTCAAATTCGTGGCATCACATACTCTGCTCCATTGCGGGTGAAACTGCGCTTAGTTATCTATGATAAAGAAGCTGCGGCTGGCACCGTTAAGCACATGAAAGAGCAAGAAGTTTATATGGGCGAAATCCCATTGATGACCGACAACGGTACCTTTGTTATCAATGGTACTGAACGTGTTATCGTTTCTCAGCTACACCGCTCTCCTGGCGTGTTCTATGATCACGACAAAGGGAAAACCCATTCATCGGGTAAGGTGTTGTATAACGCTCGTGTGATTCCGTATCGTGGCTCTTGGTTAGATTTTGAATTTGACCCGAAAGACAACGTATTCGTTCGTATCGATCGCCGTCGTAAATTACCGGCATCGATCATTTTGCGTGCCTTGGATTACAATACCGAAGAAATCTTAGAGATGTTCTTCGAGACTACTTATTTCCAATTCCGCAACAAAAAAGTATTCATGCAATTGGTGCCTGAGCGCCTGCGTGGAGAAACTGCCAAATTTGATATCAAGAACGATGAAGGTGATGTGATTGTTGAGAAAGGTCGTCGTATTACTGCGCGCCATATCAACCAAATCGCTAACCTGAACACCCCAGAAATGGAAGTTCCATTAGAATATCTGGTCGGTAAAGTTCTTGCTAAAGATTACAAAGAAAAAGGCACTGACACGGTTATTGCGCCGGCAAACACTGAGTTAACCCTTGAATTGTTGGCCAAACTGCGTGAAGCAGGGTTCAAGAAATTTGAAACCTTGTTTGTTAACGATCTTGATCATGGTCCATACATGAGCGAGACCTTGCGCATTGACTCTACTAATACTCGTTTAGAGGCGTTAGTAGAAATCTACCGCATGATGCGTCCGGGCGAGCCGCCCACTAAAGATGCAGCAGAAACCTTGTTTGAAAACTTGTTCTTCAGCGAAGACCGTTACGATTTATCGTCAGTCGGTCGGATGAAGTTCAACCGTCGTTTAGGTCGTGAAGACTTAACCGGTGCAGGTGTGCTTACTAAAGAAGACATTATTGATGTGATGAAAAAGCTTATCGACATCCGTAATGGCTTAGATATCGTCGATGATATCGATCACTTAGGTAACCGTCGTATTCGTTCGGTTGGCGAAATGGCCGAAAACCAATTCCGCGTGGGCTTGGTACGGGTAGAGCGTGCAGTTAAAGAACGCCTAAGCCTTGGTGATTTAGATGCCACCATGCCGCAAGATCTGATCAATGCCAAGCCAATTAGCGCGGCCGTTAAAGAGTTCTTCGGTTCAAGCCAGTTGTCACAGTTTATGGACCAAAACAACCCATTGTCAGAAGTCACGCACAAGCGTCGTATTTCTGCTTTAGGTCCAGGCGGTCTTACGCGTGAGCGCGCCGGCTTTGAGGTTCGAGACGTACACCCAACCCATTACGGTCGGGTTTGTCCAATCGAAACTCCGGAAGGTCCAAACATCGGTTTGATTAACTCGCTATCTACCTTTGCTCGTACCAACGAGTACGGTTTCTTAGAAACTCCGTACCGCCGGATTGAGAATGGTGCAGTCACCGACGAAGTAGACTATTTGTCAGCGATTGAAGAAGGTAACTTTGTTATCGCCCAGGCTAACGTTACCCTGAATGATAAAGGTGAGTTAGTTGATGACCTAGTACCTTGTCGTCACAAAAACGAATTTACTCTGATGTCAAAAGAGCAAGTTCAATATATGGACGTAGCGCCACAGCAGATCGTATCGATTGCGGCAAGCTTAATTCCATTCCTTGAGCATGACGATGCTAACCGTGCCTTGATGGGCGCGAACATGCAACGTCAAGCAGTACCAACATTACGTGCCGATAAGCCGTTAGTAGGTACCGGTATTGAACGTACCGTAGCAGTAGACTCAGGGGTGACGGTTGTAGCAAAACGTGGTGGTGTGGTTGATAAAGTCGACGCCAGCCGTATTGTTGTAAAAGTTAATGAAGAAGAGATGGTACCAGGCGAAGCCGGTATCGATATCTACAACTTGGTTAAATACACGCGTTCTAACCAGAACACCTGTATTAACCAAACCCCTACGGTTAACGTAGGCGAGCCAGTAATGCGCGGCGACGTGCTAGCTGATGGCCCGTCAACCGATATGGGGGAATTAGCACTTGGACAAAACTTGCGCGTGGCCTTCATGCCATGGAACGGTTACAACTTCGAAGACTCGATTTTGATTTCAGAACGAGTGGTACAAGAAGACCGTTTAACCACCATTCACATTCAAGAACTGAACTGTGTGGCGCGTGATACTAAGTTAGGTGCTGAAGAAATTACTGCCGATATCCCTAACGTAGGTGAATCAGCGCTGAACAAACTTGATAACTCAGGTGTTGTATTCGTTGGTGCTGAAGTATCAGGCGGTGACATTCTAGTAGGTAAAGTAACACCAAAAGGCGAAACCCAGCTGACTCCAGAAGAGAAGTTGTTGCGAGCTATTTTTGGTGAAAAAGCTTCAGACGTTAAAGATAGCTCACTGCGTGTGCCAAACGGCGTTACCGGTACTGTTATCGACGTTCAAGTATTTACCCGTGATGGGGTAGAGAAAGACAAGCGTGCTAAAGACATCGAAGAGATGCAACTGAAGCAAGTTAAGAAAGACTTAACTGACGAGTTCAAGATCCTTGAGAAAGGTATTTTTGAGCGTGCACGTAGCTTGTTGTTAGCGAACGGTTTCGATGAATCGAAGCTAGCTAGCCTTGAGCAAAGCAAATGGTTAACGCAGAACCTGAAGAGCGAAGACGCTCAGCAGCAGCTAGAACAAATTGCTCAGCAATACGAAGAAATTCGTAATGATTTCGACGCTAAGTTTGAGAACAAGCGTCGTAAGATCGAGCAAGGCGATGACTTGGCACCGGGCGTGTTGAAGATCGTTAAAGTTTACCTAGCTGTACGCCGTCGTATTCAGCCTGGTGATAAGTTAGCTGGTCGTCACGGTAACAAAGGTGTTATCTCAACTATT
Organism: Pseudidiomarina fusca; assembly: GCF_032227045.1. Classification (NCBI taxonomy): domain Bacteria; kingdom Pseudomonadati; phylum Pseudomonadota; class Gammaproteobacteria; order Alteromonadales; family Idiomarinaceae; genus Pseudidiomarina; species Pseudidiomarina fusca. Next base: position 7,203 of record NZ_JANFPJ010000039.1, read on the forward strand.
CAGCCAGTTGAAGATATGCCACACGATGAGCACGGCGTGCCGGTTGATATCGTGTTGAACCCGTTGGGCGTACCATCGCGGATGAACATTGGCCAGATCCTTGAAACTCACTTGGGTATGGCCGCACGCGGCATCGGTACCAAAATTGAGAACATGCTGAAACAGCACGCTAAAGTAGCCGAAATGCGTGAGTTCTTGAAGAAGGTTTATGAGTTGGGCGAAACTCGTCAAGAAGTTGATATCGATGACTTCAGCGATGACGAGGTAATGCGCTTGGCAAATAACCTGAAGAAGGGCTTACCTACTGCAACACCTGTATTCGATGGTGCTGTAGAGCGCGAAATTAAAGACTTGTTGAAGCTAGCTGATTTACCAGAATCAGGTCAGATTACTTTATATGACGGCCGTACTGGTGAGCGTTTTGAGCGTGATGTAACCGTAGGTTACATGTACATGCTGAAATTGAACCACTTGGTTGATGACAAGATGCACGCCCGTTCTACCGGTTCGTACAGCTTGGTTACTCAGCAGCCGTTGGGTGGTAAAGCGCAATTCGGTGGTCAGCGTTTTGGTGAGATGGAAGTGTGGGCACTGGAAGCATACGGTGCTGCTTATACTCTGCAAGAGATGTTGACAGTGAAGTCGGACGACGTAAACGGTCGTACCAAGATGTACAAAAACATTGTCGACAACGATCTGCGGATGGAAGCAGGTATGCCGGAATCCTTCAATGTATTGCTGAAGGAAATCCGCTCACTTGGTATCAACATTGAGTTGGACCAAGACTGAGACACCACCGGACGCTAATTGCCAGGAGATAAATCGTGAAAGACTTATTAAAGTTTTTAAAGCCGTTAAACCAGACTGAAGAGTTCGATGCGATTCGCATCGGACTTGCTTCTCCGGACATGATCCGCAGCTGGTCTTTCGGTGAAGTGAAAAAGCCAGAAACGATCAACTATCGTACGTTCAAGCCTGAGCGTGATGGTTTGTTCTGTGCGCGCATTTTCGGCCCGGTGAAGGACTATGAGTGCTTGTGTGGAAAGTACAAGCGCTTGAAGCACCGCGGTGTGATCTGTGAGAAGTGTGGCGTTGAAGTTACCCTCACTAAAGTACGTCGTGAGCGTATGGGTCACATTGAGCTTGCTAGCCCAGTTGCGCATATCTGGTTCTTGAAATCACTGCCAAGCCGCATTGGTTTGATGCTTGATATGACTCTGCGTGATATCGAGCGCGTGCTGTATTTTGAATCTTATGTGGTTACTGAAGCAGGCATGACTTCGTTAGAGCGTGGTCAAATCCTGTCTGAAGAAGACTACTTAGACGCGCTTGAAGAGCATGGCGACGAGTTTGAAGCTAAGATGGGTGCCGAAGCGGTACTATCGTTGTTACAACACATCGACATTGAAGGCGATATCAAGCAATTGCGTGAAGAGTTGCCAGAAACCAATTCTGAAACCAAGCGTAAGAAAATCAGCAAACGCCTTAAGCTATTAGAATCATTCCATTACTCAGGCAATAAGCCAGAGTGGATGATCTTAAAAGTATTGCCTGTGTTGCCACCAGATTTACGTCCGTTGGTACCACTTGACGGTGGCCGTTTTGCGACCTCTGATTTGAACGATTTATATCGTCGTGTAATCAACCGTAACAACCGTTTGAAGCGTTTGTTAGACCTAGCTGCGCCGGACATTATTGTTCGCAACGAAAAGCGTATGCTGCAAGAAGCGGTTGATGCCTTGTTGGATAACGGTCGTCGTGGCCGTGCTATTACTGGCACCAACAAGCGTCCATTGAAATCTTTGGCTGACATGATCAAAGGTAAGCAAGGTCGTTTCCGTCAAAACTTGCTTGGTAAGCGCGTAGATTACTCAGGCCGTTCAGTAATTACTGTAGGTCCTAAGTTACGTCTGCATCAGTGTGGCTTACCGAAGAAAATGGCCCTTGAGCTATTCAAGCCGTTTATCTATGGCAAGTTAGAAGGTCGTGGCTTAGCTACTACCATCAAAGCAGCGAAGAAAATGGTTGAGCGCGAAATCCCAGAAGTTTGGGACGTGCTAGACGAAGTGATCAAAGAACACCCAGTGATGCTAAACCGTGCACCAACCTTGCACCGTTTGGGTATCCAGGCGTTCGAGCCGGTCCTGATTGAAGGTAAAGCGATTCAGTTGCACCCATTGGTGTGTGCGGCTTATAACGCGGACTTTGACGGTGACCAAATGGCGGTTCACTTACCATTAACGTTAGAAGCGCAACTTGAAGCGCGCGCGTTGATGATGTCAACCAACAACATTTTGTCACCAGCTAGTGGTGATCCTATCATCGTTCCTTCACAGGACGTTGTTTTGGGTCTTTACTACATGACGCGCGATAAAATTAACGCTCCTGGCGAAGGCATGATCTTTAAAAATGCCAAAGAAGCCGAGAAAGCTTATCGTGCCGGTGCAGCAGCACTTCACGCTCGCGTAAAAGTGCGTCTGGCCGAAGTACATATCAGTGAAGAAGGTGAGCGTACACATACCTCTACCATCTATGACACCACCGTTGGTCGTGCCATCTTGTCACTGATTTTGCCAGAAGGTATGCCGTTTGAGATGATCAACCAGCCTATGGGTAAGAAACAAATCGGTCGTTTATTGAACCGTTCTTACCGTGACCTAGGTTTGAAGCCAACGGTTATCTTTGCTGACCAAATCATGTATACCGGTTTCCACTATGCAATGATTGCTGGTGCGTCAGTTGGTATTGATGACATGGTTATTCCTGCTGCTAAGAAAGACATTATCGATGCAGCAGAAGAAGAAGTAGCAGAAATTCAAGAGCAGTTTGAGCAAGGTTTGGTAACCGCTGGTGAGAAATACAACAAGGTTATCGATATCTGGTCTACGGCCAACGAAAAAGTGTCTAAAGCAATGATGGACAACTTATCGAAAGAAACCGTGATCAACGCTCAAGGCGAAGAAGAGCAGCAAGCGTCATTTAACTCGGTTTATATGATGGCTGACTCTGGTGCTCGGGGTAGCTCGGCACAGATTCGTCAGTTAGCTGGTATGCGTGGTTTGATGGCGAAGCCAGATGGCTCAATCATCGAAACCCCAATCACTGCTAACTTCCGTGAAGGTTTGAACGTACTTCAGTACTTCATCTCAACTCACGGTGCTCGTAAAGGTTTGGCGGATACCGCACTGAAAACAGCTAACTCGGGTTACCTAACTCGTCGTTTGGTTGACGTAGCACAAGACGTTGTTATCGTTGAAGACGATTGTGGTACCGAAGAAGGCCTCTACATCAAGCCGTTGATTGAAGGTGGTGATGTTGTAGAGCCATTGCGTGAGCGTGTATTAGGTCGTGTTGTGTGTGACGACGTGCTAATGCCTGGTACCGACGATGTATTGATTCCGCGTAACACGCTGCTCGATGAGAAGATGTGTGACGTGTTAGAGCAAAACTCTGTCGACCAAGTAAAAGTACGCTCAGTTATTACCTGTGACACTGACTTTGGTGTGTGTGCTAACTGTTATGGTCGCGACCTAGCGCGTGGTCACTTGGTGAACCAAGGTGAAGCAGTAGGTGTTATCGCTGCTCAGTCAATCGGTGAGCCAGGCACTCAGTTAACCATGCGTACGTTCCACATCGGTGGTGCGGCATCACGAGACTCTGCAGCGAACAACGTGCAAGTGAAGAACAAAGGTGTGCTGAAGTTACACAACGCGAAATACGTTGAAAACTCAGACAGCCACATTGTTATCACCTCACGTTCAACCGAGCTGACCTTAATTGATGAGTTTGGCCGTGAGCGCGAGCGCTATAAACTGCCATACGGCGCGGTATTGAAGAAGAACGAAGGTGAAACGGTTGAAGCCGGCGAAATCGTGGCGAATTGGGATCCGCATACGCACCCAATCATCACTGAGGTAGCAGGTCGTCTGAAGTTTGTTGACTTGATTGATGGCGTTACCATGACCCGTCAAACCGATGATCTTACCGGTTTGTCGAGCATTGTTGTCCTAGAAGCCGGTCAGCGTACCAGCTCTGGTAAAGACATGCGGCCGATGGTGAAGTTGGTGGATGCGAAAGGTAACGACGTGAATATCGTTGGTACCGACATGCCGGCCCAGTACTTCTTGCCAGGTAATGCGATTATCAACCTTGAAGACAATGCCGAAGTGAAAGTGGGTGACACGGTTGCACGTATTCCACAAGAAGGCTCAAAAACACGCGATATTACCGGTGGTCTACCGCGCGTTGCTGACTTGTTCGAAGCACGTCGTCCGAAAGAGCCGGCAATCTTGGCGGAAATTTCAGGTACCGTTAGTTTCGGTAAAGAAACCAAAGGCAAGCGTCGTTTGATTATTACCCCAATGGACGGTGGTGATCAGTACGAAGAGATGATTCCTAAGTACCGTCAGCTCAATATCTTTGAGGGTGAACAGGTAACTAAGGGTGAAGTTATTGCCGACGGTGCAGAAGCTCCACACGATATCTTACGTTTACGTGGCGTTAGCGCGTTAGCGAACTATATTGTGAACGAGGTTCAAGAAGTTTACCGTTTACAAGGTGTTAAGATTAACGATAAGCACATCGAAACCATCGTGCGGCAGATGTTGCGTAAAGCAATTATCCTAAGCCCAGGTGAGACCGAGTTGCTTGAAGGCGAAATGATGGAGCTGTCTGAAGTACTTGCGGCCAATGCGAAAGCAGAAGCTGAAGGTAAGATGCCAGCAACCTACGAGCGTCAGCTGTTAGGTATTACCAAAGCATCATTGTCGACTGAATCGTTTATTTCGGCAGCGTCGTTCCAAGAAACTACGCGCGTATTAACCGAAGCAGCGGTACAAGGTAAGCAAGATCCATTACGTGGCTTGAAAGAGAACGTTATTGTGGGTCGCTTAATTCCAGCTGGTACTGGTTTCGCATACCACCGTGAGCGTGCACGTAAACGTGCAGAAGCAGCGGTTGCATTCGAAGCTCCAAAAGTAACAGCGGAAGAAGCCGAGCAGCAATTAGCTGACGCCTTGAATGCCAGCATCGATAGTGATGATGCAGCTGAATAAGTGTTAGTACGCTTGGGTTACTGTTAGTCAGTAGCCTCAGCACCTCAAAAGGCCAGTCTAAATGACTGGCCTTTTTATTAAATGTAACGACAAGAGCGATAGGCCATGTAAGAGTTCTGCTAAAACTCTTCAGGGCTGCTCTAACTTGGTGAATAGCCACCCAAAAGCCTAGCCTTGTGTCATTTAATTGACGCAAAACCTAGCTACCATGAGGCGTCGAAAGGTCATTGATCTTACGCTTTTCCTTGACAGTCCAATTATTGACCATTAAAATTCGGCCTCCCCATATTAGGGCGCTTAGCCCGTGGATCGGTTTTTATGATCTAAACTAAGTAAGCTAATCGGGGGAATTTTGGATTTTTCATTCTGTTGAGCGACATCAACACAATCAGGAGTTATGAATGGCAACAGTTAACCAGCTGGTGCGCAAAGGTCGTCAAAAGCCGGTTGTTAAAAGCAACGTTCCGGCACTTGAGGCTTGCCCACAAAAACGCGGCGTATGTACCCGTGTTTACACTACTACCCCTAAAAAGCCAAACTCAGCACTGCGTAAAGTATGCCGTGTACGTTTGACCAACGGCTACGAAGTATCTTCGTACATTGGTGGTGAAGGTCACAACCTGCAAGAACACTCAGTCGTACTTATCCGCGGCGGTCGTGTAAAAGACTTGCCAGGTGTTCGTTATCACACAGTTCGTGGTGCATTAGACTGCGCTGGCGTAAATGATCGTCGCCAAGCTCGTTCTAAGTACGGCGCGAAACGGCCTAAGTCTTAACGGTTCTCCGTTAGTAAGGCCAAACTGTTAATTAAAGTTTTGGGTTAAACCCTGAATTAATCGGAGAATATTGAGATGCCAAGAAGACGCGTCATTGGTCAACGTAAAATCCTTCCGGACCCTAAGTTCGGATCAGAGTTGTTGGCTAAATTTATCAATGTCGTCATGGTTGACGGCAAAAAATCTGTCGCTGAAAAGATTATTTACGGTGCGTTAGACATCCTGGCTACTAAGTCAGGTAAAGACCACTTAGAAATTTTTGAAACTGCGCTGGACAACGTACGTCCTACGGTAGAGGTTAAATCTCGCCGTGTAGGTGGTTCTACCTATCAGGTACCAATCGAAGTACGTCCTGTTCGCCGCAATGCACTGGCTATGCGTTGGTTAGTTGATGCTGCGCGTACTCGGGGTGAAAAATCCATGGCTCAGCGTCTAGCAGGTGAAATGTTAGATGCATCAGAAAACAAAGGCTCTGCAGTGAAGAAACGTGAAGACGTTCACCGCATGGCCGAAGCGAACAAAGCGTTTGCTCATTACCGCTGGTAATAACACAAGCAACCCAAAGAGGAATTTATGGCTCGACAAACATCGATTGAGCGGTACCGTAACATCGGTATCTGTGCTCACGTAGACGCTGGTAAAACAACCACCACTGAGCGGGTGTTGTTCTACACTGGTCTGTCTCACAAATTAGGTGAGGTTCATGACGGTGCCGCGACTACCGACTGGATGGAGCAAGAGCAAGAGCGTGGTATTACTATCACCTCAGCTGCTGTTACTGCATTCTGGAAAGGTATGGACCAGCAGTTCCCTGAACACCGTATCAACGTTATCGATACTCCAGGACACGTAGACTTCACTATCGAAGTAGAACGTTCACTGCGTGTACTTGACGGTGCTGTGGTTGTTTTGTGTGGATCATCAGGCGTACAGCCGCAAACTGAAACAGTATGGCGTCAAGCGAACAAATACGAAGTACCTCGTATGGTGTTCGTGAACAAGATGGACCGTACTGGTGCAGACTTCTTGCGTGTTGTTGGTCAAATCAAAACTCGCTTGGCAGCTACTCCGGTGCCAATTCACTTAAACATCGGCACTGAAGAAAACTTCAAAGGCGTTGTTGACTTAGTGAAAATGAAAGCGATCAACTGGAATGAAGCCGACCAAGGCATGACCTTCACTTATGAAGAGATTCCAGCTGAATTGCTTGAGCAAGCTGAAGAAATGCACAACGAGTTGATTGAAGCTGCTGCTGAAGCCAACGAAGAGTTGATGAATAAGTATCTTGAAGGCGGTGAGTTGACTGAAGCTGAAATCAAAGCTGGTTTACGTCAACGTACCCTGAACAACGAAATTATTCTTTGCTTGTGTGGTTCTGCGTTCAAAAACAAAGGTGTTCAAGCGATGCTTGACGCTGTTATTGAATACTTACCTTCACCAACTGAAGTTAAAGCAATTCGCGGTATCTTAGACGACGAATCTGAAGGCGTGCGTAAGTCATCTGACGACGAGCCGTTCTCAGCATTGGCGTTTAAAATCGCGACTGACCCATTCGTGGGTACTTTGACCTTCTTGCGCGTTTACTCGGGTGTTCTAGCTCAGGGCGATACCGTGTACAACCCTGTGAAGAGCAAGCGTGAGCGTATCGGCCGTATGGTACAGATGCACGCAAACGACCGTAAAGAGATCAAAGAGATCTTGGCGGGCGACATTGCTGCAGCTATCGGTTTGAAAGATGTGACTACTGGTGACACCTTGTGTGATCCTAACCACATCATTACGCTTGAGCGTATGGAATTCCCAGAGCCAGTAATCTCTGTTGCAGTAGAGCCAAAAACCAAAGCTGACCAAGAAAAAATGGGTATCGCTTTAGGTAAATTGGCTGCTGAAGATCCATCGTTCCGCGTTAAAACTGATGAAGAGACGGGTCAAACCATCATCTCTGGTATGGGTGAGCTTCACCTAGACATCATCGTTGACCGTATGAAGCGTGAGTTCAAAGTTGAATGTAACGTAGGTAAACCTCAGGTTGCTTACCGTGAAACTATCCGTCAGAAAGTGGAAGTTGAAGGTAAGTTCGTACGTCAATCAGGTGGTCGCGGTCAGTTCGGTCACGTTTGGTTACGTATCGAGCCAATGGAGTTTGACGCAAACGATGATGAAGCTCCGAACTATCAGTTCGTGAACGAAGTTGTTGGTGGTGTGGTTCCTAAGGAATACATCCCTGCGGTAGATAAAGGTATCCAAGAGCAGATGCAAAATGGTGTACTTGCTGGCTACCCAGTTCTAGGCGTTAAAGCAACTCTGTATGATGGTTCATACCACGACGTTGACTCATCAGAAATGGCATTTAAAATTGCTGGTAGCATGGCCTTCAAAAAAGGTGCATTACAAGCGCGTCCAGCTCTGTTAGAGCCAATGATGAAAGTTGAAGTTGTTACCCCTGAAGACTTCATGGGTGACGTAGTAGGTGACTTGAACCGTCGTCGCGGCATCATCGAAGGTATGGAAGATGGCCCTGGTGGTTTGAAAGAAGTTCGTGCACAAGTTCCATTATCAGAAATGTTCGGTTACGCTACTGACCTGCGCTCGCAGACTCAGGGCCGTGCATCTTATGCAATGGAATTCTTGAAGTACGCTGAAGCACCAAACAACATTGCTGAGCAGGTTATTGCTGCTCGTCAAACTAAAGATTAAGTAGAGTCTGGTCCGGTTCTCTACCAAGGACCGGGCTTTTAACTTAAGTTAAGGAAAAGTCATGGCAAAAGAAAAATTTGAACGTTCCAAACCGCACGTTAAC
>NZ_JANFPJ010000040.1:0-15741 GCF_032227045.1 Pseudidiomarina fusca
CGACATGAAAGGCCGTTGGATGAAGTAAAAATATTTGGGTCATATTCTGCATTTTTTCGCTATTATTCAACTTTCCCCCTAAAATTGCTTCGATTCTTAGGGGGATTACAGCGATCCCGAACTGGGAAAAGTTGAAACTCGGTTTATTTAGATAAAATATCAACTAAAGTTATGGTAAGGCCTGATTTTTCCCGACTCTTTTAAGGTCACAAGACACTCTACGAGTGGGCTGTATTATTTGATGGGATAGTTACACTGGAACGTTAATACTTGATGTCTTGAGAGGGAAAATGTAATCCTCAACTTAATTAGAAACTATCAAAGATAATCCACCTTACTGTGAATGAGTGTCCTGAAACGAATGGACTCTTCACACAAATTCACGATTTAAATTAGAAAGTGTGGGACGACATGGCAAAATATGAAGTAAAGCAAACAGCGATCAGTCAAATTCTTGCTGACGTTCGTAGCGATAAAATAGCAATTCCGGAACTACAACGACCATTTGTTTGGAAAACATCTCAGGTCAGGGACTTAATTGACTCACTTTACAACGGTTATCCGGTTGGTTATCTGATAACGTGGCAATCTGTTGGCGCCAAATTAAAGGGGGGAGCTGTCGCAGCACATCAACAAATACTAATCGATGGCCAACAACGAGTAACAGCGTTGAGGGCCGCAATTGCGGGACAAACGGTGATTGGTAACCGTTATGAAAAAAAGCGGATCGCTATTTCGTTTAATCCTGTAACGGAAGAGTTTGCGACGAGAACGCCAGCGATTACCAATAGCTCCCAATGGATTCACGATATTAGTGAGTTTTTTTCCGGTTCCAGTCAGCTGAGCTTTCTGAGAAATTATTTCGCTAAAAATCCAGATGTTGATCAAGACCAAGTTCAACAAGCCTCGGCGAGACTCGCCGCTGTTGAGCATGCGCAAGTAGGTGTCATTTCATTGGCAGACGATTTGGATGTAGAAACGGTTGCAGAGATCTTCGTTCGGATCAATGCCAAAGGTGTTCCGCTATCAAGTGCTGATTTTGTAATGAGTAAAATTGCCACGTACGGCAATGAAGGGCGCAATCTTCGGAAGCTAATTGATTATTTCTGTCACCTGACGGTCTCTGGGCACGCATTTGATGATATTAAAGAGAACGATGAAGAGTTCGCAAAATCGGAGCATATTAGGAAAATTCAGTGGTTAAGTAATCAAACGGACGAGTTATTTCAACCTGACTATACCGATGTCATTCGTATTGCCGGTCTAGTTGGATTTAGTCGTGGTAAAGCCGGAGCAATTGTTAGTGAGCTATCCGGGCTTGACCCACAAACGAGAAAAATTGATGAAAATCTTATTCCAGCCGCGTATTCTCGTTTTGCGGAAGCATTAGATCTACTTGTGAGTAAGACGCATCTCGAGCGATTTGTAATGATGATCAAGTCTGCTGGGTATATCGATGCCAGCATGATTGGGTCAAAGAATGCATTGAATTTCGCATATGCACTTTACCTGCGCCTTCGGTTGGACGATCAGCTGAATGAGGGAGAGAGAGCAAGAATTGTAAAACGCTGGTTCGTTATGACATTACTGACCGGAAGAGCCGTGGGAAGCTTTGAATCCACGTGGGAAACTGACTTACGTCGTATTAAGGACCACGGTGCGGAACAATACTTACGCACTCTTGAAGCCTCAGTTCTAAGTGATAGTTTTTGGGATGTAACTTTAGTTCAGGAGCTCGAGTCACCAAGCAAGCGTAGTCCTGCATTCCAAACATATTTAGCAGCAAGAGTTGCAAAAGGAGGGCGGGGATTCCTTTCAAAGTCGATTAATATCGCACAGATGATCGAGGGGCATGGCGATATGCACCACATAATTCCCAAGAATCACCTTATTCGTCATGGATTCCCGAAACAGGGAGATTACAACCAGATTGCAAACTTTGCGTTGACAGAAACAGCAATCAACATCGCGATTAAAGACCTACCACCGAAAGAATACATGTTAATGGTTCTTGAACAGATTGAATCCGGAAATTTAAGACTTGGCGAAATTTGTGATCGAGAAGATTTACAGAGAAATTTAGCCGAAAATGCTATTCCTGAGCTCATATTCAATACTACCGCAGAAAATTACAAAGAGTTCCTAGCGGGACGCCGTTTTTTAATGGCAACAATGATCAAAGAGTATTATGACAGCCTTTGATCTTAAAGATGAGAAAACTTATACATGATTGTCTTCAATCTATTTAAAACTCAATGGCGGCAAGGTGTCTAGCAAATCAGTGTCGATTCAGCTAGGTTATCTCACCCAGCGCAGCAAGATAATTGGCTAACATCTTTAGTAAACGTTTGAGCGCATAATTTTAAGCCTTCTACCATCGTAAGGTATGGGAAGAGCTCATCAGCCAACTCATTGACTGTCATTCCTGCTCTTATCGCCATTACAGCAGCTTGAATCAACTCACCGGCTTCTCCTGCGACGACTTGAACACCGAGCAGTCGGCCGCTGCCACTCTCTGCGACAATTTTTATAAACCCTTGGGTATTGAAGTTAACCAATGCCCGTGGGACATTTTCAAGGCTCAACGTGCGGCTTTCGGTGACGTAACCACCAGTTTTAGCATCAGCTTCTGATAAACCCACCGTGGCGACTTGTGGATCAGTAAAGATAACCTCGGGCATTGCACTGAGATCAAGATGCGCATCACCGCCCGTCATGTTAATAGCGGCTCGGCTGCCGCCTGCGGCGGCGACATAGACAAACTGCGGCTGATTCGTACAGTCGCCTGCCGCATATACTCTTGAGTTAGAGGTTTGCATGCGCTCGTTAATCGTTATTGTACCGCGTTCAGTTTGTACACCGATGGTTTTTAAATCGAGGTTTTCCGTATTGGGCGTACGGCCTGTGGCCACGAGCAGTTGTTCTGCTTTTAATGTTCCGGCATTGGTTTTGAGAATGAAGTGTTGTCCGTCGTAACGCACTTCGCTGGCTTCTGTATGCTCAAGCACATTGATGCCTTCGCGATCAAAAACAGTCGCTATTGCTTCACCAATGGCAGGCTCGTCTTTGGATAACACCCGACTGCGAGCCAAAACAGTAACTTCACTACCGAGACGCGCGAAGGCCTGTGCTAATTCAAGAGCAACGACCGAGGCTCCAATAATAGCGAGGCGTTTAGGAATGTTACTTAGCTCTAATGCGCTTGTCGAAGTAAGGTAAGGGGTTTCAGCTAAGCCGGGGATGGGGGGTTGTGCGGGTCGGGCCCCGGTGCCGATAAAAGCACGGTCAAAGTAAACCGTTTGCTCACCGCCATCGCGAAGTGATACGGAAAGAGTTTCATCGTTTATAAAGCGGGCTTCGCCGTTAATAACGGTAATGGCGGAATTCTCTCTAAGAATACTCTGGTATTTGGATTCACGGAGTTCTTCTACCCGAGCCTGTTGTTGCTCGAGGAGAGCTGATCGATTTACCTTAAGAGTATGAGTACTTAAGCCTTTATCAAAAGGACTTTCTCGCCGCAGTTGGGCGATATGAGCCGCTCGGATCATGATTTTAGACGGGACACAGCCAATATTGACACAAGTTCCGCCAATAGTACCTCTCTCAATGAGCGTCACTCGGGCACCTCTCTCGGTCGCTTTGAGTGCCGCAGCCATCGCACTGCCGCCGCTACCAATGACAGCAATGTGTAAATTGTTATTACTCATAACGGTTACTCCTTGGTCTTTCAGTTTTACAGCAGCTATAAGGCATTGTGATGTTTCATGACTGATTTTTTGGTGCCGTTGCTTTCAGTGTTGATGGGTATCCTGCATTTGTCGTTGCTTCAGTGAGCTGCTTAACTGACGTTTTTTCGTCGTCGAATGTCACGGTTGCATCCCGCTCTTCAAAACGGACATCGACGGCGCTCACACCTGCAACTTGGCCAAGTGCAGCTTTGACAGTAATTGGGCAGGTGACGCATGTCATACCGGGTACTGATAGCGTAACCGTTTTCTCAACCGCCAATGTGGGCATGCTAAACAGTAAAAATAAAATGGTTGTTATCATTGTTTTTTTCATCGTGTATTGCCTCCTAGTAAAAGAAAGGAACAACATAGGGGTAAGCCAATGCTGTTAAAGTAAGCACCGCAACGAGCCAAAACATCACTTTGTAGCTCTTACGAGCATTTGGCGTTGCGCAGGTGTTATCAGGGTTGCAGTCATCAGCACGCCGGTATATTCGACGCCAGGCAAAGAATATGGCAATCAATGCAATGGCAATAAAAATGGGTCGATAAGGCTCAAGTGCTGTGAGGCTCCCAATCCAGGCCCCGGATACACCGAGTGCAAGTAATATGAGGGGACCCAGACAACACGCAGATGCCAGAGTCGCTGCGATCCCTCCCGCGAGAAGAGAGCCCCGACCAGATTTTGAATTTGACATAAGAGTAACTCCTTCGGGCATTTTGCTTTAATGTGTTAATCTTAGACCCGTACCTCACTACGGAAGCAATAGCTATGTTAAAAAAACGCAACGTAATGACAATTGGCACGCTGGCCAAAACAGCCGGCGTGGGCGTGGAAACGGTGCGCTATTATCAGCGCCGAGGGCTAATGAGCGAGCCGGAGAAGCCGTATGGGGGGATCCGACATTACGACGAACAAGCGCTTGCTCGGCTTCATTTTATTCGCGCGTCTCAATGGCTCGGATTTAGTCTGGATGAAATTGGTGAGCTATTAACTCTGCAAGATGGCGCTCATTGCGATGAAGCACGGGAGCTTGGAGAGCAAAAGCTCACCAGTGTTCGTCGAAAGATATCGCGCTTACAGCAAATTGAACGAGCGTTGAATGAGCTGGTGCAAAAATGCAGCTCCGGACACGGAGATGTCTATTGTCCACTGATGGCGTCGCTTAATGACGGGGTTGAGGACGCTACCACGGACAAACATAAGGTGCGTTAGTCTGTGTAGTAAAACTTTTGAGCGTAGTTCTTTAACTGAATTGCTTTATAGCTAACGCCAGCCATACACAAGAATCCCCATACCGGTTAGCACAAACGCCGCCCCAATCAAGTCGAAGCTGGATAAAGGCGATTTATCGACAATTCGCAGCCAGACTATGGCAGTTAACACGTAAATACCGCCGTAGGCTGCGTAAACGCGCCCGCTTTCCGCCGGATGAAGTGTTAATAAGTAAGCAAATAAGGCTAAGCTTATTGCTGCCGGAATGAGCAACCAAACGGAATGACCCTCTTTGAGCCATAGGTAGGGTAAATAGCAACCGACAATTTCTGCAATTGCGGTTGCGATAAATAACCCGAGTGTCTTTATTAAAAATATTGAGCTCATTACGAATCCTGGTGATTACCCGCAACACCCAGAAATATCGTCTTTTTCACCTGTCTTTACAGCTATCGCGTCTTTGATGATGCGAATAGCAGAGTGCAGTACAATGATGGCTATGACAGTTGCGATGAGTAAGTCAGGCCATGCCGCATGGAGCTGGGCGACGAGCATCGCAGAGACAATAACACCGACATTCATGATCATGTCATTGCGTGAACAAATCCAGCTGGCGCGAATGTTAATATCGCCGTTTCGGGAGCGATATAGAAGGGCAAAGCAAACGATGTTTACCAGTAATGCAAGCCCCGCTATTGAGAGCATGACAAAGGTTTCGGGCTGACTACCAAATGCCAGTTTAAGGATGACATCCAATAACACCGCCAGAGCTAATAATGTTTGCAGTATGCCGTTTAAAATAGCGGCATTGACTTTATATTTAATGGCTTTGCCAACAGCGTATAAGCTCACAGCATAAACCAAAGTATCGGCAAGCATATCCAGCGAATCAGCAATAAGACCACTGGATTCAGCCATCCAACCCGCAATGAACTCAACAAAGAACATGACGCCATTAAGGACTAGAACCGTCCATAACAACCTGCGTTGAGAGTTATCCATTTCGGCTTGCGCTGAACTTCCGCAACATGATGACATTGGAACAACCTAAAACGATTTCGATATACCTACAGTTTATCACACGTTAACACGAGTTTCAGCGCTGGTTTTATGGTGGATTATTAGATAAAGTGGCCGTTACGAAAATATATTGGTTGCTCATATTGGTCTTATTAACACACAGCTTTTTTACCTCTGCATCTGCTTCTTTCCATATTTAAGACTCGGGTCACCAAAGTGTCGATGTTGTGTTTGGAGAATATGATATCGAGCATCAATTTCATGCGCACATCTGGTGTATTACTGGCTCGTCTTGAACAAAAATAATGCACTCATTATCAGTTGTCCCGGCACGCTTCATCAGGATCTTCGAGTTCTACCGTTGTATGGCTTAGAGCATAGGGCGCAAGGACGTTATCGATGTGCTGTTTTAAGTCGCTACGGGCCTCGATATCAAGATTTTCAGTTAACACCAAATGAACGGTTAATACATGCTCCTCGCCGTCTAGTGACCAAAAATGCAAATGGTGTAGGTCAGCAACATGAGGTAGCTCCAGTAAAGCGTCAGCGACTTGTCTGTAGGTTTTTTTGTCCGGAGTTGCTTGTATGAAGAGTTTCAGCGTTGCCCACAGGTTGCGCAGCACATTCACTAAAATAAATAGAGTAAAGCCAATCGACAATATAGGGTCGAGAATTGGCCAGTCTACGAACAACAAAACAATACCAACGATAAGTACAGCAACCCAGCCGAGAACATCCTCCAGCAAGTGCCAGTTAATAACGCGTTCGTTTAACGTTTTGCCCTCTGACAATTTGTAAGCGGCAAATCCATTAACTGTAATGCCAACGACGGCTAAAGCGATCATGCCATCAGCGATGGGCATTTGAGGGTTCCAGAGTCTGGGAATCGCTTCCACAAGTACCCAGGCAGAGCCTGCGATTAAAACAACGGCATTAATAAATGCACCGGCAAGATTGAGTCGCTTATAACCGTAGGTAAAGTGTTGGTTAGCCTGTTTTTTGCCCAGCTTATTAAGTACCCACGCCAGGCCAAGCGACAAGCTATCGCCAAGATCATGAACGGCATCAGCTAAAATGGCGGTACTGTTGGTAAGAAAGCCACCAATAAACTCGATAATGGTGAAAACAAAGTTAAGAACAAATGCCCACCCTAATCGGTTGGACGGCATGTCCTTTGAGTGATCATGGTTATGGTGATGCCCCATAATACGTTCCTCTTTGTAGTAGAAGGGGCGGCAATAACCGCCCCCTTAAGTGCTGAACCCTAACGGCTCAGATCCTTAATTTTTTGTTTCGAAAACCAAGGATAGAGCACGGGTAAGATAACCAGTGTTAGCAATGTCGCAGACACCAAACCGCCAACAATGACGGTGGCCAATGGACGCTGAATTTCAGCGCCTGCGCCGGTTGCAAACAGCATGGGAATGAGTCCTAACGCTGAGGTTATTGCCGTCATTAATACCGGGCGTAGTCGAGACCATGCGCCATCAAACACGGCATCATTAACTGCATGCCCATCGGTTATTCTCTGGTTTATACTTTCGACCAGAACCACACCGTTTAGTACCGCCACACCAAACAGTGTGATGAAACCCACGGCGCTGGGCACCGATAAGTACTGTCCTGACACATAGAGTGCCACAATACCACCGATGACTGCCAACGGTACATTCACCAAAATCAACATGGCTTGACCCATGGTGCCGAAAGCAAAATAAAGCAGCAGGGCGATGAGTGCCAGCGATATGGGAACGACAATGGACAAGCGCTCCTGTGCTCGTTGTTGACTTTCGAACTGGCCACCAATGTCGACTGAGTAACCGGTTGGTAAATCCACCTTCTCGTCAATCGCCTTCCTAATATCGGCAACCACGCTGCCCATGTCACGACCCTGAACGTTCGATTGAATTACAACGCGACGCTGTACATCATCACGACGGATTTGCGGTGGTCCTGATTCAATTGCAACGTTGGCGACTTCGCCTAAGGTTACCCAGGCCCCCGAGGGAGTTAACAAGCGTAACGAGCGAATAGACTCCGGCGTATCGCGGAATTGCTTGGCCAACCGCACGTAAATATCATAGCGCTCATTACCGCGAATGATCTGGCCTGCCGAAGCGCCACCCAAGCCATTGTCGACAACGCTAAGTACATCGGAGACATTTAAGCCGTAGCGTGAGAGTTGTTGGCGTTTCGGCGAAACCACCAGTTGTGCTTCACCTTTTATTTGCTCCATCGCTACTGCAACGGCCCCGTCAACCTGCTTGACGGCACTTTCTATTTCCTGGCCTTTACGGGCCAACACGTCAAGCTCGGGTCCAAATAGTTTGATGGCTAGCTGCGATTTTACACCTGAGAGCAGTTCATCAACCCGTGTTGCAATAGGTTGTGAAAAATTAAACAACAAGCCTGGGTGATCATCTAGTTTTGCCTCCATTTTTTCTTGTAAGGCGTAGCGATCCGATGCTGTTGTCCATTCAGACTGCGGCTTAAGACCCACATATATCTCGATGTTGCTGATAGGCTCTGGATCGCCGCCCACTTCGGCTCGTCCAATGCGGCTGAGTGCGTAGGTGGTTTCCGGGAACGACATCAGGATTTTTTCAAGCTTCGGAGCCACCTCTAAGGCCGTTTCAAGGTTAGAGGAGGGGGCTAATGTCACGCGAATATTAATCGTGCCTTCTTCCAGTTCGGGCGCAAACTCTGTGCCGAGACGAGGCACTAACACCAAAGCGCCGACAAACAGCACACCGGCCAGGGCAATAACAGCCTTTTTACTGCGTAACGCCACCGATAATAGTCTTTTATAACCATTATCTAGTGGTTTAAGCAGCTTATTTTCACGAGGCTTAATACCCCGACTGAAAAAGTAACTGGCTAATGCCGGTACAACCATGATGGCCACAAAAACCGCGGAGATAATGGCCAGCATAATACTGATAGCCATGGGCTCAAATAATTTAGCTTCAACACCCTGAAAACTAAACAGTGGCATAAAGACCACCAAGATAATCATGGCGGCAAAGAATACCGGTCGTGCCACTTCGTTAGCCGCTTCCTTAACTCGCAGCTTGATACCATGACTATCGAGTTTGGCTGCCTGAGGATCCGGGTCGCGGTGCTCTGTGCGTTGCTCGGCGTCGTCTTGGTGTTCACTATCCGGACGACTTAAGTGCTTAAAGATATTTTCAACCATCACCACGGAGCCGTCGACCAGCATACCAATGGCAACAGCAATCCCGCCCAGCGACATCAGGTTAGCCGACATGCCCATCGCGGACATTACCATCAGGGCAATGGCGATAGAAACGGGAATGGACAGTAACACTAAAAAAGTAGCGCGTATGTTGAGCAAAAACAGTGCTAATACTGCGATAATAAACACAAAGGCAATGAGCAGTGAATACGCGACCGTAGATACGGCTTTTTGTATTAAATCGGCCTGATCATAATACGGCTCAAAGGTAACACCCTCGGGTAATGCTTGCTGAATAAGCGGAATGCGCTTTTTAATACCGTCGATGGTGGCTTTGGTATTCGAGCCCATGCGTTTGAGCACAATACCCGACACCACTTCGCCCAACTGGTTGACCTCGCCGTCGACTTTACGCGACATTGAGACCGCCCCCTGGCGAATTTCACTGCCGATTTCGACGTCGGCAACCTGTCCCAGTGTTACGGAAACGCCGTCAACGGTTTTGAGCGGTATTTGTCGTATTTGTTGCAGGCCTTTTTTACCGCTATCCAACCAGCCGGTGCCGCGAATAACCAACTGCTCCTGACCGCGGGGCATATACCAACCACCAACGTTACCGTTATTCTTGTTGACCGCGCCCATGACGTCTTGCTGGGTAAGGTCGTAAGACAGCAGCTTGGCGGGATTGAGGTTAACCTGATATTGCTTAACTTCACCGCCAAAGGACAAGACTTCGGTAATTCCCTCAACGGGCATCAGTAGCAGTTTAACCACATAGTCGTTAAGACTGCGTAGCTCCATGCTACTGACACCAGAGCCCGGCTCGGCAAGTAGCAGATACTGATAAACCTGGCCGAGACCGGAAGAGTTAGGGCCCATTTCGGGCGTGCCGACTCCCTCTGGAATCAACTCCTTTGCCGCTTGCAGCCGCTCGAATACCAGTTGCCGGGCAAAGTAGATATCGACACTCTCGTCAAATACCACGGTAATGCCCGATAAACCTGTTTTTGAGATTGACCGAACTTCTTTGACGTCGGGCAGGGCATACATCACCGACTCTATCGGATAGGTAATAAGCTGCTCGACTTCGGTCGCTGCTAATCCTGGTGCTTCCGTATTTACCGTTACCTGAACGTTGGTAACATCGGGAAAGGCATCCAGATTAAGTTTGGGAATAATAAAAAATGACGCAATGCTGATGCTGAATAAAGCCAATACCAATAACAGGCGATTGGCGACAGCAAACTGAATAATGCGCTGAAACATACAACCTCCTGTTAGTGGTTATGTGGGTCAAAACCGCCTTTAGCGATTTGTGAGCGAACGAAAAACGCGCCGTTGTCTACGTATTTTGTGCCTTCGTTAACGCCTCGAATAACTTTCCACGGACCCTTTTCATCAACCAATTCGACTTTCTTCGGTTCAAACTTTCCGGGTTCGTGCTCAATGAATATCTGCCAGTCACCATCAGGGGCCCGCATTAAGGCTGAGTCCTTAACTGCAAGCACCGGTCCATCCGACTTGACTGAGAAATAAACATCCGCAAATAAACCAGGGTGTAATTGGTCCTTTTCGTTATTTACCGCAAGTCGTACCGTTCGGGTGCGGGTTTTATGGTCTATTGTGTGGCCTTCCTGAATGACTTTTGCCGCAAAGCGCTGATTGTCGACACTCACTGTAACAGGATCACCAAACTGCACACTAAGGTCAGCTGAGCCTGGTAGACGAGCATTAACCCACAAGGTTTCTTCTTGCAGCACTTCAACCAAGTGATTACCGGCATTAACTTGCTGGCCTTGCTTGAAGTTATCGCTAACCACAATCCCGCCAATTTCTGAGGTCAGTTGGTATTCGCCGATAGGGTAGTTAGCTTTACTTAAACGCTTAATGTCGCTGGCTGACATACCAAATGCTTTGAGTTGCGCTTGCGCTGAGGTAAAGGCGTTTTTCGCTTCGACAAAGCGTTTTTCACCCACCGTTGACTCGCCGAGTGACTGCACGCGTTGCCACTCGTTAAGTGTGACCAAATACTGACTTTGCGCCTCCGCCATGGTGGCGCTGAAGAGGGTTGCCAGTGGCTCACCTTTTTCGACGTGATCGCCAATACTGACAAAACGTTTGAGAACGGTCGAATCGATGCGCGGACTCACGATATAGCTATTAAAGTCGTTAGCAACCACCTCGCCCGGGGCATAAACCGGATATTCAATGACTTGAGTTTGCAAGGTTCGCGTGGTGATATCTGCCATGGATAGCTGCTTGCTGGATAGCTCCACGCCTGAGCTTTCCTTATGTTCACCTTGCTCGTGTTTGCCTTCTTCCTTGTGGGTATCTTCTTTTTCGTCGTGTCCGTGTTCATCCTGCGCCATAACCGAAAAGCTCAGCGCAAGTGCTATTGCTGCGTATAAAGGTTTTACTGACATCGTTTACTCTCCAATCTCTGCGTTTGTTTGCTGGCTTAACGGCGATAACGTCAGCGCTTTACTGAGTTCGCCCGAACGGTACAACCATTCAATGGCGGCCAACCGATATTGTGTTTGCAGCGCTATCCCTGCAAATTGGCTATCGAGCTGCTGTTGCACAGCGGTGAGGTAGTCTGTGGTGGATAGGTCACCGGCGAGCCAGGACTGTTCAATCACCTGCATCGACTCATCCTGCCGAGATTGAAAGTCTTTTTGCCAGCTTTGCCACTGTTTTTTCACAAAGCGATAATTGTTAAGAGACGATTTCAGTGCTGCTTGCCATTGTTTCCTTAGTGCAATCAAACGTTTTTCTTCAGCAACAGCTTCGCTATTGGCTGCGCGCACCGCATCGCTGTAGTTATTGCGAACCTGTAGTGGAATGCTGAATGATAAGCCAATTACTGTTTCGTTATCGCTCTCGCCCGCTTCGACGCCTACGGTTGGGTTGGCGGAGGTTAACGAGCGTTTCCAGTCGACATCGGCGCGCTTTAATTGCCATTGCAGGTAAGCAGCTTTTAACGCCGGATGTTGTTGCCAGCGAGCCGTTAACGCAGGTTCAACGTTAAATAGCTCCTCATTCACGGAGAGTTGAGCGACATCAATCGTGGTTAGCAGAGCGTTCAACTCTGCTTCAGCGGATTGCAGTTGTTGATAAGCCGCTGCCGTTTGTTGCAGTTGCCGACTTAGTGCGAGTACCGTCAGTTGTTCGTCGACGGCACCTAAGTCACCGGCTTTACGTCGTTCGGCAACCAAGCTTATCGCCTGTTTAACGATTTTCTCTTGTTGCTCGGCCAGTGCGTAACGCTGTTTTGCATCCAGCCATTGCACATAGGCATTCAACAGAGTTTTAGCATGCGATGTCGCCGACTGGCGATAAATACTCACTGCCATAGCCGTCATGGCGTCACTCTGACTGGCTCTTGCTTCATTGCGAGTGCTCCAGTCCAGCGTTTGGCTTAGGCCAACAGTGTAATTATTGATGTCACCCTCGCGCTCTAAGCGTGACGATAAGCTAGGGTTGTACAAAGGCTGATTTAATTGTTTGCCCTGTTGGATCAGCGCTTCAGCCTGCTGTTGAGCGGCTTCAACACTGGGGTGTTGCTGCACAGTTTTTTGCCATTGCTCGGGCAACTGTTGTGCATTGGCGTAGCTTGAACTTATTGCCAGACTTACGGCAATAAACAAGCGTTTGCTATGTGTCGAAAACGGACCCATAGATAGACTCCTCAGTCATATTACTGCGTAAAATAATGATTTTTTTGCGCTGCTATAGCAGCTTATTAGGCAGTTATGAGGAGATGGGAGGCCGGAACAGCGGAGATGATAGAGGGTTAGTGTAAAACTCAGTATACCCAGGACGTATTGTGCCCATTCGTGGTAACGCGAGAGTTTTTTCAGTCTTCATGGCATATAAATGAAATGAGCCATGGCAGTGACAGCAGTGATGGCAGTCAAAGCTGATTTCGCCACTTTTAGGGAGATTGCGCTTATCGATGTGGGATTCGTCATGCTCAAAATTGAGGTGTTGCTCAGAAGAGGATTGGTGAGATTGATGCACATCAGCAACCGCCTGACTGATTTGAGTCAGAACAGCAACAAGCACCAGTATTAAAAATCCTAGTCTAAGCATCATTACCTACAGTTCTAAATAAGCAGCTTAACGGTACATTAATTAAAAATAGTTTTCAACTAGTGGCGATTCACACAAATACTTCTGCTGTATACCTATGCACGAATCAAGAGCTTCAGGTAGAAGCGCGAGAAGAAGGTTTTGATTTTATATTTGGTACCGATGTGGCAAATAATGAATTGAGTTTTTTATTCGAGTCAAAATTCGAGCCTTACCAAGAATATTCAAGGACAGACATTAAAGGAATTGATCTCGTACTAAAACTCGGTGACTCATTTATTCGAGCCTTGGAAGTTAAGCTTACAGTTATTCCGGACAATACCACTGCAAACGACAGAGAGTCTGACTGGGGTACCGAGTTGGTGATTAGACCTGCAAGTACTTCTTACGCCGCGCTAGGTATTTTTGATTCGATAAAACCATTTAGAGCGAGACTAAAGGAAATCTTAGAGCCTACCTGTTCGACAATTCAACATTGGGATAATACTGTTGAAATGTTGAGTAAAAGGGAGGAAATCATTGGGTGTTTAAATAAAATATTTACAGAGCTTAAAGACTACCAAAAACCTTTTTTATTACATCCAATATGGAAGACATTGGGTAAGTCACCGATTATTGATAAGGGTAATGCATATGATATTTTTGGGGTATCCGGAATTTCTGGTTGATAAAATGCCAAAGATGTAAAGAAGAAAATCTTTCTCAGCGGATTATCTGATTGATCCTCTTCAGCCTACTCTACTGCCAATTTTCTGTTTCCACCTTCGCCTGAGTCTTCATAGCGATGCTGACTAGGGAGGACAGCGAGAGCTGGGCAAGCGTCAAAGCGGTTCTGGTTCATGCGCAATCCGGACACCTGCACAACATTCCTCTTGTAAGAAACCGATCAAATTCTCTAGGTGCCCATACTCGGGTATACAGACAATCGTGCGGCTATGTTTCTCCTGCCGGATCAGCCCTACCTTGGCCATGCGCGCAAGGTGATGTGATAGCGTCGAAGCAGGAATACCCAGCCCCTTCTGGATATCTCCGACCGAAGCCCCATCATGGCCAGCTTTGACCAGAAAGCGGAACACGGACAGTCGGTGACTATTCCCTAGCTCAGCTAAGCTGGCTGCAACCTTTTCGTGATCCATAGCACGCCCCAATAATTCGATGTTTCTAGAATTATAGTTGACAGGTCGGATAAACGCAAGTAGGCTGCGTACATCATTTCGATAAAACTAGAAATATAGGAGTAATATTGAATGTCATCTCAACTCCAAGACGCTCTAGGCATGTTCGCCTTTCTCGCTATCGAGCTATCGGTTTTATTCATTGGCATTAGCTTGCTGGTCGGAGTTCTTCAACGTCACATCCCACCATCCAAGGTGGAAGCGTTACTGACTTCCAGTGGGAAGCGAGGCTATTTTCTTGCTGCTGGTTTAGGAGCTATAACGCCCTTCTGTAGTTGCTCGACTATCCCCATGTTGAAAGGGTTGATTCGGGCACGGGCCGGTTTTGGGCCGATGATGGTGTTTCTTTTCTCATCTCCGTTGCTGAATCCTATCGTCGTCGGCCTGCTGGTTGCCACGTTTGGATGGACACTTACTGCTATCTATGTGCTCGCCGCTTTGGTGGTCGCGGTAGGTGCCGGATGGCTGCTTCACACGCTTGGCTTCGAGCGTTATGTGCGCCGGACGGCGACACAAGAGAGCAGTGGATGTAGTTCATCAGCAAGCCCGTGCAGTGCTACATCGACCGCATCGAGTTGCGGCACCAACAGCTGCGACACCACTCCGAAGACGGCTTCTTGCGGGGCTGATAGGAAGACAACAGTCTCTACGTCTAGCGAATGCTGTGACAGTCAACCCACTGTCACGGTTAAGAAAGAAGGGAAGTACAGTGGTGTGTGGCGGGAAGCTTGGTCGGACTTTATCGATGTGTTGCCTTACCTGCTCATCGGTATTGCGATTGGCAGCGTGGTCTATGGTTTCATGCCCACTGACTTATTGGAGCAGTATGCAGGCCCAGATAATCCCTTTGCCATTCCAGTTGCCGCTGTCATCGGCGTGCCGTTGTATATTCGCGCTGAAGCCGTCATACCTCTGGCAGCGGCTCTGATGGCCAAAGGCGTGGGTGCCGGGACGGTGCTAGCGTTGATCATCGGCAGTGCCGGAGCCAGCCTGACTGAGCTCATTCTGTTGCGCTCTTTGTTCACGCTGAAGCTTTTAGCGGCGTTTTTAGCAGTCATTTTTGCTATGGCGATGATTGCCGGTTACGCCACCTACCTGTTTTTCTGATCAAGGCGGGAGATGATTAATTCGTTAAGCCTTCCTGGGTACCAGTTGGTGGATTCTGATGAGCAGAATGAAGACATACATTTTCGGCTTGAAGCACCTACACCAGTAGCCTGCGAGGGGTGCGGCGTGCAGGGTGAGTTCGTACGGTTCGGCAAGCGTGACGTTCCCTATCGTGATCTGCCCATCCACGGCAAGCGGGTCACTCTC
>NZ_JANFPJ010000041.1:0-400 GCF_032227045.1 Pseudidiomarina fusca
TCGGATAAAGTTTTCATAAGCCCGTATTCTACAAATAAAACTGTAGCCTTTCAACAATTTTAACTGTTGACTTATCTACAGTTTAAACTGTAACATTCAATCTTGTAACAGTTATTATTGTAACAGGAGACGGTATGGAAGTGTTCAACACGACACAAAAACATCTCCGCCGTGCCATTGACTTGGTCGGCGGGCAATCAGCATTAGCACGAGCCATCAACTCAAAACAGCAAAACGTCTGGTTTTGGTTGAATAAATCAGGGCGTGTTCCCGCTGAATTCGTTTTACCCATCGAACAAGCTACGCAAGGACAGGTAACCCGATCCCAGTTAAGACCGGACATCTACCCCGAATGCCCAAGCGAGCTGAAAGCCAGTAACCAGTAGGATTAAGGGCAAGT
>NZ_JANFPJ010000042.1:0-14405 GCF_032227045.1 Pseudidiomarina fusca
TTTTACCCATCGAACAAGCTACGCAAGGACAGGTAACCCGATCCCAGTTAAGACCGGACATCTACCCCGAATGCCCAAGCGAGCTGAAAGCCAGTAACCAGTAGGATTAAGGGCAAGTAATGGTCAGCATTTTACGTAAACACAAAAGCGAGTACCTCCATGCGTGATTATGGCAAGGTCTATACCCGCTTTTGGCTAAAGCAAAATGTTTTGTCCTGGAGTGACTCAGCGAAGTTGCTAGGACTGTACTTGCTTACATGCCCGCATTGTAATTTGCTTGGCTGCTTTCGACTGCCGATTGGTTACGTTGCTTCTGACTTGAACTGGGATGAGCAACAGGTTGCCAAGGCGTTAAGTGAGTTAGAACAAGATCAGTTCCTGATTCGTTGCGAGGAATCTGGTTGGACTTTGATTCGAAGCTTTCTGAAGCACAACCCAATCGAAAACCCAAACCAAGGTAAAGCAGCCTTTCGGTTGCTTAAAGATGTACCTGCCGACTTCATTGGTATGGTATCACTTTTGAAATCTCTTGCCGCTTTTCAAGCTCGGCTACCAGAAGAATTTTCATCATTGTTTATGCCTGATGGCAACCCGGTAAGGGACTCTCAACGGTCGGATGACTCTGAGGGAAGCAATAAACCAACAGTTAAAACTGTTGACCACATACAGTTTGAAGACTTCTGGGATGTACAAATACGCAAAGAAAAAAAAGCGAAAGCCAAAGAAGAATGGCTACGCATGGGCCTCAATGAAGACCATGAACTCGCCTTGGAAGTGCTAACACGCTGGAAAGAGCAACGAGAAAACCGATTGCAGTATCAAGATCGGACTAAGACCCCTATGCCACATAACTGGCTTTTAAACCGGCAATGGGAAGACGAGTACGTTCGCATTGATGAAGTACAGCAATCATCGACGAGCCTAAAGGGCAGCAATCACCAATTGAATATTGAAGAAAGCAATCGCCGCATTGCTGAAAGCTGGGCCGGACCGGGTATTCGGGAGGTTCGTTCAAGTGCAGGAGGTTGATAAACGCGAGTTTGCTGAAGTTTGGGGAGCTGCTTGGGCCATGTATGGCAAAAGCGTATCACCACAATTGCTATCCATCGCATTTGAAGCCCTTCGTGCTTATAGCATTGAAGAAGTGCGAATCGGTCTGACTCGGCATATTCAATCACCGGATACTGGGCAATTTTTTCCAAAGCCCGCTGACGTCATCAAGCATATCGACGGCAACTCGGGCTCAAGAGCCATGGTTGCTTGGAACAAAGTTGACAAGGCTGTTCGTCAGGTTGGCGCTTGGACATCAGTGATGTTTGACGATGCGCTTATCCACCGCGTGATTTCAGATATGGGTGGATGGGTTGAACTCTGCAAGGTTGATGACAGGGAATACCCCTTTAAGCAAAAAGAGTTTTTAACACGCTACCAGGCTTACTTGCTACGGGACGAAGTGGGTGAATACCCAAGGCTATTACAGGGTATTGCAGACCATCAGAACCAGCAAAAAGGATTTGATATGCAAGCGCCTGTTGCCGTAGGCGACTGGTCAAAAGCGGCACAAGTTTATACGAGAGGCATCGCCGACTTTAGCGCAGTGCCATTAAAAAGAATAAGCCCGAAAGCCATTCAGGCGCTTCTCGGAAATCAATTAGAGGACAAAAATGAAAACGATTAAAGCAAAAACCATTGCCCTAGTGATAGCCATGTCCGCAAGCACTTCAGTCTATGCGTTTCCGGGCTATCAGTGGGAAAAAGCAGCACAAAGTGTTGGTATTGATCCAGTCATGCTCTACGCCGTTGCCTTGGCTGAGTCGGCCTCACATCGAGGTCTTAACATGACCAGTCCATGGCCATACGCAATTCGCAATGGTTCAAATGCAACCTACGCCAAATCTAAGACAGAAGCGGAGCAACTGTTAAACCAAGCACTGCAAGAGAGTGAAAAATACCAGCTCGATATTGGCCTAATGCAAATCAATTTGCATTGGCATGGGCATCGGGTGAGCTCAGCGGCGGAACTGCTAGACCCCATCACCAACCTTACCGTCGGCTCCAGTATTTTGGCCGAAGCAATCAAGTCTTCACCTAACGATTTAGAGCTTGGCATAGGCCGCTATCACAGTTGGAACGAAGAGCGTGCACGCTGGTATGGGCAAAGAGTGCTTTCTATTTATCGCAATATTTTACATGAACTGGAGGTCCGTCAATGACAACCAATCAACAAGACTTCTATCAATTAAACTTGGCGTACCTGCACGCAGCACGGGAATTGGCGCGCATTGATCCGCAAGAGGCTGTCTTGCGCTTTGGACTTACACGCGATGTGGTTGATGCTCTGATTAATGCTGGTGTTGACGACCTGCAACGAGTGGCGACCTCATCATTCATGCTGTTTCAACCAAGGGGTAACCAAAGCCAACTGATTGAGATGGTGAAGAGCAAAGGCACAGGTATCCCAAGAATCGCTTATTTATTATCAACCCTAAACAACAAGGGGGATGCATGATTGATAACCTGTCCAAAAGTGAGCTGTTTACCCGAGCCTCGCTGCTTATTAAATACGGATTTCGAACAACCATTATCGCGCTCGATACAGGTTTGCCAATCCACATTATCAGAAGGCTGCACAAAGAAGTGACTGGCAAGTCACCTTGTCCTGGTCAATTGCCAGAATCTGATGCCATCGTCAAAAGCAGAAGAGCATTAGTTGAAGGCTCCCTGCTTATGGCGCTTTATGTCAATATTGGTGGTGATAATGTCTACAAGCAATTAAATATCGATGCTTTGATGAAGGCTTACGATGCGTATTTGGTTGCAAGAAAAGAAGCAGATCTTCCAGCTGAGATCCCCTGGAAAAAACTGACCATCAATGAAGGTTGGGTTCTAGCTCGTGATTTAAGATCACAGCTAGCATCCTTACACCGGTGTCGATGCGGCAGTCTGTATTTGACGGTATCTCAACAGCGCATTCAGCTTAAATGTCCTGTGTGCGAGATTATGGCCGAGCAAACCACTAGAGCACTTTTTGAGAACTAAAATGCTGATGCATGATTTGATTGTGCACCGCCCGTGCACTTTGAGAGTACTAAGATGATAAAATTACTTAAATCTTTACCAGCACGCTGCTGGTTTATATCACTGGGGCTTTTTCTGGCGACTTTGGCTGCGGCTCATTTTTTTCCCTCAGAAATATTAACGGCATCTGCCAAGTTAGCGGCTTTGCCATTTCTGATTTGCACCATCGTTTTTTTCAGCTACTTGGGATTCAAAGCAATTGCTAGTCCTATCGGCCTTATAACCATCACCACTATGTTTTTAGCAATCGCATATTGGCAAGCGAGTTGGACAATTTTATGTGTCGGTTTAGCCTTCTTAGGCTTAAGCGGACTAATCCATTTATTTCAAAGACAACTGAAAGATACCGGTCGAGAACTAAGCCTGAGCGAAAAAAAATATTGGTACTGGGTAAACGAATTTGCAGATGGTCGCTCATCTATCCTCCCTAAAAAAACAAGGTCATAGTAAATTGACTGCTTTTTTACTTATACTCAAAAAATTGATTGGCACTTTCGTACTACGAATGAAAAATGCCATTTCCATCAATGAATACGGATCAACTCAAGTTCGTTACCCAGCACAACAGGACAGTTCTTTGACATCCTTGTTAAAGGTTTGGGCGCAGAGCTTCAAACCCTCCACCATAGTCAGGTAAGGGAAAAGCTGGTCGGCTAATTCCGTCACCGTCATACGGTTGCGGATCGCCAGCGCCGCACTCTGGATCAGTTCTCCACCTTCATGCGCCAGAATCTGCGCCCCGATCAGGCGGCCAGTGGCTTTTTCCGTCACCAATTTGATAAAACCATCGGTCTCGAAATTCGCCAGTGCGCGCGGCACGTTCTCCATCTCCAATACACGACTGTCGGTTTCAATGTCTTGTGCGTTGGCTTGCTCTTCCGTGAGCCCAACAGTTGCCACCTGGGGATCGGTAAAAATCACTGCTGGCATGGTGGATAGATCCAGTTTGGCGTATCCGCCCGTCATGTTGATGCCGGAACGGCTACCGGCGGCCGCGGCGACATAGACGAATTGCGGCATGTTGCAGCAGTCTCCGGCGGCGTAAATACCGGGAACATTGGTTTCCATGCGTTCGTTAACAACGATTTCGCCCTTTTTGTTGGTCGTAACACCCACCGCGCCCAGATTGAGTTGGCAAGTATTGGCGTGTCGCCCGGTGCTTACCAGCAAACGATCGCAGCGTAGATCGCCCGCGTTAGTTTCCAATGTAAATTGGCTTCCATCGTGGGTCACCTTGGTAGCTTGCGTACTGTTTAATACTCGAATGCCTTCTTTTTCAAAACATCCGGTGAGTTTTTCACCGAGCAAGGGATCTTCCCGATAAAGCAATGTATGTCTTGCTAATATGGTGACTTCACTGCCTAAACGGCGATAAGCCTGGGCAATTTCCAGCGCTACAACCGACGAACCAATCACGACCAGGTGCTGCGGCAATTCCTGAGCAAACAGCGCTTCGGTAGAGGTCCAATAAGGTGTTTCAGTTAAACCATCAATAGGAGGAATGGTTGGCGTGGAGCCGGTAGCGATCAGGATTTTATCGGCGTGAACTGCCTGCTCGGTTCCATCATTTTTTCTGACTATCAGGGTGTTGGCATTTTTAAATTGCGCCCAACCTTTAAGTAAACTAAGCGCAGGATTTGTCTCCAGAATATTCTGGTACTTTGCCGCGCGCAGCTCTTCGACCCGAGCGGTCTGCTGCTGAGTCAACAAGGCTCGACTCAATTGGGGCGCATGATTTTCCAGTCCGGTAAAGGGATTATTGCGTTGCTGCTGAGCCAATTGAGCGGCGCGGATTAGAATTTTTGAGGGTACGCAGCCGACATTCACGCAACAGCCGCCAATCACATCGGCTCCCTCAATAAGAGTGACCTTGGCACCACCTTCAGCGGCTTTAATAGCGCAGGCAAAAGCGCCGGAACCCGTACCGATAATCGCCACGTGTTGAGTTTGGTTGCTTTCAGTGTTGCTTGCATTTTCGTTGTCACAGCAGTCGTTCGGTGAAGTAATTTCTTTTGCAGTGCCAGTGGATTCTTTTGCAGTGCCAGTGGATTCTTTTGCGATATAACCGAGAGCTTCTATTGCTCCAATGAGAACGGTTACGCTGACCCCACCGTTCGTGGTGATCGTTGCTCTGGCGTTTTCATAAGATATTTCAACCTTATTAACGCCTTCGATCGCATCGAGTGCTTCTTTAACGTGGGCGACGCAACTTGGACAGGTCATCCCTTCTATCGATAGTAAGATCATTCGTTTTCCTCAAATAGTAGTCAGGCATTGCGTCGTGTTAAACAGCACAGCTGTCATCATCACAGCGTTTATTCGCCGGTGAAAAAATATCCCAAAGCGATACGGCAACCATCAGGCCTAATGCTGAATAGGTGACATAGCTGCTCCAGCCGTACTGGAAAAACGGATAGAGCGATAACAGCAATAAAATGGGGCCGGCCACACCCAGCGCACTACGGTGCCATTGCCGGTGGCTGAACCAGCCAAGTCCGTTGAGTACCAAGGCAATCCAGGCAAACAGGGGTAATAGCGTGCTAACAAGCAGACCTTCCCATTGGCTGAGAAAACCCAGTCCTACCGCAGCGCCCAGACTGGCAATGGCCGGGAAACACATGGCGCATCCCATAGCAGAAACCAGCGCGCCCAATGAGCTAATCTTATCGCCGAACCGGGTCAGTAACCGTATTAGCATTTCTATGCTTTACTCCTTGAGCGTTGACGGATAACCCGCGTTAGTGGTGGCTTCGGTCAGTGCTTTTACCGTGGTTTTTTCGTCGTCGAAGGTGACCACCGCCAGTTTGGTCTTAAAGGTCACTTCGGCTTTACTGACGCCATCGACTTTTTGTAAGGCTTTTTCCACGGTAAAGGGACAGGTCACACAGTTCATGGTTGGGACTTCCAAAGTAACTGTTTTCGGGGCAGCTAAAGCGTTCAGGCTGGTCAGTACGAACAGGGACATTAGGGCGAGTGTTTTCATAATTTTCTCCAAGAGCAAGCCATAAAGATTTAATCAAAATAAAAGGTTAGAAATCGTCATCAGGCGAACCAGACAATCCAATAATTACTGGTGACTAAAACCAACGCAGTCAGTGCCGTTAACCAAAAGATCACCTGCCGACGTTTTCGCACTTGAGGAACTGCACAGGCGGTGCCTGGCTCACAGTCCTCGACGGGGCGATAGACCTTCCAGCCTGCGAAGCCAAATAAGGCTAAAACCAGCAGGATAAAAATGGGACGATAAGGTTCTAACAAGGTTAAATTACCAATCCAGGAGCCACTCACGCCTAGCAGCAACAAGACGAAAGGACCAGCGCAGCAAAGACCAGCGCCAATAGCGGCAATAACACCGCCGATGATTGGAAAGTTGGGATTACTTTTTGACATAACTCACTCTACTTATCGTACTTTAGTAAAACAAGTTTAAACCCCGTACCCAACTACGGAGTCAAGATAAAATTTGAATCATTATTAATCTTCAGGAAGTAGGGAATCAATAATGGGACAGTGGGATTGGTTAGTATTAGAATTACACTCATTCAATAATTCTGTGAGAACGGTTTCTAAGCGGCGAAGACCTGCTATTTTGACTTTGACACTTGCAAGCTTGTGTAAAGTCATTTCTTGCACTTCTATACAGGGAGTGTCATTAAGGCTGAGTAAATTGGAGATTTCTTCCAAAGTGAACCCAAGATCTTGGGAACGTTTAATGAATTTTATTCGGTTTAATGTTGCCAAAGGATAAAGTCGGTAGCCTAGATGCGGTTTTTCAGGTTTTTCTATAAGACCACGTCGTTCGTAATAACGAACAGTCTCAACATTGATACTAGCTTGTTCGGCTAATTTTCCAATTGTGTACATGTGTTATATTTCTCCGTATCTAAGTACGGAGAAATATATCCCTATCTACGTAATTAAGCCATAAAACTTCGTTAGCCTTGAGCTTCTACTCCTTGTTTTATTTATTTCCTGATGCCTGGTTATATGCCCTAATATCGATCAAGTTGTTCTGAGCATAATCTCCCGCAAGGGATGCATTTGAGATCACCGCTATCTGCTTATCCACAAATGCTTTATCTTCTTCAGACACACTGTCAGGGATGTAAGCGCCACTCTCATCCTTTTGACGATACTCATTTAGCATTTGCTCCCTTAGGCCAAGCATTTCAGGCGACCAACTCGATGAGTCTTCAGAGTTGAATACGCGCCCCGCCAAACCTTCATTGAAAGCTTGAGCGAACACTTGACTTTGAATCGGGGTCAATCCCATTCTCTGCCCTTCGCTGTATGCTTCCTTTTTAAAATCATCAGCATACTGCTCTAGGAACTCACCATATCGATTGTTAACT
Source organism: Pseudidiomarina fusca (assembly GCF_032227045.1). Classification (NCBI taxonomy): domain Bacteria; kingdom Pseudomonadati; phylum Pseudomonadota; class Gammaproteobacteria; order Alteromonadales; family Idiomarinaceae; genus Pseudidiomarina; species Pseudidiomarina fusca. The sequence continues at coordinate 7,431 of NZ_JANFPJ010000042.1, forward strand.
GCCGCACCGAATGCCCCCGCCAACATGGCTTCAGACTTAGTGCCCCAGTTTACTTCGGAAGCATACTGCGAACTCGATCCACTGTATGCATCATTAAACGCCGTCAATGGGTTTTCCAAAGAGGTTCCTGCATCAACGGCGGCTTTTAAGCCATCCCAGGTTGATTTGCTGGCCACCGTAGCGTTGTGCAAGAAACCTCGTGAGCCAGGATCTTCAAGCGCTTGTTCTTTGTAACTCTCATAGTCTTCGCCAAAGTGATTCAAGGTATGCAGTGCTGCATCAGTATGCTTGCCACTGAAATCACCAATAGCACTGGCGCTGTTGAAGAACATTTCAGCACCAGAAACTCCGCTATCATCAGCCATAATGCGTGATCGCCACTGAGATCCAGCTTCACTGTTTAGTCCAGATTGATAGGTACTTGTGTCAGTAGCTACGGCCTGCTGAGCTTGCTGCTGATGCGCATTCAACTGTCCATCTATACCAGACAGATTGGTTTGGTAAGCCGATTGAGCTGCGTTGAACTGAGTTTGAACTGTTGCTGCATCCTCGTAGCCGCCCAATACACCCGATTCAACTTGGCTTTGAGTACCACCAAAAGTAGGTGCAGTTGATGACAAGCCTTCATTTGAGCGCGGCTGAATTGATCGTAAATCGGCTCCGGTAGCCATGGCCATAACAGTCATTGCTGCTTGATAATCATTGTCCCGTTCAGCGGGCGTTGAAGAATTGCTATAGGTTAAAGACTCCATAGCTGCGGCCACATACGCCTGATTATCATCAGGTAACAAGCGCTGATACATTGGAAGGTTTTCACGTAATCGGTTACCGGCTTCAACATGCTGGTTCATATAGCGACCTAAATAATCCATGACTTCAGGATTATCCGCCGCTAATCGGGTTAACGTCGCACCATCAGTATTTCTTTGTCCTGATAGACTGTAGCTGGCCTGATCAAGCTCACTAAAGCGGTTTGATGCCGTGACAACGTCTTGTGCTGAACTCTGAAGAGACTGATAGTCTTGGTTAGACAAGGACATCTCAACGCCAGAACGTCTTGAATCTGAAAGGTCCTTAACCATTGCATCGCGATACTCAGCACGTCGTGAATCACTTGATGCCAAGCTTTGCATCTCCCCAGTGAGCGTATTTGCGGTCGTAGATCGAGAACTGCCTTCTGATGACTCAACTTGGCCACTAAAGTTACCACCTAGATCCAACCCAGCTCGTAACCGTGATATTTTTGGCACTCTTGAGGATTCAGGCTTATCGACTCCAGGCAAGCTACCTTGTGGGGAGTCATTCCCCCCTGTACCAAGTAATCTTCCCAAGAACCCTTTGTCTGCTACTTCTTTATCACCGGTATTTGTAATAGTTCCATCGCCACCGACCCTTAGGCCTCCCGATAACACGCCAGATACCAAGCCACGTACAGCGTCTTTTTTATCGTCTCCGAAACCATACCGTGTTTGCAGGTCATCAGTAACCTGATTAACAACGGCGCTAGATGCGGAATTAGAAGAACCGATCTGACGTCCAACCGAAGAAAGGTTGTCGTAACTTAGCTTTTCACCAAAAGTTCGACTCATGGTATTGCCAACCTGACGACTAAAGGCTTGAGTTGCCTGAGTCATGGATTCTTTTGCAGAGCCGACCATTGAACCCACTGCGTTTCCGACAGAGAAACTGCTTAGTAAGTTTGACGCACCGGTCATTGCAGAACCAGTGAGGGCTGAATTTTGGAACATTGACTGTGATTGCATCACCGGGGCATTTTTTGAGACATCTGGACTAGCCAGCTTTTCATCAATGGCATCGCCGTTTTGAAGACGTCCAGCCAAGTGGGTTGCGGTTATTGCTGAGCCATACACGAGCATGAGCGAAATTGCCGGAACACTCGACGCCAACATGCCGCCAGTAGCTATCCAGGTTTGCAGCACTGAATCCATCTGCATCATCCCAGCAAAAGATGGCACTTCTGTACCTGCAAAGGCATCAAGAGCCGACATTTTCCCTGCAACGGTTAAATGAATATACAGGTTAATGATGGCCATGACAGGCATCCAAAGTTGAATCCAAAGCAGGATTAACAAGTACTTCCCGGCCATTCGCATCCCGATTTGGCCAAGGGCTATCACAAAGGCCATCAATGGGGTGATGGCGTAAATGAAACCCTCAAAAAACGTCATCATCGGACGAACAATGCTTTGGAACAGGGTCTGCTCCGCCGCCCATTGCGTATTGCGCTGCTCAATTGCTTGGTTAACCATAACGGCTGCGGTGAAAGCTTGATCATCCATATACTTGCCCGTCACGCTTTGTTCATAAATAGGCAAAAGCACTGACGCGGTCATGTACTCTTGGGTGTTAACCGAAGCCAAACCAAGGTTATTCAGTGCATTTCGGATCACGTCATCAGTATCCGTTGCTGACGAAGTCCCCAATGAGGCTGACAAAACCTGTTTAAGCCTTGGAATGAAGGTTGATTCTGTCATGAGTTTCAGCTGGCTATAGGCATCGGTGCAGTCCAAATCGCTACTGCTACCACTTAGCATGATGCGCGTGCCATAAATGCGCGAATCAAACCTAATCGCAGTCATCGGGTTAGGATCACTTAGCACCTGATCTAGGTTCTTTTGGCCTATGTCGATGCCAATCAAGGTGCATTCTTTGATGTAGTTAAACCACGATTGTTCGATATCTGAGCCACCGACACGATTTGCATCACCCAACCCAGAGCGATCCATCACCTGTTTTCTCACTTTAATCAGTGACTGTAAACTGGATGCAAAGCCGTATTCCGTCATGGCGGGAGTTGAGAACGCCGTTTCAAACAATCGCGTGATTTGAAAGCCAACAGTCGAAATCGTACTGCCTGCGGCAGCAACACCGATGGGCACATTATCAACCACTCGAACTTGTCCCGTGTACGCATCCTCAATGCTCACTCGGGTACTGGGTCCAAACATGGTTGCAAAGACTAGCCATGAGACTAAGACGTGTTGAAAGTTAATCCCACGACCACCTTGCATTAAGGCCTGAACAGAGACCATCAATACCCCAATGAGCAAGCCAATGCGAACCATTGAAGTAAAATCGCCTGTACCAGTGATCATCGCGACAGCGTTCAGGACCTGCTCTAAAAAAGCCGAATCCCCGATGGAATAGATTTCCCACATGACCTATTCCCCCAGCGCCGTAGATTTAACGGTGTAATAACGCTGTTTGCGAATGGTCTGAATCACCTGGTTAAAATGCGCCAGCAATTCTTGCTCTGAGCCGTATCTTCGCTGCAACGCAGCGTACTCCTCATTGATTTGGCGACGTGCACGTTCAAGGTCTTCGGTTAACAACTTCGCATAGGCATGATCTTCCACACCAGATGTGCTTCTAGCTGCGTTGAGCATGTCTTCAACCAATGCCCGGGCCATCTCAACAGCAATAAATGGCGCAGCTCTTGAAGCAAACGACCTAGCAGCCCCTTCATTTAATGCTGAAAGTGTTCGAATCATGCCGCCAATGCTTGCAGGAGCCGAGGTCATAAAAGCCTTTTCGGTGGTGCTAGCTGCCCCAGTATTCCGAGCAAACTTAAATATAATGCCGTTACTAGAACCTGTACCAAGAAGTAAATTTTCGACCTGAGTTGATAACCCGGTTAGGGTCACGTTAGCGATTGTCGGATTTAGACAGCCGTCTTGTGTCACTGTGTCACATCGGTACATAGCGACGTTACCGCCATGAATTAGATGCTCAATAGTCACTTTATTGCCATTCAGTCTGGTCAGTTTTGGGGCTTTACCTTGACCATCAGCCGCATTCGCTAAATCACCAACGATGATCGAGCCAGTCACCGACATAACCGCTTCAAGAAAACGATCATCCCCCGATGCAAACCAGCTTGATGCCGAGTGACGTTTCAGTGCTCGCCAGACCAAGTTACCTTTAATCGTTTTGTTCACATCAGATGCCGCGACACTTGAAGCATTCTCATAAGGGTTCTTACCGTTGGACTCACTCCAACTGGTAAAAACGTCTCCAGCCCCTTTGAGAGAGCTCAACATGCTGGCTTCTGTTTGCCCCTTCTTACCAAAAGCAGCCAGAGTATCGTTCACGACTCCCTGAGCCATTTGACAGGAATTGCCAAAATATTCGTTCAACTGCTGGATTTTCTTTTGCAGTGTCTCCATGTGCTGGGAGCATTTCTCACACATAGCACTGAGCGCCAATTGGAATGCGTACCCCTTGGCATTTGCCGCTACAGAGCGAAGTAATTGAACAAACTGATCCGCGTTAACAAATGACAAACTTCCAGCGAACATATCAATGCCGCCACAACCAGCTTGGAATGACGGAGGCACCATAGAGACGAGGTTTTCGTTCATGATCCTGTTACGAACAACAACACTTCCACCAGATATAACGCCACGCCGCTGACTCTCGAATACACCAGGCGCAGTGGTGTTGGTCATTGAACCAAACAACTGATTCATCTCCTGTTGCAAGCTTGCTTGGCTCATAGATGAAAAACCAATCGCACAGGCGATTAGCGATACTTGGAATACTTTTTTCATCGTTATAACCCTCCTTGTGCACGCAGATAGCGAACAAGGAACTCAGGGTCCTGTAATATTTTTTCGTTAAGCTCTTGGGCTGACATCGCGAGTGAAACGCCGGGCTGAACAGGTCTGGTGGCATAGTAAGTTTGATCGTCAATCCAACCGGCTTGATGGGCTGCAAGAATGATTCGATTATTGAGCTCATCAAGGCTCATTGCGCCCTGGCCAATCGGAGTGATGACATTAGGCGGGTCAACTAAGAAAACCGCAGGAACAGTCGTAACGGACAAGGATTGAGCTTGTCCTGAATCGACTTTGTAATTTGGAAATTCTCCACTTGGTAAAGGCAAGCCATCGACAGCAATAGCAAACACCTCGAAACCGTAGTTCAAAGCCATGGATTCGATGATAGGCGCTTGAGCATGGCAATAAGGGCAATCCGAACGATAGAAGAAGAACAAGCCAGCCCGTTTTGCTACTTCACCTAAAGCAACATCCCGTTGAGCGCCAGCTTCTCGATCCATCCGATTGGCAGCATAGGTCGCCAAGGGTCTACGACTGATTTCATCCAAAACAGGATCGCCCATGACAACCTGCTGACTAACATCAGCAAACTGTGAGCCCTTATCCATCATGACTCGCTGGAGATACAGATAGGCTCTGACATTCTCATTCGTCGGCTCATCAATTGCCTTGTCCATGAACGACTGCATGTGCTCTCGGAACCAGGCAGCACTGAAAGGCTTTAGCCCGCTCTGACTCGACTCTGCCGCACCTGATTCCGGCTTTATAGGCTCTTCATCCTCCGCTGGCTCAGGAATGACCTGATACCAAAACCAGCCTTCCTGACCACGCTGATAGAATTGCCCATCACTAGCATGGGCGGGCAGGATGAATAGAAAGAAAATAATGATTGGGATGGTCACCCATAGGATGAACCAAGGGAACAAGGGGGTTCTCATTGTCAGCTCCAGAAAATTTCATAGAGCTAACATGCTAATGATCCCGGTAAGAGCGATTGGCCAGATAGATGAATGAATCGTGTGTTTTTCTGACTAGCTGTTGTGACCAGTAACAACAGCTAATTTTAACGAGCCAAATTTATGATTGGACCGCTTTGAGCGAATAGCAGACATTAACGCCTTACTAATGGGCGTAAAATGCTTGGCTAAAATTAGCGACGAAGGAGCGCAAGCCAAGCGTTTTGCGTCCTTTTAAGTAACTTGTTATGAGGAGAATTTTTCCTTTGCCTCATTTTCGTATTTGATACAATTTTTGCCCCAATTTGTTTCTTGCCAAAAGTAATCATGAAGCTCATCTAAATTTTTAGGGCAATTCGTAATGACCTTATATCTCTTATCAGCTGGAATCCTAAATGGCACATCAGCATCAAATACTTCGCCATAAGCCATGTTTTGCATGCAAACTTGGAAATCGCCAAAATACATTATTGAATCATTAGTCAATTCAATAATGTTTTCTAAAACTTTAAAGCGATCTTTTTCAGTTTGTAGAGCTAACAAGTCATGATGGATAGATTGTAAAGCGAATCGAAATACTCGAAACAATTTGAGATTCACGATTTCGTGCGATTCTACTTTGGTGACAACAGCCAATAGAGCGTTGCTGAAGTTTTTCATTAACTCTAAATATTCGACGTAATCAACTTGATCTTTCATTTCCAGGTTAGAATATTTTTTGCCAAAACAATAAGAATTAACCTGTCTAATAGTTGCCGTTGATTGATCTAAGAGAATATTTATATCTTTGAATAACTCAACTCTCGTATTTCTTTTCGCTTCTTCTTTTTGAGCATCTAGGGTGTTTTGGTGTTGTTTAGATAATTGCTTAAATGCAATAAAAACAGAAACTACTACTGCAAGTGCAGCTAGCAACGGACTAGCAAAATCTTTTGCTACATCGTAGCAAGATACATTACTGATAAAGTAACAACTTTTTTCAACTATCGTTGGTGATGCCACTGGACTTCCATCTCCTCATAACATTTGTATATTGTGCCGGCACGCTTTCTCTGGTTTTACCAGATGGATGGTCGGCGTTAACTTATTGATAAAAAGTAATTAATTATAGTGAGCCACCGCTAACTGCGACCAAAAGCGTGCTGGCACATTATTACTTTTATTTGTGCTGTTATTTTTTGGTTGATCCAAGATAAGTATCTAAACTAGAGTGTTTTTCCTTCTTCAGCAACAAATAAATGTGCCTGCTGATTTGCTCAAAGCTTGCTTGTTTTATGGTAAAAGCAAATAACGCTGTTTATTCGTCCAGATGTACAACCAATGTCCGCAATTGGCACAAAAAAGACGATCAGTCCTAGAAAAACCGAACTGTTATTGCATGCAAAAATCGGTGTTTAGGCCCGAATTCAACTGCGAAGTGCGACACTCGTCAATATCAA
>NZ_JANFPJ010000043.1:0-14336 GCF_032227045.1 Pseudidiomarina fusca
AAAATAGTGCTTAGCAAAGTGTCCACTTTTAGTGGTACGGATCAGTAGCAGGGGAAGCAATGTCTAAGTATTTTCGAATCACGATACTTATAACAGCAGTACTATACACAGCATTCTTTTTCATGCCGTATCTATGGCAACATATTTATACTGAAGAAGTCGTTTATATTCTGGCCGCGTCTGGCACAGGCGGAATGCTCGAGCCAACCAATCCGTTTCCTTATATCTATTCTGTATTATATGTCCTCAGCCTTATTGGGCTTTATACATATAAGAAATTAGCTAAATGGTTATTCTTCATCATTATTATTTTTAATCTGCTTATTGGTCCATATCTACTTGGTTTCAGTGTTTCGATTTACTTAGATATGTCAATAGGTTATTTACTTTCCCTTTTTGAGGGGGCACTAATGTTGATGCTATTTAGTAAGGAAGTAAATAGCAAGCTGAAGTAAATTAATCACTCTTGGATATGAGCTCGATGATCCAAGGTAGTAGCCATTCGATATCATCACTACGGTCAACTTTTGGCCACGGCGCGAGCAGGTTCATCAAGTAGTCAACTGGCTGTAGATTATAGCCATGAGCGCTCCAAACAAGCTACAAAACACTGCCAGTCAAAGTCTAGTTTTGCAGCACAGTGTTAGGTGTAACGCTCTTGGTAGTAACAAGCGCTTGCTTTGACTTCGCCTCGCTGGTTCAAAATTACAGTAATAATAGTTCTAATGGGCGAGGCGGATTGTTTTCCGCCTCGCTTCTAATTGCTAGCTCATAAAGATAAATTTACTCTTCCGGTCTGGTAACCTAAAATCCTCGAGGGTTACCGGCATGCGCAGGTGCCGTAATCATATGATTGACGAAGTCCCTGACGCTAAGCTCAGTACCACACCTACAAGGGCTTTCCCCTTGCGCAAGCATTATAGGCCCAGTAACAATCATTTCGTCAGCCCCGGTTGGGTTATCAGATGTACATATTTTATCGTAAAAGCCTCTCTCGCTGTTCGCTGTTGGACAAACACAAGGAGCTGGGGCTTTCTTCATCGTAGCGAATGCATAAAGCGCCTCCCCCATTGCCATAATTTGGTCATGTCGATAACCGAGATCACGAAGTTCGCGGTATTGCTGATTATTTGGATTTATCGTTCTAACTACTCTTTGACGGGTTCCATCAGGATCAATCTGTATAAGCGGATCGCTTTCAACATAAACATACGTATTCATCCCGCCGCTCAACCCAATCGGATCTGACTGAATATAGCGCCCCGTGCTTGGGTCGTAATCACGATGCCAGTTCTGCCATGTGCCGCTCTCGCTGTCCCAGTACTGACCTGGGAAGCCGATATTCAGTGCACCAATGCTAGAGCTCACAATACTGCGGTCAAAGCTTTGCAAATCGGCCTCCCAAACTACCGCTTTCGTGTCATCGGTCACTTTGTGCGGGCGACCTAAGTGGTCGTTGTGCACAAAGTACAATTCATCATTATAAACAAGCGCAACCAACTCGCCTTCAAGCCAAATATAGCTTTTCACATGTGGCCCGTTCTTGGTTTCGCTCAGTAGTTCGCCGCTCTGGCCATACAAAAAGTGCCAGTCGGTCGTGGTTGAGCTCTTCGCGACCCGTTGCCCGTTAGTGTCATACCAGTTTTCGTAGTAAAACCCTGATGAGCGTGTCAGCCGGCGTACGCGATTATCACCGCCATAGGTCCAAGTGTGGGTCTCTTTTTGCAGCTGATTACCTGCATTGTCATAACTCCATATCGATGCATAGCTACCACTGGCTCCGACACGGTGCCCGGTCAGTTGGTTGCTGTCGGCATCGACTCTATAGTACTCATTGTTAAATCGTGTGCGATTGCCGTTGGCATCGTAATTGTAGACTTCTAGCGAGTTGCCATTGCGCTTACGCTGCGTCAAGCGCGAACGATTATCGTAGGTAAAACTCTCGAGCTCTGAGCCTAACACATCTTCAATGCTGACGATGTTGCCAGCGCTGTTATACGCCAACTTAGCTTGTGAGATGTAAGGCGCTTGAAAGTAAAAGTTCTGATATTCAGTGGTCAATGGCGCCCAACCGCCGCCCACGTAGGATGACTTCAACTCATAACCGCTCGTATACTGCCGAAACGCGCTCAGGTCATTACCATAGGTGCCGTAACGCAACGGTCCAAAGGCTTCATGATTGAGCATCGTCATTACCGGCTCTCGGACGCCGTTTATCGTCACATAAACCGCTGACGGGCGCCCTTATTTCACAACCATACCGTCATATTCGTAGTCCACCAAGATACCCGATGGATAGCTGATTTCAATCACACGTCCTTCATCATCGTACACCCATTGTGTGGTATAGCTAGCACCTAAAATGCTTCGCGTCATGCTCGCCAGTTGACCTGCTGCGGTATAGTCATAGTCTGTGGAGCCCGCGCGGTCGGTGGTACGACACAGCTTACCCACGCCATAGCTACAGTTATCGTAGCTGAATGTTTCGTTGACATCGCCAGAGCTGCGTTGCGTCACACGCCCGATACCATCGTAACTGAGTGTGGTACTCGTCACGTTCATCCTGGTTTTCTGAAGATGGCGTATCACCAGCGCCTCCCCCCGAACCACCGCCACCACCACCGAGCTGATAATCCTAGTCGCCGCCTATACCCGGCCATCCGCCATCTAGATTTGCCATGTCATAACATGCTTGTCCTGCAACAAGAACAGTTTCGTACCTTGGCGTGCCATTTGGGAGTGTTCCGTTCGGCCTCGATACCTCTGTATATGTGGTCCAACAGATTTCCTGAGAAGCCTGCGCATGTAATGTGAAAGGAGTGATGAAAATACTGAAAGCTATTAGGCTTCGAATCGCTAGTTTCATGAGGCAACGTCCATGCAAGTTAACATAAAGTAACTCGACCGTATCACAATTGAAACAACATACCAACATTTTGGTATTCGATTATTCTCGGTGTTGCATGAACGTCAGTGTGCATGCTGATAAACATGGAATTTTTTCCACCTCAAAACTCAGGTTTTAGGTCGATGATTGAGATTTTTTGTCGCAAGGCAGAGGTCAAAAATCGTCGGTTTTGGGGATGGTGCTCTGTGACCAATTTTGTTGTTAAATGGTCTCAAAAGGACGAGTATTTTTTAGAAAGGGAAGGCAGCAACACCGTTTAAGCCCATACCACGCCTAGCTTTAACGATTTACCACCGAACCCGTGACTGCCCTCCGGAGGCAGAGGTCACAGGTTCGACTCCTGTCGGGTGTGCCAAATCTGTGCCAAATTTATTCCTGCTTATAATATTGTCGCCCTTCAGCGCCGCTGATGCAGGCGATTTCCAGCCACTTTTTACTTTTGTTGAGACCAGTATTTAAGTGTAATAAGTCCAACACACCTTTCTAAGACGGTTGAATTCGATAAAAGAGAAAAAGCCGGTGATTGAGCCCATGAGATACATGTGGTAGCCTCTTTCTTATTTTGAAATGGTTTTTTCATCTGCAGGTTGTTCGTTTGCCAAAAATTATTTGGTCGTTGATCGTAGTCATTTTACTTCACAGTTTTTTTACCTGTGCGGTTGCCGCTGGGCATGTGGAGGATAGTAATCACACTTTCGATTATGCCTATCAACATCATACGCACAATGATCACGAGACGAAGTCACCCGACAACCTCGATCCAAACCACGAACATCAATTTCACGCACACATAAGCTGTATCACTGGTTATTCAATCTGTGCTGCGGCAACACCATGTCCGAATCTTGCAATCCCACATCGATTACTTCCTTTCGATAGTAACGACCATCAACCACCAACCCCACCACCAAATGCCTAAACTTCACGTCTAAAATTTGTGCATTAGCACGCCATTTTACTGTGGAGATAATCATGAAATTACTTTATTTCGTGATTGCTGTACTTGTGGGGTTACTTGCAACCTCATATTCAGCAATCGCAAATGAGTTATCATTGCGAGAGGCATTTGAGAACGTCTTGCGAGATAACCCAATCTTAAAGAAGTACCCGTATCAGCAACGTATGGCTGAAGCTGAAAAACTGCAGGCATCGCTGCGTCCAAATCCAGTTATCGGGTTCGAACTGGAGGATTTTGCTGGTAATGGTGAAAGCCAAGGATTCGACAGCGCTCAAGCAACATTGTCGTTCAGTCAGCTTATTGAGCTTGGTGGAAAACGCGAGCAACGAGTTGAGTATGCGAACGCGCGACAACGTCAGCGGGCCGCTGAGTTTAATTACGAAAAGATCGAAATCCTAGCGGAGACGGCTTATCGTTTTTACGAAGTTGTTCGGTTGCAGCAGTTGGCCGAGTGGAATAGCCATCAGCAGCAACGGCTCGATAGTGCAATGCAAATAGTCAAGGAGCGGGTCCGGTCCGGAGCTGTGCCACCATCGGAAGCAACTAAAGTTTCATTGCAACAACGCCAAGTAAGTGTCCAATCCGAAGAGATTGTTGGAAAGCTTGACCAAGCACGAGCGAACTTAAGTGCAATGTGGGCCGCTCAGCCGAACTTTACAGGTGTAGTCGGTAACTTTGATCAATCTTTTGATATTCCGTCACAAGCTGAAGTTGAACAAGCGGTCAATCAAGCGCCAGAGTTTCTTCGTTTACTGGATTCAGAAAGATTACTTGCGGCAAAAGTTGATGCTGTGAAGGCAGATGCTTCTGCCGACCTCAATGTTGGAGTGGGTATTCGTTACAACAATCAGCTAAATGACGCTGGTCTTGTTATCCAGGCGTCGATGCCTCTTCAACTTTCGAACCCAAATCAGGGAACTCTTGAGGCTGCTCAAACTGAGCGAGCGTTAATTTTTGAACAACAGCGGTTAGTACGGGAACAATTACGCGTTCACGTCAAGTCGCTATTGGGACGCATACAAACAAATTATCGCTACTTAAAGAGCATTCAAGCAGATTTATTGCCCCTCGCTGAGCAACTAGTCGATGAAACCACCGATGGCTATCGCCGAGGTATACATAGTCTTTTAGTTGTTCTTGATGCGCAAGATGAACTAGCACAGCTTGAGTATCAAACCCTTGAGCGCCGAAGCGCTATCCATCAAGACATTCTTGAGCTTGAGCGAATGACGGGTCAATCATTTTTGGAATCTAAATTATGAATTTTATAAAAGCAATTTTTACATTGATCGTTCTATGCGTAGCGCTAAGCCTATCAGCATTGAGTAATGCTTCAACTGAGCATGGCCATACGGAGACAGAGACCAAGGGGCCAAATGGTGGAATCCTATTAAGCGACGGTGATTTATCAGTCGAGATAACGATTTACGAAACAGGAATTCCCCCGGAAATGAGAGTCTACACCTACCTAAACGGAGAAATCGCAGCACCAAAGGATGTGGAGCTCTCGGTGACTTTGCATCGGCTTGGCGACGTCAATGACAACTTGAGCTTCACGCCAGAGAATAATTATCTGGTCAGTAATGAGGTGGTCACTGAGCCACATTCTTACGAGGTCTCGGTTGCTGTTAGTACGAAAGACCATCGTGCTACATGGCATTATGAAAGCTTTGAGGGAAGAACAACCTTGTCTGACCGCATCATTCGAAAGGCAGATATTTTGGTTGAGCGTGCGAGCCCGCAGACACTTGAGCTCAAAGAGCGCTTGTTTGGGGTTATTGCTCCAGTAACAGAAAAAATCATCTCAATTACTCCGACTTATAAAGGGAAGGTAACTGATGTTGAGGTTTCCATTGGCGACCAAGTTTCAGCTGGCCAGACGCTTGCGAAAATTATCAACGCTGCAAGTGGTGTCAGTTACGATGTTGTTAGCCCTATTAAGGGAGAGATTACCGAAAAGTTTGTATCTGTCGGTGAAGTGGTTAACGAGCAAACACTTTTCGAGATTGGTGACTTATCCTCGGTTTGGGTTGAGCTCTCAGCGTTCCCTGAAAACATCGAGAAACTTCAAGTCGGACAAACAGCGGAGGTTTACGACTTGCATCAACACGAGCGCGTTCGTGGAGAAGTGATCTACATTGCGCCGGTGATGACTGGAGGGCATATCGCTCGGGCGCGAGTGCTTATTGATAATCCGGCGGGTCATTGGCGGCCTGGTATGCATGTAAAAGCGGATGTAAATACCCGTCAGCGAGATGTAACTTTAGCGGTTCAAGTGGATGCCATTCAGTCTTTTCGCGACATGCCTGTGGTGTTTGCTAAGTACGGAAACACTTTTGAAGTTCGCATGATAGAACTTGGCGAGAGTGATGGAGAATATACCGAAGTGATCGGCGGTCTAGCTCCAAATACTCCTTATGTAATCGGCAACAGCTACATACTCAAAGCTGATGTTCTCAAAGACGGCGCGAGCCATGACCATTAAGGGGCGAATTTATGATTGATTTACTGATTCGGTTCGCCGTTCAACGTCGATGGTTGATCATGGCGGCAACAATATTGATAGTAGGTGTTGGCGTATTTAGTGCGCTCAAACTGCCCATTGATGCGGTACCGGACATTACCAATGTGCAGGTGCAAATCAACACAGAAGCCTCCGGCTATTCCCCGCTAGAAACAGAGCAGCGCATTACTTATCTGGTTGAGAATGCGATGGCGGGTATACCAGACCTTGACTACACACGATCAATTTCTCGGTACGGTTTATCGCAAGTAACCGTGGTGTTTGAGGAGGGAACTGATATTTATTGGGCTCGCCAACAAATCAGCGAACGTTTGCAGATGGTCAGAGGTGAACTGCCTGTCGATGTTGAGCCAGCGCTTGGACCAATAGCGAGCGGTTTAGGTGAGATCTTTACATACATCGTCAGCGCCGATGCTGATGCGCGAGATGAGAATGGTCAACCCTACACAGCAGAATCGCTTCGTACCTTGCAAGACTGGGTAATCCGTCCTCAATTGGTCAAAGTTCCGGGTGTGACCGAAATCAATACTGTTGGTGGCTATGAGCGCGAGTACCAAGTCTCTCCGCACCCCGGAAAGTTGCTCGCTTATAAAATCTCGGTAGACGATGTTTTTCGAGCATTGCAGCTCAACAATACCAACGCTGGTGCGGGCTATATTGAGCGTAACGGCGAACAATGGCTAGTTCGCTCTCCCGGTCAACTACAATCCTTAGTGGATATTCGTAATGTGGTTGTTACCAAACGTGATGACGCACCAGTGAGGGTGAAAGATGTTGCGGATGTGTCGTTTGGTGAAGAGCTACGAACAGGAGCTGCTACGGCTGACGGTGAGGAGGTGGTGCTTGGGACCGCAATGATGTTGATTGGCGAGAACAGTCGTATTGTGTCTGAAGCGGTTGCTAAGCGTCTGGAGGAGGTGCAGCTCAGCTTACCCGATGGTGTAACGGTCGAGTCCGTTTATAATCGTACAACTCTGGTTGAGAAAACCATTGCGACCGTCGAAAAGAACCTGTTCGAAGGAGCAGTTCTTGTTATTGTGGTGCTGTTTCTTTTGCTTGGAAATGTCAAAGCTGCACTCATTACGGCACTGGTTATTCCATTGAGCATGTTATTCGCTATCACGGGTATGGCGGCTAATCGTGTGTCCGGTAACTTAATGAGTCTAGGTGCAATAGATTTCGGCATTATCGTCGATGGCGCCGTCATCGTTGTCGAAAATGCCTTACGTCGGCTCGGATCAGCACAACAAAGGCTAGGGCGTTTATTGACGACCAAAGAGCGCTTACAGGAAGTGTTTGAGAGCACACGTGAAGTGTTTAATCCTGCGGTATTTGGTGTGTTGATCATTATGTTGGTTTACTTACCAATATTTGCACTTAGTGGCGTTGAGGGAAAAATGTTTCATCCTATGGCATTCACCGTTGTGTTTGCATTGCTGGGTGCGCTTATTTTTTCTATGACGTTTGTACCAGCCGCGCTTGCGATTTTCGTGAAAGGCAAAGTTTCACATGGTGAAAATCGTCTTATGCGCGGGGCTAGACGACTTTATGAGCCGCTTTTGAATACGTCTCTGAAACGACCCATTGTGATTGTCTTGGTCGGTTTGAGTCTGTTTATGGGATCAATCTATCAAGCCTCGAAAATGGGAACAGAATTCCTGCCACAATTGGATGAAGGCGACTTAGCGCTGCACGCATTGCGTATTCCCGGTACGGGCCTCCAACAATCGGTCGATATGCAATTGCAACTTGAGGAAGTGATTGCTGAATTCGACGAAGTAAAACGGGTATTTTCAAAAATCGGAACCCCCGATGTTGCGACTGATCCCATGCCCCCGAGTGTTGCAGATACGTTTGTTATTCTGAAGCCAAAGAGTGAATGGGCGGATGCAGAAAAAACAAAAGATGAGTTTGTTGCTGAGTTGAGGGAAGCTGTCGAGCAAATACCCGGTAACAAATATGAGTTCACGCAACCCATCGAGATGCGGTTTAATGAGCTGATCGCGGGTGTTCGTGCAGATGTCGCTGTGCGTATCTACGGTGACGACCTCGACCAGTTGAAAGCGCTCGGTGATGAGGCTGTAGAGATCATTGCTGGCGTTGACGGTGCGGCAGATGTTCGAGCAGAACAAATGACCGGCTTACCAACATTGTCAGTGACACCGCAACGTGATCATCTCGCGCTACTTGGATTATCCGTTCAGGACGTTCAACGTGCAGTTCAAAGCGCTGTCGGCGGTTTAGTTGCCGGAACAATTTATGAAGGAGATAAACGGTTTCGGTTGATGGTTCGTCTGGATGAATCTTGGCGCACAGATATCGAAGCGTTAAGGCAGCTGCCTGTTACCGTGCCCCAAGCGAGCAACCCGGAGCTTCAGTACGTCCCATTGGGGGAAATCGCAGACGTTGAACTGACGGTTGGGCCCAATCAGATCAACCGGGAAAGTGGTAAACGCAATGTCATTGTAAGCGCCAATGTTGTCGATCGTGATTTGGGGTCATTTGTTGAGGACATTCGGCAACAGTTACAAAGCGATATATCACTACCAACTGG
Source organism: Pseudidiomarina fusca (assembly GCF_032227045.1). Classification (NCBI taxonomy): domain Bacteria; kingdom Pseudomonadati; phylum Pseudomonadota; class Gammaproteobacteria; order Alteromonadales; family Idiomarinaceae; genus Pseudidiomarina; species Pseudidiomarina fusca. The sequence continues at coordinate 8,945 of NZ_JANFPJ010000043.1, forward strand.
ATATTGGATCGATTATGGCGGCACGTTTGAGCAACTTCAATCAGCGTCTCAGCGTTTAGCAATCGTGGTACCGTTGACGTTATTACTTATCTTTGGACTGTTGTACAGCGCATTCAACTCACTGACAAATGCCTTAATTATATTCACCGGTGTGCCGCTCGCGCTCACAGGCGGTATTTTGGCTCTCTCATTACGCGGTATGCCTCTGTCAATCTCTGCGGCTGTTGGATTTATTGCGTTGTCTGGAGTTGCCGTGTTAAACGGTGTGGTGATGTTATCGTTCATTCAACAGTTACGAGATGAGGGCAAAGCTATCATTGATGCTGTGTACGAGGGTGCTCGTCAACGATTGAGGCCTGTGCTTATGACGGCACTAGTGGCGAGCTTTGGGTTCATCCCAATGGCGTTTAACACAGGCACGGGCGCTGAGGTTCAACGGCCTTTAGCAACGGTTGTCATTGGCGGAATTGTTTCGTCGACATTGTTGACGCTGGTTGTTCTGCCGGCGCTTTACCTGCTGATAAGCAGACTCAGAATAAGATCGTCTCATTCGTAATCTTGCTGTTTTGGAAGTTGGGTCGAAAGATCCAACTTCCATTCAAATACCCCCGAGCCATCATTACTAATGGCGAAGATACACCTATCGTTTTCAATCGTTTATTTTGGTCATGTCGCGAGCGAGAAGTTTAGCGACAATAGGTGAAGTAATCATTTGAATGACGGCAAAAAATGCAGCGGGAATTGCAATTTCAGGGGGAAGCCGAGATGCAGCAACAAAAGCAGCGGCAATGCTAAACTCCTTTTTACTGACTGTAAAAAGATAAGTGATCATTTCTTGTCGGTCATTGGTAAACAACCGGGACGTCATACCAACCAAATAGCCCATTAGATTAAGGCATAATGCTGCTCCGCCGATCACAAACGCATACCAGCCGTAACCAATGATAGTTTCAGCATTCGGCCCTACAACAGCGAGCAGTATCAAAAGATAGATCACCGAGCCGACACCTGCATAAGTTGAGTCATGTCGTGCAAAGAAGCTCGAAAAACGCGTGCGTAAACTAACACCGACGACCGTTGGAACAAGAACGACCAACATCAACTCAAGAATAATCGTGGCTAAGGGAACGGTTAGCTGAATGCCTGTTAACCATAAAAATAAGAAGGGAACGATGAATGGCGACAGCGCAGTATTGACTGCGTTAAAGACGGCCGCTAAAGCAACATTGCCTCGAGCCATCAGCACTAATAATGGCGAAGAGACATCTGTTGGCAGCGTGCCGAGTAGGGCTTGGCCTGCCGATAACGAGCCGCTGCCGAAGAAAAGTCTTCCGGTCAGCCATCCTGCAATCGACATGGGTCCATAAACGAGACCCAACGCCCACAATTGCCGTGATGGTTTACGTAGCACCATTCGTACATCGTGCGCATCAAAGGTTAAACTGATGACCAGCATTAACAAAGCCAGTAGTAGTCCGATAGAGCCTTCAAAGAAGCGTCCCGTTTCGGGCAGAAGTAATCCTAGCGCTGCGACACTGATGACAAACCAGACAAGGTTGGATTCAATAAAAGAGAAAAAGCGAGAGATATGTAAATCCTTTTTACTTGGCGGACAATTATGCTTTGTTTAGCGCGCTTATTCTGTTGCCAGAATTATACGTCAATTTGATTTGGCTGCCATGCTTACCACATAAATATAAGACACAAACTCCTGCGCGAACGGCCGCATTTGTCTGGCTAACTATCCTTTTTTCCATACCCTCTTGTGCCAAGTTTTGCAGGGTTTGGAGATAAAACGCTAAAACTTCTGGCTAAATGGCCTCGTTAAAATGCTCCTGAGACCCCTACAGGACGGGGCCTGCACGGTTAGCACCTCCTCTCACCATTTAATGTCAGCCAGTCGCTATTTACTCCGGAGGCAGAGGTCACAGGTTCGACTCCTGTCGGGTGCGCCATTTTTAATGGTTCGTAGAAGAATAGTACTTACCAACTAAATATTCTATGGGACCAAACCACTTGAAGTTATCTCAGTTGGTCTAAATTTGTGACCTCAAGCTCAAAATACTGAATCGCGACTGATTTACTAGAAAGCTCATACCTTAAAACGCTCAAGCGCCTTCAATGTACCTTTGCGAATAGCTTCCGCGCTTTGCTCTGCGCGGATACTTATCGAGGCAGCTTCCTCTGATGCAATATCGAGACACGCTTCTAACTTGGCTGTGATGTTCTCAATTGTCGAATCCATGCGGTCTGGATCATAGCCAACACTCTTTGCGTGAGTTCTCCAGTGCCGAGGAAAAATCGTATGCCAATGATAATGCCGATTCTTACCATTCACGGCCATCGCCATTTTTATTTTTTTTGGATGTAAATTGCCTACTTGCGCGAATCCATACGCTGATAATACGTCATACAAGGGGGTCAGCCGATATCCTTTGGGGGTCAGTGCCAGACTAAAGTTCTTTGCATGCCCGTCTATAGCAGCGAAAAGCCAATACAGTAGTTGCGCTGACATAAATGTATCCTGATCACGAACCGAAGCCGTAGATGTAGATAAAATATTCATGATCTCTTTAGCGCTTGGGCCACCATGCTCCTCATATTTTGAACCGCCTGCCACAGCAAGCGCTTGGCAGAAATCTTCTTGTGGTAGGCGATAAATCTTGTTCCCGATGACCTTTCTATCAAAGCGTTCAATAATCAAAACATCTTCACCATTGAAGCTGTCAATTTTTGTATGGGCTACCGGCAATCCAAGTGCCTGAACAACACGCATACAAAACCATTCGTTTTCAACGCTACTCGATAAATCAGGTTCACCTGGGCGAGTTATGATTCGCGGTTTCAATATGTGCGTTGTTGGTGTTTGGCCTACAGGGATACCCCACTGTCCTTGCCAAAAAGTCAGCGCCGTTTTCTCTTGAGCGCCGGCAAGTGAAAAACGAAATGCATTCTCATGCAGCATACCGAGGGTTTTGCCGGTTCGAGAATCTGCTATGAGTTGGCCGATTTGTTCTTCATTCAACGGGATTATTTCAACGTCAGGAACCGGCTCGGGCTCCGGACTGGCAGCGAAGGTTAATGCGCCAATACAGTCTTTGCCAACCGTTTGGAGCAAATCAAAAGGTTTTGTACTTTTAGCCCCAAGCCTATCCACAATCGTTTTACGAACATCCGGACTGTCGGGCAACAAATTATCAAAGTAAGCGTTTAGAGCTTCGCCGGAATATTCCTGCTCAGTTAATGGTATGGATATGGAGATTGCCCGTGCAAACTTGGATTGTAGCCAACTATCTGAATATCGAAAACTCAAGTTATTCAGCCGCGATGTCAACGTGCCAACGAGCTGATCATTCATGTGGCAATAGAGTGTATTCTCATGTTTGCGTCGGCCCATTACCAAATAACCTCGTTGTTATTTGAGGTGCTTTGTTCCACAGCGTCTGCGTTTAGCTGAATTCTGAGCGCTGCAAAAATTCGCAGCAAAGTTGATGTGTGCATTTCTCCGGTACGTTCAATCGAAGACACGCTTCGTTGCGAAAGATCGGTTAACCTTGCGAGTTCCTTTTGTGTGTAGCCTTGCGCTTTTCTCTGCGATTTAATAATTACCGCCAAGTCGGCTGGGCGCTGAATGATCATGAGTAAACCTCATCGATGTAGTCGGGTTCATAAATAGGCGCAGATGAAGTGTAGTACATAAACCTAAAAAAATGAAGTAGACATCATAAATTTAACCTTATGATGTTTACTTCATTAATTAGTCCTCTGTAGTCGCCCCGAAAAATCGGAGCCGTCATAAATAGAATTCTCAACTCGCCAACAAAGCCGATAGCTTTTCCAGCTGCAGCTGATAAAACTTTGGGCTCTCTTTTTTAAATTTTGCTAAATTCATCAACTTCCACTTTACCGATGGAAATTGATGATAATCATAAACAGACCAGTTCGGCTCTAATTGATTAAAACTAAGCCGAAATTGCTTGTCCGCCTCGCTCAAACTCCGACGTATCGTATCTATCAACTTGAACCCTGTTGCTTCAAAATCAGCATAACTAAATACAACATTGCTCATGCCTTCAAACTGGTTTTTAAAAGCTGCCCTTTAGTCACGTAAGTTGGGGGCAAGCATTTCATGTGTTGGTCGATTGCTACTAATCAGCGCGAATAACAAGCCCCGTTTGATTTCATCGGTAAACCTCTTTCGCGATTTCCGGCAACACATCGAGTAGCAATTTCACCTGTTTTCTGTAAGCTTCATTCATTCCATTGACTCCAGTTTCTTTGGTACAGTGATTTGGTATTTCGGGATGTAAACACCGCTCGCTACTATCGCACGCTTACCCGAGCCTAGGTTTACACTGCTTAAATCAAGATATTGCATCCAGTCGTGATTTGCTTTCTCGGCCAGATAAAGAAATAAGCGTTTCACTTTTATTGAGTTACAGGCTTCTAACAACTTTTGCACGGAGGCGGGCCGCAAGTTATTGAGGCCCTCCATAAGCTCGTAAGCTTCCAGTAACGATTGTGATTTGGGTGCAAGATACAGACACTCCATGATGGCTCGCGCTGGCTCTGATACTTTAACCGTGAACTGTTTATGTGGTATTTCGGTTAAACCGATTTCGGCCGGCAGAAAGTTGGATAACATGTACTTGACGTTAACGCTCCAATCTTGTTTTTTAAACCACAAAGGCACATGCTCGCCATGAGCGCCAAATAGCTGCACGTGCTTTGGGGCAAGCTCTAAATAATGCGCCTTCCCTTGCAACCCTAAGGCTGTCTTCCCACCAGGGTGTAACGATAAGCCGAGCTGAGTTTGCATGGCGTACACCCCACCGAGATAATCCACGTGGTCGCCATAGCGTATTAAAGCACCGGCACCGATACTCTCAAACCACTGACTTTTTTTATAGCGTTGCTGCAAGTCGAGGCTGTAGCCATTTTCAACAAGCCAAGATGAACAGAGCACGACGCCCAATGGTTGGGAGCTCAGTAGTCGGTTTAATTTTGATGATATATCCGCACTCATGGTACCAACCTGTTAATCATTTCAAACTACAGGTTAGTTTATATTTTCAATTATGTCAGTACTAATGGTGCGAAACTTTATGAAATTTCAAACCCAAAAGCCTATCGATGATTTAGATAAATTGTCATTCCACTAAAGAAGACTGGTGCTCCACATCTGAATAATCAGAGATACGCCCCCCCCACGAGCGTGGGGAAGACTCGTGACTTGCTTCTTCAGAGCGGCTCGCTTCGGAAACACCCCCACGAGCGTGGGTGTAGTCACCCCGAAAAATCGACGCAATTATAAGTGGGAAGTTGAATAATAGCGAAAAGATGCAGGATATGACCCAAATATTTTTACTTCATCCAACGGCCTTTCATGTCG
>NZ_JANFPJ010000044.1:0-340 GCF_032227045.1 Pseudidiomarina fusca
GAAATTAGCCAAGGCGAGCAATACAGGTCTATTTTCGGCCGCCCAAGAACTGTGACTTTGATATTGCGCCAGAACGGTCAGCGCAATACAGGCAACAAAGGCCACAATAATTTCTGAAAATAGCCCTTTCCTTTTCATTAAGAAAAGAAGTAATTCGGCCACTGCAAACGCCAACAGAAAGTATGGCCAAATACTTTTAAAGGAACCAATCAGAAATTCGTCCATAAGTACTCACAATATTGTCAATGCGGTTGATGAACTCCGGGCAGAGATAGCGACGAAGCACGTTCAACAGCTCCGACTTCAATTCCGCGTCGTCCTTGCGCTTGTCCTCCTCTCT
>NZ_JANFPJ010000045.1:0-10967 GCF_032227045.1 Pseudidiomarina fusca
ATGCGGTTGATGAACTCCGGGCAGAGATAGCGACGAAGCACGTTCAACAGCTCCGACTTCAATTCCGCGTCGTCCTTGCGCTTGTCCTCCTCTCTGGGCTTAGATAGCTAAGAGTACTTAAGGAATGCGCCTTACCGTAATCTCAGGTGAGCTTCGCTTTTACATGTATGCGCGTCTAATATTCTTGGCACCTTGAACTCCGAACAGAAAACAAGGTACCTATTGAGACACCCAACCGGCCAAGAGAATTGTCGTCAACTGGTCATCCTAATTGTCGCCGAACATCCCCCCGGCAATCGAGGGGGGCTGCGTAGGGCGGTGTGGCCCTACGCAGCGTGACCTGATTGAGTCAAGGCCGGGTTGTCATGCAGGCAGTTTGGCTGCAAGCAGTTCGACCTTCTCGATATTGGGCGGAGAACTGAGCAAGGTCGCGGCGTTGGCCATCAAGGCCGCGGCGATCTGGCCGTTCAGATGTGCCTGGCGACCTGCCTCATCGGCAAAGGCATCGAACACACCGAACGTCGAAGGGCCAAACTTCAATGCAAACCAGGCAGTGGTGCCGGATTCGGCGTTGGCGAGCGGCAGTGCGCTGGCTAGGAAGTCGGCAAGCGCAGCCTCCTGGCCGGGTTTGGCTTCGAGGCGAACAAACAGGGCGAGCTTGGTCATATTGTAATCCTTTGGGTAAATGGTTTAGGTGAAAGTACCGACGAGCCTGCAGTCTAAGTCTTCATAACAACCATTCATATAGACAAAAATGACAACTTTGATATCATTATTGCCATGAAACTTCATATCCTTGTTTGTGATGGCGTGTTTGATCTGGGGCTTGCGGCGCTCACTGACACAGTGAGCTTGGCCAATGCGATGTCGAGCTCGCTGCCACAGGCTCCCGCGCACATAGAGCTCACGCTGGTGGGCGTGCGGCGTCGCATCCTAACGGCGCAGGGCTTGACGGTCCCCGTGGTCACTGCGCGTGGTGTGCCGGAACCAGACGTCGTGCTCGTGCCCGCGTTTGGTGACAAGATGCCTGACACGCTCTCGGCTCGGCTCACACGCCCCGACGTGCCCGATGCGGTCGCCGCGCTACAGCTGTGGTCCACCGCTGGCGCGCACCTTGGTGCCGCCTGCTCCGGTAGTTTCTTACTTGCAGAGAGTGGCCTGCTTGATGGGCATCGTGCGACGACGTCATGGTGGCTGGGGCCGATGTTTCGGCAGCGCTATCCGAACGTCACGTTGGACGAGTCACGCATGATCGTGAACTCGACACGCTTCACTACTGCGGGTGCCGCTTTGGCCCACGTTGACTTGGCCTTGCACATCATCCGGGGGCGCAGTCCGGCGCTGGCGGCCCTGGTGGCACGCTATCTGCTGGTCGAGGCACGCAATTCGCAAGCCGAGTTCGTGATTCCCGACCACCTTGCGCATGCCGACCCAATGGTGGAGCGCTTCGAGAGCTGGGCCAGACATCGGCTCGCGCAGGGGTTCTCGCTGGCGGAGGCGGCCAGCGCCGCGGGCACAAGCGAGCGCACCTTGGCGCGGCGGCTGCAAAGCGTTTTGGGCAAGACACCACTGTCGTATTTCCAGGACCTGCGAGTGGAGCATGCCGTCCATCTCTTGCGCACCGGAAACGCCAGCGTCGACCAGATCGCCACACAGGTCGGGTATTCGGATGGGGCGACCCTGCGGGCCCTGTTGCGCCGCAAGCTGGGCCGGGGTGTCAGGGAGTTGCGACGCGGCGGATGACCGTCCCCGCGCTAGCTGACAGAGCAATTCTGCCGACAGCATGGGGGAGCAGCTACTTTTTCAACAGAGTCGGCCAATAGCGGTCATCAGGGCTGGCTTGAGTCGGGGCCGAAGGATTACGCTCTCAGCCCCATAATTGCTGGTCAGACAGTTACCACGATCTTGCCGATCTGCTGATTGGCTTCAAGGAAACGATGGGCATCCTGGATGTCGCTAAGTGCGAATGTCTTTGCGATGATCGGGCGCAACGCGCCGGACTTCAACCCTTGCAGAATAAAAGCCTTCGCTCTCTCCAGGGCTTCAGGGTCGGCCACAATCTCTGCGTAGAGATAACCCTTCAAAGTCAGGCTTTTGCCCAGCACGGTAAACAGTGGAAATGGTGTCGGTTCAGAGCTGAGTGCGCCGTACACCAGCAAAATTCCGCCCCGCGCCATGCTCTGCGTGAGAGGTTCGAAGGACGGCCCGCCTACAGGATCAAATACAATGCGAGCGCCTTGACCGGCAGTTATCGTCATAACACGCTCGACGATATCCTCTTCATCGCTGACGATGACATGCGCAGCGCCTGCATCAAGCAGGGCTTGCTTCTTCGCGTGAGTTCGAGTGATCGCAATCGATGTGGCGCCGACCATTCGAGCTATTTGGAAGGCGGCCAAGCCAACACTGCTTGACGCGGCGGTAACGATGACAAAATCGCCCTGCCGTAGCTTCGCCTGTTCAATCAATGCCCCCCAGGCGGTGACGTACTGCATCCAAGACGCCGCAGCCTCTTCAAAGGACAAGTTCTCAGGGCTCTTTACCACCAGGTGGGCCGGTACATTGGCCAACTCGCCGTAGGTGCCCCAGCGAGCAATATCCAGAGGTGGGATCAGAGCGACCGAGTCACCAATCGTGATCTCGGTTACGTCGCTCCCAACTGCCGTTACGATGCCTGCGGCCTCGTAGCCTAAGCGGCTGGGGAACTCCGCTTCTTGTAGGTATGCGTGATTGCGGAACATCACTTCGGCTCGGTTCAAGCCAATGGCTTTAACACTAATCTGCACCTCGTTTGCTGCTGGTGCCGATACTTCCAGATCTTCCAGCTTCAGAACGCTGGCGTCACCGTATTCATGAATTCTGACAATGCGTGCCATATAGATACCTCGTTTATCAATGGGCCTCGACGTACATCCGGAAGGTATCCGGGCACTCGAAGGTGACAAAAATTTAGTCATTGGTTGGCGCTAAATAATGGCCTACGATGGCGTATTACTCGGCGGCTGTCAAAGCATGAAGACCTGTAGCCATGGCGCATCCTCCTGATGAGGGCTGAAGAATGCACCATGACTTCCTGGGGCTGCATACCTAGATTCTTTCTTGCAGCGCCTTTAAGAAGGCGTCGATATTCTCATCGTGGCGTTTGTAGTAGGTCCAGGGGCCGATCCGCTGTGATGTCACCAATTGCGCGCGCTGTAGAGCGGCGAGATAAAGCGATGTCGTTGACTGAGAGAGGCCCGTGCGCTCCTGGATGATACTAACGCACACGCCTACCGTTTCTGGGTCGACCTCCTGCCCGGGAAAGGCTGTCCTGGGCTCCTTGAGCCAATTGAGGATGGTAAGGCGCATCGGGTTCGCCAATGCTTTCAGGGCTTCGTTGACGTCAATAGTCATGAATTTTTATACCTATTCTTCCGATATCTGGATATCTTCCTGATTCACGTGTCAAATTGCAAGGCTTCGCCATGATCTCCGCGCCTGCTCTTCGCAGTGATGGGCAGGCTTGGACTGGAATCCTATTGTCCTGTCAGGTAGGACTATCGGGCACCTGCGCGCCGCCGAATTTAGGGACGATATGCTTGCCAAGCTCCTCGATAACCTCTGCTGCGGGGCGTTTACCATACTTGAGGTTCAGGATGACGTGATCTACACCGATTTCCTGAAGTGTATCCAGCAAGGCCAGAAGGTGGTTACGTCCCAGTCGGAATCCTAGATGGATAGGCGAGGGCGGCGTGGATGGGTTTTCGTCCAGGTCGATATACAGCGATTGCAAGAACGGCTTGTAGATAGCGCCACATTGTTTAGCCGTTTCCTGTCGCCAATCTTCCACGATCAGTCGCTGTATTTTTGGCGGACGTGGATAGTTGATCCATCCATGACTTTCACGCGCGATCCAATCGAGCGACTGGCGGCTATGTCCGGTTACGAATAGCGGTATTTCCCGAGTCGTAGGTTTGGGAACGAGATCTGCCCCCAGTAACTCGCCGTGACTCCAGCGAATGGGCTTGAAGTGTGTTCGATGGGCTTGGCGTATCACATTGAGGTTTTCTTGAAAGGTCTCGCCACGCATTTCCGGATCAACGCTGAATGCGGGAAACTCCACAGGACGATCGCCAGAGGCTACTCCCAGGAGCAAACGACCTCCGCTCAACTGATCAATGCTCGCTGCGGCCTTTGCCGTGTGCAAGGGATTACGCAAGGTAAGGGCGATGGAGGCGGTGCCTAGTGCGATTTTTGTTGTATGGGCTGCGATGTAGCCCAGATACACCCAAGGATCGAAAACCTGGCCGACATCACCGAAGCTTGGGTCCCTGAGCGGGACGTCGCGAAACCAGAGCGCCGAAAAACCTAGTGCCTCTGCACGTTTGGCCAGCGCGACCTGATCCAGCATGCGCGGTGTGTCACCCTCGAAAGCCTCCAGGGGAAAGAACAGCCCAAGGCTTAGATGACCCTGTCTGAAGGTTCGTTTGAATCCCCTATGCTCTTGGTAGGGGATCGTGCTCGGTTGGTACATGTTTAACCTCCTCGGTGGACAGGGCTCGTGGGGTCGAAGGGTCGGCCAGTGTACCCGTGCCGGGGCCAGATTTCTTATCGCCACCAAAGGGGCATGGGCTGAGGTCTCATGGTAGGTATCGCTGGAATCTTTCATGGGGGTACCTCCTGAGGTTTCTCGCACGGGTTATGAGCTAATATTATTTGCAATATCTAAATATGTCAATATGCCGCTATCATTTTCCGGCACGTATGCATATTTCAACGCCCTTGCAGCTCACTTCTGGATCAGCTGGGAACGCGCCGTGCTTCGCGCCAGGGTTGTCTATGAGTCTCTGGCTATTTCCCCAGACCCTGGGGAAATAGCTTGGGGTTTGAGAAAGCCTGCTTAAGGTGGTCGTACACCAATCGCACCCGCTTCGATACAGGACCCTGCTGCGGGCGGTATATGAACAGATCCCATGGCGCTGGAGCGAGATCAGCCAAAACAGCAACCAGCTTTCCTGACCGCAGATGAGGCTCAGCCAGATAGGCAGGAATTTGGCCAAAACACATGCCTGCCAGGATGGCTTCCAATTCCGTATCTGGATCATCACAGATAAGCGCTGGCTGCCCGGGCGTGAACGTTTGCCCGTCGGCAAATAGCCAAGGCCAAGGGCGGCCATTTTTCCGGTCGATCAGGACTGAAAGTGGCAGCTTAGCTAAGGCATCCAAAGATTCAGGTGGTGTCTTTTGGCCTATGAGAGACGGGGACGCGACAACGTAAAACGGCACGGGAGCTAAGGCACGTGCAACGTAGCGCCGGTCGCGAATACCCCCCACCCTGATACCAATATCGATATGCGCCTCAACAGCATCAGTCATCTGATCTTCCAAGCGGAGATCGAATTGCAGGTCAGGATGTGCAGCGGCCAGAGGCTGAAGAAACGGTATTAGGAAGCGCCTGCCAATAGCATGTGGAGCCGTAATCCCCACCCTACCTGACAGCTCAAGCTTCGTCCTGTGCGAACGGAATAGCGTATCGAAATGATCCAGAGCTGACCTGGCATCTTTGGCGTAATCCTGACCGAAAGCAGTGATGCTCACCTTGCGGGTATTGCGGTGGAACAGTGATTCGCCAAGCTCAGTTTCCAGGGCTTGAATGGCTCGAGTCACCCCTTGTGGGGAGATGCCTAATCGAGTTGCCGCTTCGCGGAAGCTACCAGCCTCTGCTGCTGTGCAAAAAATCCTGACCATCTCCATGCGATTAAGCATGTTGCCCCTCCCATTTATTCCATTTTCAGGAATAGCATAATCCAATTAATTTCATTTATTGAGATAAATTATGTGTCTATAGTATACACACTGCCAGGTTAACCAACCATGGCGAAGTATAAAACCACCGATGAGGTTCTTAGCATGAGCAATAACATTTCTGGAAAAGTTGTCGTTATCACCGGTGCCAGCAGCGGCCTGGGTGAGGCTACTGCACGCCACCTTGCTGCGCTTGGCGCTCGCGTAGTGCTGGCTGCACGCCGCAAAGATAAACTCGACGCATTGGTGGCTGAGCTGACCAATGCAGGTGGTCAGGCAATCGCGTATCAGACCGATGTCACCTCTCAGGAAGAGGTCAAAACACTCATTCAAGGTGCCGTGGACACCTACGGTCGCATTGATGTACTGATCAATAATGCCGGACTGATGGCGATTGCACCGCTCAGCGATACTCGCACTGACGAGTGGGATCGCATGATCGATATCAACATCAAGGGTCTGCTGTACGGAGTCGCGGCTGCATTGCCAGTCTTCCAGAAACAAAACAGTGGTCACTTCATCAACATCGCATCGGTTGCAGGCCTGAAGGTGTTCAGCCCGGGTGGCACCGTGTACAGCGGCACCAAGTTTGCTGTGCGGGCTATCTCCGAAGGACTGCGTCACGAAGTCGGTGGCAGCATCCGCACCACGACTATCGAGCCGGGCGCCGTGGACTCCGAACTGAAATTCGGCAGCACCCACCAACAGAGCCGCGATTTCGTGGTGGATTTCTACAAGCATGCAATTCCCGCCGAATCGGTCGCTCGAGCTATCGCCTTCGCAATTGAGCAGCCTGCTGACGTGGATATTAACGAGATCGTTCTGCGCCCAACCGTGCAGGAATTCTAATGAGTTGAGGGCCTGTCTCTTCGGCGTCAGGCCCCGCTTATCTGGGGTGAAAAGCGGTGAGTGCCACATGCCCCGGAAGAAAAGAAGCAAGCGCTCGATGCAGGTGCTGAATGCCCTGCAATTCTTCAGCAGCTTGCGGCTGTTCGTAGAGCTGTCAACAGATTGAAGGCAACGGTTCTGGAGAGCTATCTACGGGAAGGGTTTCCCAGGAGCGATTCGCAGAACAAGTCCATGGACGAGACCATCTCCATCGTCCGCTCCTACCTGCGGTAGAGGCACCAGGGTGCCCTCGGTGAGGGAAAATTTAGTTAGCTAATATAGGAAGCGACATCATGAAATCACGTGCAGCAGTTGCCTTCGGGCCTGGAAAGCCACTGGAAATCGTCGAGATCGACGTCGAGCCGCCGCGCAAGGGCGAGGTGCTTGTCAGGATCACGAATACCGGCGTTTGCCATACCGACGCCTTCACCCTGTCGGGCGAGGACCCCGAAGGCGTGTTCCCGGCGGTGCTGGGCCATGAGGGCGCCGGCATAGTGGTCGAGGTCGGCGAGGGCGTGACCTCGGTCAAGCCGGGTGACCACGTGATCCCGCTGTACACCGCCGAGTGCGGTGAGTGCCTGTTCTGCAAGAGCGGCAAGACCAACCTGTGCGTGGCGGTGCGCGCCACCCAGGGCAAGGGCGTGATGCCCGATGGCACCACCCGCTTCAGCTACAACGGCCAGCCGATCTACCACTACATGGGCTGCTCGACCTTCAGCGAATACACGGTGGTGGCCGAAGTCTCGCTGGCCAAGATCAGCCCCGACGCCAATCCCGAGCATGTCTGCCTGCTGGGTTGCGGTGTGACCACCGGCATCGGCGCTGTTCACAACACGGCCAAGGTTCAGCCGGGTGACTCTGTGGCCATCTTCGGCCTCGGCGGCATCGGGCTCGCTGCGATTCAGGGGGCACGCCAGGCCAAGGCAGGTCGCATCATCGCCATCGACACCAATCCAGCGAAGTTCGAGCTGGCTCGTACCTTCGGCGCGACCGAATGCCTCAACCCGAAGGACTTCGACAAGCCGATTCACGAGGTTCTCATCGAGATGACCGGTTGGGGTGTCGATCACACCTTCGAGTGCATCGGCAACGTCAACGTGATGCGCTCGGCACTGGAAGCAGCACATCGTGGCTGGGGCCAGTCGATCGTCATCGGCGTGGCTGGTGCAGGCAAGGAAATTTCGACGCGCCCGTTCCAGTTGATCACCGGTCGCACCTGGAAGGGCTCGGCTTTCGGCGGGGTCAAGGGCCGCACTCAACTTCCCGGCATGGTGGAGGACGCAATGAAAGGCGAGATCGATCTCGCCCCGTTCGTCACCCACACCATGGGCCTCGACGACATCAACAAGGCCTTCGACCTGATGCATGAAGGCAAGTCGATTCGCACGGTGATCCACTACTGACAGCCCACTACCCATTCAACACCAACCACCAAGGAAATTAATCATGTCCACTCCTGTCATTTCTGGCGATGACATCTTTTCGCACATCTTTATCGGCGCTGCCGACCTCCAGAAGTCGGTCGCGTTCTACGACGCCGCTCTGGGTGCTCTTGGCATCAAGAACCTCGGTCCTTTCAACAACGGATGGGTACTTTTCGGTCGCGAAAAGCCGGCTTTCATCATCGCCCGCCCGGGCAATGGTGAAGCGCCTTCCAGCAACGGCGTGACGATCGGCTTTGCGGCCGCCACTCCCGCTGAAGTGGATGCCTTCCACGCCGCCGGCCTTGCCGCAGGCGGCACTGACGAGGGCCAACCTGGCGCACGTGGTCACCTGCCGGGTGCCTATGCGGCCTACCTGCGTGATCCGGCGGGCAACAAGGTCTGCTCGTACACCTTCGTCTGAAAGCAAGGAAGCTGAGAGCGTTCTGACAGGGTCAGCACAAGCCTCTATTATACGGCGAGCCTGTTAGACGGACCCTGTAGCGCGGTGCCTGCTCATGAAGATCGGCCCGACCGCCACCGTGTACGGCATGCCGGCTTACGCCGATCGTGCTGCAGCCGTGGGTGAAGTGCATGCGCGCCCGCATCTGTTGCTTCAGGCCCCCCGCGGTATATTGCAGCTCGCTTTCATGACCGAAGGTGACCAGACCAGGGATCAGATGGCGATGAGCGAGTTGTCTCATCGCTTCGGTGTTGCCGAGCCCGACCACGCTACGCCGCTACACGGCATGACATGGGATGAGGGAAACCTTCACTGTGAAAAGTACACCGAGTTCTCTACATATCTCTGGTGCGCTTCGCTGGATAACCGCCACACAGCCGTGAATCAAAAAGCGCTACTGAGAGTCCCGGATATACTGCCGCTGTCACTAGCTGCCGCGCTACCCTGCCCGTTGATGACCGCCTGGCAGGCAATTGAAAAAATCCCACGCATGCCAGAGGCCGATGTACTCATTACCGGTGCCGGCGGCATGGTAGGCCGTTTCCTGGTTCAACCGGCCGTGCAGCGGAATTACCGGGTGACAGCCATGGCCTCGGCCCGGCACCACAAAACGCTTCGTCAACTTGCTTCTACCAAGGTGTCCGGTTAAAGTGGGGGCTACTACATTTGCACTTAAATCTCTTCGTTCATCACCGCAACAACATCAATTTCAAATTTATCCTTAATTTCTTCGATTAGGCGGGTCGCCAGCTCCTCTAGTTCATTGAGAATCTGGCCTTCTAATAGAGCTGCTAATTGCTCACGTTTGCGCTTCGAAACTTCACCACCGTTTTGAATAATAATCGACAAAACCATATCGATTTTATTGTTCGGCAAGTCCGCATTTTCGTTGATAAATTTTTTCAAACAGTCGAACACGGTAAGTAAGCATACTTCTTTTAGTAGATCATCGGAGATGGCTGTATCCATCATCTCATATACAAACTTTACATGCTCGGTGTAGTCCGGAAAGCGATACATGTAATCAATATCATTATTGATTACGATTCTATTGGAATTGTCGAATTCGTAATCCAACATCGCCATTATTGGTACCGAAATGGTTTCAAGAACCTGATCGTATTTTTGTTGGTTTTTTAAGATCGCAGCAGATATCGGAATAATAAACTTATGCTCTGGTTCTCGATGCTTCATGACGTCATGAATCAGATAGCGATGAATGCGACCATTTCCATCGTCAAATGGGTGAATATAAACTTCACCGAATGAGATCAACGTTGCGTGGAATAATGGGGGAACTGAGCCATCGATCATCAAGTTTTCATGTAGCTTGAATAGACCATTCATCATACTTGCTACGTGCTCTTGTTTAGCACCAACGTAATGAACATCTTCATCTCGATTCCCAAATCTTTGAATCGTTGTACCGACATAAATTTCCGATTCACGGTAATCGACCGCTTTAAATTTCTCATCCACAATTTGGTTCTGAACCTTGATGAGCGAATGCTTGTTCAACTCATACAAGCCAACATTTTTTATCGCATTCAGGAATCTTTGCATGCGCTGTCGATTTGGCTTTTCTCTTTCTATCTCCGTCGATGATTTTGTTTCTTTTGTATAAAGGTAATTCACTGATCGCCCAATCACGTCAACTGATAGCTGCTCTCCGATGCGCTGCATTCTCGCAAATGCTGTTTTATAAACGTCAGCCTCACCAAGCTGACTTATCTCAGTTGTTTTTCGGATCGTCGGACAAAAGTCAGGTGTACCTAGCGCGTTATTAATAACCCGTGTTCTTTTATCTTTTTGCCCATTTCTCAGGGTGTAGTAGAACTCGTCCTCAAATAACTTTATATAATTCGACGACTTTAAGTCCGGGATATCAAGCTTTTGCCCAGTTAGCCATTCGTAAAGAAACCAGAGCACTCGGTTATATTGACTTGTCGGTTTATCTAAAATAAACGCAGTAAATTCAGTCACATTAATTTTTTTATAAATTGCTGCAAAGAAATGCAGTCTGATGCCTTGGTTTTTTATTGCCGCATGCATCTGCGAGTAAGGGTTATCATCGTACTTCAGGTGGCCAGGAATGACCTTGCGCTTGCTACCACCATATTGGATCAACTGTTCCTTTTCCGCATTTGGATCCTGATAAACCTCCACCCCGAGCTTCGGTAGACGTAAATCGTAATGCAGGTTGAGGTAAGCATATCCAACTGGTTTCATAGCAGTCCTTTATTTCTTGCCAAAAAGGTCTTATCTTTAGTCAACGTTTATGTATACGTATATGACAGCTAGTTTACCAGAAAAATTATTACATTTTAGATTTTTTAATTACAAACAAACAATCAGACTTACAGTTAAGATACTGCGCTTACAGATTTATTATTTAACTTACGAATCAATAC
>NZ_JANFPJ010000046.1:0-11253 GCF_032227045.1 Pseudidiomarina fusca
CAATTTTATTGGCCAAAAGTGGATCAATTTTAATGGCCATTGACACCATCAAACTAACCCATTCATTAACTAATGCTGGCTCTATCCAGACGCTGTAGTTCGTTAGCACATCCCAAATGGAGCGCGGCACATAAAAAGTCCCGAGTGACTTTAAGAATTCAAAATCGAGTATCAAACTATGTTTCGGCGCCTGACTTCGGTTCAGTTCAACCTGAAATATCTCGTCTTTGGTGCCGGGTAATGTGATGTATTTAGCCGGCATGTTTTTAATTGTCGATGCGATATCTTTTAAAGTGCGATAGACGCTTGTTGCTTCGTCACTATCAAAAATGCAACGGCCGATATAAAAGTCATTGGGGCTGTAGTTTGTGAGTGTTTCCCAACCGTTGGCTTTAACGAACCCCAACTTTCCGCTGCCACCTTGGTGCATAGAAAATGTGTCGACTAATGGTTTGTATAGCTTTAACCAATACAGGGATACTAATCCCATAGGCAAAGCAATGTGGCTTTGTGTGCGCTCGAGTACTGCTCCAGGATGGCCTTCGGCAATCCTTAATAGGGTGCGTAAGAGAGCGACTTTGTAGGTGGACGACTTACTATCATTAATGACGATGTTTCTGATTAACGGGAAGGCCCCCGTTCCATCATCCGGCAACGTCAACAGCACGGTTTCCCAGGCGACATCCTGCCGACCAAGCTGGTCATCACGGGCATTCAGAAGTCGAAAACTTAAGCCTTGCTGTTGTGCATATTGTTTCAGTTCATCAGCCGATACCGGGTGCATGGTACGGGTATCGGGGCTAGCTCCATGCCGCAACGAAATCACCATGTTGCCATTGGGCTTGAGTAGCGAGCTTAGTTTACGAAAGGCGCGCTGGCGCGAAGACGGAGCGATATGCATCCATACCGCGCTCAGTAAAATGAGGTCGAATTTCGTTGCGTGGCGTTGCACATGCTTCAGTTCAGGCAAACTATCGTTGATCCAGTGTACCGAAGGATTGGGATGATCGGCGTTTTTCAAGGTAGTTGACACTTTTTTCTCGTTTAAGCAGCCTGTTTTTCTTCCTGCTTAACTGGCTTTTTCTCAGGGTTTAATGTTGTTGGCCCGACTGGCTCACAATTGCGTACATCGCGCTTACCCCATCGACTTGGATTTGCTGCTTTTGCAGCCTCCATGCACCGTTTCCGTTGAGCCAAGATGGCTTTGTCTTGGCCGGTGTGACGTTGATGAGGCGTCACAAAGTTTAATTGACTGTGTTTGTGCTCGTAGTTGTACCAGCGTGTGAACTTTAACACCCACTGTCGTGCTTCATCGAGGCTCTTAAAGCCACTTGATGGCCATTCTGGCCGGTATTTGCAGGTTCTAAATAGCGACTCTGCAAACGGGTTGTCATTACTTACTCGCGGGCGGCTGTATGAGGTGGTCACACCTAGCTCATATGCTTTAGCCCGCATCGTCTGTGACTTCATCGGCGCACCATTATCAGAGTGCAACACTAAGCCTGTGTGTAAGCAGTTTTCACGCAACAATGTGCGTTGTAAGAGTTCAGCCGCGAGCTCGCCGGACTCCTGCTCGTGAACTTCATCACCAACGATTTTGCGACTAAACAAGTCTTCGAGCATGTACCAATAATAAAATTGCCCGCGTACAGCGCTCGGTAAATAGGTGATGTCCCAGCAGAACACTTGCCCAGGTCCCGTAGCTTCAAATGTCTCCGGCGCTTTATGGCCCTTAGGCGCTGCACTGCGACCGCGATGATGCAATTGACCATGTAGCTTCAGCACCCGGTAAAAAGTTGATTCGGAGCCATAATAAAGGCCCTCATCAAGCAACGTCGGTACAATCTGCGTCGGCGGCAAACTGGCAAAGCGCTTCTCATTGCTGACGTTTAATATAATTGCCTGTTCAGCCGCTGAGAGCTTATTCGCTGGCTCTGTACGCACAGCATCTGGGCGTTTATCTGCAAGCACTTTGCCATCCTGATACCAACGCTTATAAGTACGTAAACTGATACCGGCTTCTTCGCAGGCCAACGGCAACCGAGCACCTGATTCTTTTGCTTCACGTATCCACGTTACATATTGTGTGCGCTCTGAGACCGAGGTCAATCGTCCTCGCTGTCGTTCTCCCAAAGCGCATCCAGCTTTTTTCGCAGTACTAGTAATGCTGCGGTCTCAGCCAATGCTTTTTCTTTATGGCGAAGCTCGCGCTTAAGTTGTTTAATCTCTTTGCGATCTGCTTTGCGTTGCTGCCTAGCTTCGAGCTCTTGCTCGCGTGAACTTGCAAAGCCTTTTAGTGAGTCTGCTTTCCACGCTTTGACTTGCTCGACATAAAGTCCTTTAGCACGGCAGTATTCACTGAGCTCTGCTTCATTCAAAGCGCCTGTTTCGATAACGACAGCAAGCTTTGCTTCTGGTGACCATTGGTCTGGTGTTGGTTTGTTTCCTGGCACGGGTCGACCCTGTAATTTGGCTTTATCTCGCCAATTATACAAAGTTTGCTGGCCAATGCCCTCAACTCGAGATACTTCTGCTACCGTCATATTTAACGGCGGTAATAATTTACTGAGAACTGCTTGCTTACGTTCTTCTGAATAGCGTGGCACAATCAAACCTTAACGCCCCAACTGGTTAATTTTTAAGTAGTGACAACTATCCTGCCAGAGGGGGTGATACTGCTGGGCGCGTTCGCGAATGCCATCTGCTGGCTCGACTGCATAAACAGTGAGGCCACGATCAGCGAGATAACGCGCATCACGGCCTGAACCGGCACCAACATCTAGCACTAAGCCGTCAGTTGGAATGAGATCAAGCCAGTCGCGGTGTACTTGCTCAAAATCAAGGCTGTCATATTGGTCGGCAAGCTGTTCAGCGTTGCGGGTGTAATAGTGAATTGTATCGTCCATAAGTACGCAATAACTTACCCTGTTGTGCGAATAGAACCACTATAAACCTAGTTGCTAAAAACTCAAACTAACCACCAATCGCCGCGCCCCACCATGGTCACGGTGTTCGCAAAGGTACACCCCTTGCCAAACGCCCATGTTCAGCCGCCCGTTAGTTACAGGAATAGTCACCGAGCTACCTAGCAAGCTGGCCTTCAAGTGAGCGGGCATGTCGTCAGGGCCTTCGAAAGTGTGCCGGTAGTAGGGTGCGTTTTCGGGCACCATTTCGTTGAAGTGGCTTTCAAAGTCTTGGCGCACCGTGGGGTCGGCGTTTTCGTTAATGGTGAGCGAGGCCGAGGTGTGCTGAATAAACACGTGCAAAATGCCGGCATCCACGGTGCCTAACTCAAATAACGCACGCTCAATGTCGTCGGTTATTAAATGAAATCCGCGTGGCTTTGGCGCAATGGTTATGGTGGTTTGTTTTACCGGCATAGCAACCTAAGCCACAGAAAAAACGGCACCCACGAAAACCAATGCAGCTTGAACAGCTGCTCAACCTGTTCACCCGAAGATAATGACTCGTCTATGTACGCCATACTATTCCCTTTGGTTAATGTTGTACGTTGCTGTCAGCTTACTGCTTTTGCTGAATAGATGGAATATACCGTACATTTCGAATATTTCGAAAAACTTGACATGTTTCGAATATTGCGAATAATGGAGTTGTAATTAGACGTTATGGAGCTTCACTTATGAATACTTATGAACAACTACCGACTGCGCAGGAATCTGCACTAGCGAAATTGTGTAGCCAAGAACTTGCTGCGGTGATCGAAACGAAGTTAGATGTTCAGTCTTTGTCATTAAGCTCTCCAGATGGCCAGCTAAAGCAAGTTGAGATCCCGGTGAGTGCGCTTCGCTTAATGGTGAATTTACTGACTGAGCTAGGCGAAGGCAATACCGTGAAATTAGTGCCCATACATGCTGAACTGACAACACAAGAGGCTGCAGATTTACTGAATGTGTCTCGTCCAACAGTAATTAAGTTATTGGATGATGGAACTGTACCATTTCATCGAGTTGGTAACCGAAGAAAAGTGCGCTTTAACGACATAAGACAGTATCAAAACCAACTAGAACAGAAGCGACTGAAAGCTCTCAATGAATTGTCGAAGATGGATCAAGAGTTAGGGTTAGGCTACTGATGAGCTCAAGCTATACGGTTATCTTTGATGCTTGCGTATTGTATCCGGCACCGCTGAGAAGTCTGCTGATGTATTTGGCGCTCAGCGGTGAGTTCAGGGCTCGTTGGACGAATGATATTCATGACGAATGGATTAGAAATGTATTAGCGAATCGACCAGACTTAACGCGCGAGCAATTGGAGAATGTGCGAAATTTAATGGACAAGCACGTACCTGGGGCAATTGTGCAAAATTATCATCCGCTTATCTCGTCAATATCTTTACCCGATGAAGATGATCGTCATGTGGTTGCTGCAGCAATACAAACCCGAGCGGAGGCAATTGTGACGTTTAATTTAAAAGACTTCCCCGATAATCAACTTAGTCAATATAATCTTAAGGCTATTCATCCGGATGATTTTATAACAGATTTGATGGAGCTAAACATCGTAGCTGTTATTCAAGCTGTTAGACATCATCGTGCAAGTTTGAAAAATCCGCCGTTTACCGCCACTCAGTATCTTGATTGTTTGTTGAAGCAGAAATTACCAGAAGCCGTTTCACGGCTAAGTGAATTTAAAGCGCTATTTTGAATAAACTAAAATAGTAAACACTTACCAACATGTAACTTTTCTGCTGCAACTGAACACAAAAATTTTTCACACCCCCCACACACATAAATCCCCAGAAAAGCGCCATCCACACCAACCGCGCAGCAGCAAATGGATCTAAAAGCCTATACAGTGCTAATCTAAAGCCCACATAACAATAAGGAGAACACCCATGGCGAACACCAAAACTCATGTAGCTCTAGCTATTGCGCTGGCGCTTGGCACCGCAGCGTGCTCAGAGGCCCCAGCCCCAAGCGAGCAGCCACAACAGCAAGCCGCTACCCAACAAGTAACCGCTGAAGAGCGCCACGCGGAGTCAGAAAAGGCTAACCAGCTGTTTGAAGATATCTTTAAGCAGGCGGTTATGCGTAGCCCTATGTATCAGTCGTACTTGGGGATAAAAGATGACCAAGACCAGTGGGACGATATCTCTGATGCTAAGGCCGACGAAGAGCTGGCGATTGCAAAAGAGAACTTAGCTAAGGTTGAGGCTCTAGATGAGGCCAAGCTAGACGAGCAGACCTATTTAAGCTGGCAGCTGATGAAGCAAGACCTTGAGGAGCAAATCGCAGATTACCAATGGCGTCATTACAATTACCCGGTAAACCAAATGTTTGGTCTGCATTCTAGTGTGGTGTCTTTGCTAATTAACCAGCATCGTATTAGTGAAGTAGAAGATGCTGAAGACTATATTGCTCGTTTGAATGGCTTGCCTGAACTCTTCGTGCAGTTGCAAGAGAACTTAAAGTTGCGTGCTGAAAAAGGCATTATGGCGCCGAAATTCGTGTATCCGTACGTGATTAGCGACAGCCAAAACATCATTCAAGGTGCGCCTTTTGATGACGGCGAGCCAAGTGTGTTGTTAGAAGACTTCACCAATAAGATAAGTGATTTGGACATTGATCAAGCCCAGTACGATGCCTTGGTTGGTGCGGCTGAGCAGGCGTTGACCCAAGCAGTGAAACCCGCTTATGAAGGCTTGATTAGCGCGGTAGAAGACCTTGCGCAGCAGGCTGACACCAAAGACGGCGCGTGGAAGTTCCCAGACGGTGAAGCTTTTTACAATAACGCCCTGAAACGTACCACAACCACGGATTTAACCGCCGACGAGATTCACGAGATTGGGTTAAGCGAAGTGAAGCGTATTCATGATGAAATGCGTGTGATCATGCAGCAAGTTGGCTTTGAGGGCACCTTGCATGAGTTCTTCGTGCATATGCGTAACAACCAAGATTTTATTTATCCTGATACTGCCGAAGGTCGTCAACGCTATTTAGCAGAAGCAACTGCGCTTATCGACACCATGCGTGAGTTTTTAGACGAGCTGTTTATCACCAAGCCTAAAGCTGACATGATTGTTAAAGCGGTAGAACCGTTCCGTGAAAAGTCAGCCGGTAAAGCGTTCTATCAGCAGCCTTCTATGGACGGCAACCGCCCGGGCGTTTACTACGCCAACTTGTACGACATGGCCTCGATGCCAACCTACCAAATGGAAGCGCTGGCGTACCATGAAGGTATTCCTGGTCACCACATGCAAATTGCGATTCAGCAAGAGCTTGAAGGTATTCCGTCGTTCCGTAAGTTTGGTCGCTACACGGCTTACAGCGAAGGCTGGGGTTTGTACACCGAGATGCTACCTAAAGAATACGGTTTTTATAAAGACCCCTACTCAGACTTTGGTCGTTTAGCTATGGAGCTATGGCGCGCGGTACGTTTGGTGGTGGATACCGGTATTCACGCCAAGCAATGGACCCGCGAAGAGGGTATCGATTTTTACGTGAGCAACACACCCAACGCCGAAGCCGATGCACGTAAAATGGTTGAGCGCCACATTGTGATGCCTGGCCAAGCCACGGCGTACAAAATTGGTATGCTGAAAATCGTTGAGTTACGTGAAAAAGCGCGTACCGCCCTTGGCGACACGTTTGATATTCGTGAATTCCACGATGTTGTACTTGCCAACGGCCCGGTCCCGCTGAACGTGCTGGAGCAGTTTGTTGACGACTATATTGCCGACAAACAGGGCTAGCAAACAGGCTTAAAAAGCACTCCGCCGTACTTCCGTGAGCAAGCTATATTGTTCGCGGAAGTAGCGGCAACGCAGCTGAACAAGTTGCGCTAAGGCGCGTAGCTGCTCATATTGCGCTACGGTGATCTTGGTATCGGTTAGGTCTAGTTGCATGGCTTCGCGCTCAACGTTATCGACTATTTGTTCAAGTCGACGCTGTAGCAAATCAAATTTAATGCCTGCTTCATCAGCAAAGCTCAGCAAGTCAAACGCGGTAACCTGGTCAATATCGAAATTATCTCCAATGGCCATGGCTAGGTGTGTATCGAGTTGTTGCTGCTGCTTACTTTGCGACATAGCTTCATAAACCACGGAAACCAGATCATAAAACGGGCTAAGCGTAAGCGCGCCACTGCGGCTAACAAAGAAACTAACGTTTTTGCCGTGCGCATCGCTGTTACCAATAACTAAGTTAAATAGTACCCAGTCAAGCAATTGCTCTGCCGTATGCGCGGGTACACTGGTTTGCTTAGCAAGCTGAAATAATTTGGTTAGGCTAACGCCGTCACGAATGTGTTTAACATCACGACCGCTACCAAAGTTTTGTTCATACTTGAATTCTGGCGGTAGATTCAACGCTTGGCAGGCATCAATAATATGGCGTTTGTCTACTTGCCCCTCTATTTGTTGCTCCAGAACGCGACGGCGGTCAAAACGTTGCACCCTAAGCGCATGATAAGAACCCAGTTTAAGTAGCTTTACTGGCGCAACCGTTAGGCCAACTTGGTACGCTAAACGCATGCAGAAAAACTCATTGAGCACCAAGGTTGGGTGCTTGGCCGACGCAAACTTCAGAATATGTGTGCTGGCATAGTGGCCACTTGCCAGAAAAAGCTCGTGAGTGTCATTCACGTACACATTGAGTTTACTCTGTACGCCTGCAACCGATAGCCGGTATTTTCCGTTCCATAACGTCATGTCAGCGTTTTGGGCTAGTCGCTCAGTGAGTTCGCTTTCTGTGACTTTATGTAGCGGGTTCGTGCCGGACTCAGGTGGTTGCTCACCAAATGTTAAAACACCCACGGTGTCGTGGCCAATGGCGGATAATATGCCGTAAACATTGCGTCGAGATAAATGTTGCGAGGCTATCAGGCTCTCAAAGGCTGGGCCTTCGGGGAATAAGTTTCGCAAAAAGTTAATGACGTTGGCAGTAGCAATTTGCTCGCCGTTTAAGGGTAGGTGCGGCGATACTGCGAAACCTTGCTGCTGCCACGTTGGGGTGTATACCCAACTGCATTGTTGGGGGCCATGAAATTTCAGCTCGGCCACGTGATGCGTTTTGGCGTAAACGTTTATGGTTGGCGTATTAGAACCAGTCATGATTTACCTCGGCAACCTCGGTCGTGTCGCTGACGGTGAGTTGAATACCAAGTGCATCAAGCACCTTTAATAAGGTTTCAACGCGCACGCTTTCTAAGCCGTTTTCAACATTGTTATACGCTTGCTTTGACAGCTGACATAAGCTGGCCGCGTCTTCTAAGGTAATGCCGAGCATGGTGCGCTTATGGCGGACCAATGCACCAATTGTGGCCATGTTGTTAGCCTGAGATAAGTCTGGTTTTGGTGTGATGGTAATATTGCGCGCCATATAATCCTGCCATGTTAGGATAATAATCGGTTTGAGCCTTAGGTAAATCATAAATCCTATATAAATAGGAATATAGTATGAATTATTGATAAATCAAGTTTATTCCTATTAACTTAGGATATTATTGGGGTATGGTGTTTTAATGTGTAAAATATGACGATTTAATTGCTAATTCGCCATATTTTGCTATTCTTGATGCATGTTTCTTACATAGGGGTTGCCTGCTAAGGCTAAACACATGCAATCAGTTGACGACTTTCATGCCACACTTGGCGAATTAATTAAACGCCAGCGGGCACTCACCATGCCGCAGCGCGACTTTGCATTGCGTGTTGGTTGCAGCCAGCGCACGCTGACACGCATTGAGCAAGGCCAGCCGGTTAACTCCGAAACGTTGTTTAACGCGCTAGCGGTGTTAGGGCTATTGGATGACTTTATTGCGCTAGCAGACAACAAGCTTCGTGCTGCCAAGCATTTACCCGAGCGCAAGCGCCAGACAGACAGCGAGAATTTCAACGAGAGTTTCGACAATGACTTCTAGCGCTTATGTGTTTATTGAAGGCCTGGCCGAGCAGCCGGTCATTTGTGGGCGTTTTGAGCTGGACAGCCAAGCCAAACACGGCCGTTTTGTATATGGGCGTTCTTATTTAGAACGTGCAGACGCCTTCGCATTAGACCCCGTACACCTGCCGCTAACCGACACCATTCAGCATTGTCACGTGAATAATGGCCTGTTTGGTGTGCTTGCCGATGCTGGCGCTGATGCCTGGGGGCGCAAGCTCATTCTGCAGCTACACCAAACCAAGCCGCAAAACGAACTTGAGTTTCTTATTGCTGGCGCTGCTATGGGCGTTGGTGCGTTAACCTTTAGTTTGTCGCGCGAGAAAACGAAAGCGAAGCATTCGCGCAATGCCATCAATGATCTCGAGCTATTACTACAAGGCAAAAACGCGATATTAGCCGCCGAAACTGTTTCTGACGAAGTAAAGCAAGCTTTTGTATACGGCTCATCAATGGGCGGCGCGCGACCAAAAACACTGCTAACCCACAATGGGCAGGAATACTTGGTTAAATTCAACAAGCCCGACGACTTATATAATGTAGCCCGTGTTGAACATGCAACCATGCGCATGCTTGCCGAGTTAGACGGCGTGCGTGTAGCCGAAACTGAGGTATTACAAGGCATTGGTGCTAGCGAAGATGTCTTGTTAGTTAAGCGCTTCGACCGTGCCGAGCAACGTGTTAGCCACCATTTTATAAGCGCAAATAGCTTGCTGCTGGAAGGCGCGGTGAGTGAGCGTAGCTTAGCGGCAGGCTATAGTTACGGGCAGCTGGCTGAATTGCTTCGCTTGCATAGCGCGGTGGCCACTGATGCCCACGAGCTGTTTATGCGAATGGCGTTCAACGTGTTTATTGGTAATACCGACGATCATGCGCGCAATCATGCTTGGTTGCGGCCTATTGCCGCTGGGCGGCACGAGCCGGCATGGCAATTAGCGCCGGCGTACGACGTACTGCCCATTAGCGCTTCTAAGCTGCATGGGCTTGGTATAGGTGGCTTGGGGCGGCATGGGTCGATAGAAAATTTGCTTTCGCAAGCTAGTCGGTTTGGTTTGCAAGAGTTCAAGGCCAAAGCTATTGTCAACCAAGTGCGTGAGCTAGTTACGCAGTGGCCGCAGTATATGGCGCGCTTTGGTGTGGGAGATGGCGACATAGAGCGCTTGCGTAAGATTATTCCAACTGTGGCTTAATGGCTCCGGATTAAGAGGTTGTACATGAAAATATGGGTGGACGCCGATGCGTGTCCGACGGTTATTAAAGACATTTTGTACCGAGCGGCCGAGCGCAAGCAGATTGAGCTGATACTCGTAGCAAACCAAATGCTACGTGTGCCGCCGTCAAAATGGATAAAAACCAAGCAGGTTGAGTCTGGTTTTGATGTGGCTGATGACTTTATTGCGCAAAGCTGTGAGGCCGGCGACATTGTTATTACCGCCGATATTCCACTAGCGGCAGACGTGATCAAAAAAGGCGGCCAGGCGCTTAGCCCACGTGGCGAGTTGTTTACCACCGCCAACATTGGCAGTCGGTTGAACATGCGTGACTTTATGGACACCATGCGCAGTAGCGGCGAACACACCGGCGGGCCACCGCCCCTGCATCAGCGTGATCGTATGGCCTTTGCCAACGAGCTGGACAAGCTGCTAGCGCGCGTTCGCTAATGTCTATTTGCTGCAGCAACTTTTTGGTCAAACCTTTGCAAATGTGCTGCGCATCGACTTTCTTGAGTCGCCAGCTATGGCTGAGGCGTTTGCAGGTTCATTAACACCCACTGACGTTTTGACGAACATCGAATTATTAGCGGGCAAGCCATTCAACCCAAAAACCGATTTACTTATTTTAGATGAAATTGGCGAATGCCAACGGGCGGTGACGTCGCTTAAGTATTTTGCCGAACAAGCACCGCATATGTACGTGGTGTCTAGTGGCTCGAACATTGGTTTACTGAATAGTTTTCCGGTTGGGAAAGTTGAGCATTACTATCTGCGGCCGTTATCATTTCGAGAGTTTCTTGCTGCCGGCAATGAGCCCGCCTTGGTCAAAGCTTATGACGCACAGATGAACAATCCAGCTGCGCATACACAGCTGTTTGATAAACTAACCGACTATTACTTTACCGGCGGCATGCCCGAGGCTGTTAGTACTTGGTATGCCAATTCCCAGCGTAGTATTTTAGAACGTATTGAAGCTGTAACTAAGGTGCAACGCGACCTTATTTCTGGTTATCAGCGTGATTTTGGCAAATACTCAGGTAAAACGGATGCGAGCTTAATTGAAGCTGTGTTTAATGCGGTACCGGCGCAGCTATCCTCAGATGGTTGATAGATCGACTCCGTAGTTGAGTTCCTCTGCG
>NZ_JANFPJ010000047.1:0-11250 GCF_032227045.1 Pseudidiomarina fusca
CAACATTATGCGGGCACAGCTAGCCCACTTGATAGGCTTATCAGCTGTGGCGTAGTAATAAAGTTTCATACTCATCGAGCTGTAAGTTACTGATTTTTCGTTACCGAGATTTAGCACTGAAAAAATAAAGTATCATACTCAATGACTAACACAGTCATAATTCGGCCGAATGTCATGCAATAAAGTATCATACTCAAAGCTGGTAGCGATTCGTACAACATCTTATAGCTTCGCAAAGTGGGCTTTTACTTTCTCTATTTCGTCAAAAATATACCTGAACTTATCGAAATTAATAGACGACTTGCTTGACCTAATAACCTTGGTTGAAAATACATGTTTGCCATAATGCTTTGCAGTATCAAAGCTACTCAGGATTGAGAACGTTTTACCGTCTATAGTCGTCGCTAGTGTCTTAGCATCGAACAAATCCTCCATCATGGAGTCTTTATCGCCTGATTTAAGCGGAGTCAGAATTAAATACAGGTTTTCAAAAATGTGAAGAAATCCTGATTTCTTGATGTCCGGTACGCTATTTGGGCAAGATTTATACTGTGGTTTTGCTAACTCCTTCAGAAGATCTGACGGCCCACTATCATTATCCAAGACCAAGATAGCTGGTGAAGTTGCTTTCTTACCGTGGAAGTACGCTAACTCGGTCTCGTACCTTTGAACAAACCTTGCAAAGGGTGTTGCACCATCTCCTAAATCAAGTAGGTACATCGTACGTTTATTCAGCTTTGGAAATTTTAGCTTTGGACTATAGGCTTTGCCGGGGCCTTTTTTAGAAACTAAGCTAGGATAAGTCCCCTGAAGCTCTGACAACGCGCTTTTCAAGTAAACATTATCCGTCTTACCTTCAGTCAAAATCGTCGGGTACTCACTAGCATAAAAATACTTATAGAAAAGGAAACGACTATAAACAGCCTCTCGTGAATTGTGGCGCCCTTTAAACGCATTTAAGCCAACATGCTTGATGGTGCCCCAAGGAGCTTTAGGCCGTCGTCTAGCGACGATATTATTGTAACGATCAATGGCATCAATAAAAGCTAACCGTCCTTCAAGCTCATTTAAAGTGCCCACTCGTGGCTCACCATTTACGTCAAGAATTTCAAACTCACCATTTTTAAAAAGCCTAAACGCCATCGCTCTTAATAAGCGCCAATATTCCGATTTGACGCTAACTTTCCTATTTACCACTAGGCCCGTGGCTTCTTGCCTCGAATCTTTGTATTGCAATCGAGTTTTTAGGACATTTACAGAAAAACCTGCTCTTCTGATTTCTCCAATCAACTTCCGTCCAAGCTCAAGTGGTTCTGGTGACTTAACTATGTTTAGAGGAAACTCCTTTTTACGAGTCGAAAAAGTGATATCGTCCGCATACCTCGAGTAGGAACAACCACAACTATTAGCTAATCTCAACAACCTCATGTCCAAGCTGGCAGTTATCAGGTTCGCGATAACCGGAGAGCAAGGGCTGCCCTGAGGAAGGGAGTTCTCATAGCAAGCGATCTGAGCAATAACAGTGGCGATGTGTGGGTCAAGTTCGAAATGCTTATTTGCTATGAAATAGCCCCGGACACGTCCGAAGTTAAATTGTCCGAAAAAATCATCTAGATCTAAATTTAGTATAGTCCTCTTTCCTTTATGAACAGCAGCATTAGTAATTATCGACCGCTTTCTCTCAAATCCATGAGATACAAGACATTCTCTCGCTACGCCAGTATCTAGTCGAATTACATCGAGGCAATTTTGAAGAAGAGTAGATAAACGTCGCTGAATATCCTTTAACTCAGCAGAAGGGGCATTTATGGTTCTTTTCCCTCCAGATTTTTTGTCAATTTCAAATTGATGATAATGGTCTTTAACACCGGGTAGGTAAAGGACGCGTGTTAGAAAGGCAGCAGGTATGCCGAGCAGTGATGCTAACTCCGGCTTTGTTTTTGCTTTTTTTAATAGTTGGTAGTCTCTTCTATGAATCAAAATCACTCTCGCTATCAGCATTGAAGAGGTGGCTCACATGCACTCCTACGCGCGGCTGGCGAGTAGTTCCAGGACGCTCAAACGAGTAGTCCGAAAGGCGAGTCTATCTGACAATGTTGTCACAGGTTGCGAAGCGCAACCAACAAATCTGCATGTGAGCCATGCTCACAATACACTCGTTTCCGCTCCCAAATCAAATACTCGAGGTCGACTTAACTTTTTTATCGTGCGTATTCATGTACATCATCTCGCCACTTAACTAGAAAAGGGATTAAATCTGACAATACAAGCCTACCTTCTGGTGAGAGCTGCACTAAAGCGGTACTGAAAACATAAGGGTAATCAGAAATTTCTAGCACATCATCAATAGTGCGTTGCTCACCCTTACTCCGTTTAATTTCTTTATCCTCGTATACAAAATGCTGCCACTCGGGGCTATGTTTCCACCAATTTGCTAAGGAGTTTATTAGCTGCACATAAGTACGTCCTGAACTTGTCTTTTGACCCAACTCGAATCCTGCCCGCTTTTTAATACCCTTACTGTCTAGGCAATCAATTAAATAACGTTGTATTGCGCAAAAGCCTAATCCAATGAAATACTCAGCGTAATCAAATAATCCATCACTCTCAGGATCTCTAGACACCGAAATTCTGTCATTCAGCGTTGTAAGCTTGCTATCAAGCATCCCGCAAAAATCTTGCAAGTAAAATAGTTCTGCATCGGCGTAATCTTTACCAAGCTTTAAAAACATGAGAACACCCCTACAGCAATTACTAGTTTGATCTCTACCAAGCTTGAGTTCGTCTGCAAAAATCAATGTGTTCTTAGTGAATACTGACCTCGCCCAGCGCTCAAGTCCTCAATCAATAAACTTTAGACGCCTGATTTTTATAGATATTTTTTTGAATTAGTTAAGCATTTGCGCCGTGTTAAAGGCGCCGTCAAATAATCTTCGTCCAGAAAGCGGATGAGTTCTTTCAGCTGCTTCTTGTCTTCAGGGATAACCAACTTGCCATCGTCGTTGACCATGATAGTGATGTGGTGTTCTTCGGGTAGTTCGGCATTGAAGTTGTTGGCGACGGTTTGGATGTCGGTGACGGTGATGCCTTTCAGCACTTCATTCTTCTGCAACAGGGCGATTTTCTTGCGGATGATGGAGTCTGCTTGCTCCTTGAAGCTGGCTTCGTCTTCGAAAGCAAAGAGGTCGGTGGCGGCAAAATCGTCCAGATCGGTGTCGGTGGCTTCGCGGTAGTAATCGGCCAGATCCAAAAAGCGTTTGGTATTGTGATAGGAGCTGAAATGTAGAGTCCTGTTGTGGAAATGAGCGGTTAGCTTGTCTTGCAGTATCAGGCCAGGTTCTTCAAGGCGTTTATATGTGTCACCCGCCTGAATCGGCAAACCGATCAGTGTCCATCGATTAGAGAGCAACTTGCCGGCATCGAAGACCTGAAAGTTGACTGTTTTGTTGGCGGCTGTCCAGGTGCCGCTAAACAAGGCCTTGATACGGTGCGTTTCGGTGTTGAGATTCAGCACCGGACAAGTGAGCGGATTGCCAATGGCTTGGCCGATGGCGGGCGGTAGTGGGTAATCGGCAATGGTAAAGATTTCGCCTTCATCCACGTTGTAGCTGCCCGTGAAGGCGATGGGCTGCCTGTCGCCAAGCAGCGCCGCCTGTTGTTCTGCGAAGAGTTGTGCCAGTTCGATATTAAGTGCTGCAGTAAGTGGAATGCGACGGATGGGCTCGTCTTCATCATCGACCAAAGCAAACAGGTTAGAGGTATTATTGTTATTTGGCATGATTGGCATCCAGTATCATGTATTCAGTTAATTGCACGACCTGCGATACCGCCTTGCAGTCCGTTATGTTCTGCCGTGTTATCAACACATAGGTGATATCGCCCTCGATGGTTACTTCAAAAAAGTGATAGCCGAAAAAGCTCAGTAAAGGGTTGAAGTGATAGGCGTGGGAGTTGTAGACGATAAAGAAGAAGATCACCGCCACAAACACCAGTACCGGCACGCTGATCGTGCTCTGGCTCTGATTGATCAGCGGCAGCAGGTAGACCAACAGAAAGCCGACGATCTCCTTGTCCACGGTTTTAACCGATTTGATCTTTACCGGCAGGCGCTCAAGCCCGTGGCGCGAAGCCGCCAGCCATACCAGCCCAAAGCAAAGGCCACTCAACACCAGCGCGGCCAGCAGATAACTGATACCTACCAGCCAATGGGCTACCAGATTCTCCGACCACGGCACGTCGCGCTGCCAAGCGCTGCTGACTTCAACAAACCACAGCGTGAGGCAGATGGGCGCCAGTGCCGTGGATACCAGCGCCAGCTTGGCAAGCCGGTTAAGCATGGCTGCCCCCTGGGATATGGATTCTGGCCGTTGTCTTCTTCGCAGCGGGTTTGGCTTCGCTATTATGGCTAAAGGCTTCTTTTAATACTGCCGGCATTAGTTGTTCGGCATGGCTTTGGTTTTGGGTGATCTGGACTTCTAATTCGTCGCATAGGGCGAGCAGTTTATCTACCTTATCGATTATGATCTCTTGTTCATCTATCGGAGCCAAAGGAAAGCGAAAGCCAGATAGTTTTGTAGCATTTATGTTTGACTGACCAAGCGCATCAGTTCTAACTTCCTCGCACCATTCTGAATGAAGGCGCGAATTCATCACTATATTTGCATAATCAGATGAGATACTGCCAGCCATGTGGAACCGAACCAAATAACCGGCATAGATCGCTGGCTGGCATCCTCTGTATAGAGCTGTTTTTCCAACCAGCTCTCTGCTGTTCGTGCGATTAAACAGTAAATCACCTGCGATCAGTTTATATTTTTCAATTTCAACTGCATCGCTTGAATACACCAAATCATTCCAATCTACTTCTCCAGATTGAATGTTGCCCATTCTTAGAACAGGAACGTCACCACTTTTGTTCGATTTGCTGCTAGTTCCATATTGAAATCCGTACGCAACATCACCCAACCGACACCACTCCCACCCCTGTGGCAGGTCGAAGGGCTTTTCCTCGACCGTGATCGGTAGCAATGATTTTTGCGCTTTGATTTTTTTTTCTTTAACCAGTTGCGCTTTTTCGGCGGCGATGTGATTGAGCAGTTCGCTGGCCGGTTTCACATCGGGGTTTTGCTCTCGCCAGTCGGCGGTGAGTTTGCCCTCGATGGCTTCCTGCAAAATCTGCTGGCGCAGTTTTTTCAACAGGGCTTGCTGCCGGGTTAGTTCATGCTTCAGTTCAGCATCTTCATTTTCAATACGTTGAAACTGACTGAGAATAGATAACTGCTCATCTTTATCGGGCAACATGATTTCAAGCGGCAAAAGATGTTTGGGTTTTATTTCGGTTTTAATGCCACCTTTCACCTGCTCTTTCAGCAACTGAATAAAGATTGGTGACTTCAGAAAACGCTTGAAAAACTCAACACTGACTTTGCTTTCATCAAAGGTATACGATGAGTAGTGAATGGTCGCTGTGACATCAGCGTCACCGTGATACACGCCCAAGGCACCTTTAGCAACGTTGATTCCTGAAATGACCAAATCGCCCGATTTAATCAAGATCATGTCCGTTTTACTGGGCTTGTTTGCGACGTGAAAATTCCCAGAGAAATCAATCTTGTCTATCCGCTGGAGCCCTTGAATTTCCTTTGCATCAGGCTTATACCGCCCCTCACGCTCAAAAAGGAAGTCTCCAACTTTTACCTTTTTCCAAACAGCCACTACGCCAACTCCTTCCGCAACTGCTCCAGCAACTGATCGCCCTTGGCAAAGGATTGATGCAACAGGTCTAGCAGTTCGGTACTGCTGTGCTGCTTTTCTTCCTCGACGCGGTGCGGGTTCTTGATGTCGAGGTTGTACCCATTAGCTTTGATGGTGTCGATATCCACCTGCCACGCCTGCTCGTTGGCTTCACGGTTCGCCCACCAACTTTTCAAGGTATCGAACTCGGCTAATTGAATCGGCTTGGTTTTCGAGTAGGCCTTATAGCCTTCCGGCAATTTGTGTTCGTAGTACCAGATGTTCTGTGTCGGCTCGCCTTTGGTGAAAAACAGCAGGTTGGTGGCCACTGACGCATAGGGCTGAAACACGGAGTTGGGCAGGCGCACAATGGTGTGCAGGTTGCAGTCTTCCAGCAGTTTTTGGCGGATACGTTGTTTGACGCCATCGCCGGTAAGAGAACCATCGGGCAAGACAATGGCAGCGCGGCCACCATCCTTGAGCAGGTGAATCATCAGGATCAAGAACAAGTCCGCCGATTCCTTGGTGCGGTAGGTTTGCGGGAAGTTGTTCTCGTTGTTGTTGGACACCACGCCACCAAAGGGCGGATTGGCGATGATCACGTCCACCCGATCTTTGCGCGTGTATTCGCTCAGGGGTCGTTGCAGCGAATCACCAAACTGAATGCTGGGGGTGATGATGTCGTGCAGGATCAGGTTGGTGTTAGCCAGCATGTAGGGCAAGGGTTTGTACTCCCAGCCGCGCACATTATGAGCAATGGCTTCGCGCTCGGCCACCGTGCTGGCACTGGCCTTCAGGTGTTCAATCACCGCTGTCAGGAAGCCGCCGGTGCCGCAGGCCGGGTCGAGCACGGTTTCGCCGTGGGCGGGATTGACCATTTCAGTCATAAACTGGGTGACGGCGCGTGGGGTATAGAACTCGCCCAGAGTGCCGGCACTTTGCAGCTCGCTCAGGAAGGTTTCATAAATCTGGCCGAACAGGTGCAGGTCTTTGCTGTTGTTGAAGTCTATTTCGTTCAGCTTGTTGATCACCTGGCGCAGGTGAATACCGGACTTCATGTAGTTGTAGTTGTTGGCAAACACCTCATGCACCAGCACGGCGCGGCGCTTGGCGGTGGACAGATCGATCTCGGAGAGTATGGGGAACAGCTTGCGATCGACAAACTGCAACAGTTCGTCGCCGGTCATGCCTTCGTCATCCCCAGCCCATTCGTCCCAGTGCAGTTCAGCGGGAATGGGCGAGATGTAGTTGTCGTCCATCAGTTCCAGTTCTTTGTCTTTGTCGCTGAATATTTTCAGAAACAGCATCCAACCCAATTGCAGGATGCGCAGCTCATCGCTGCCGGTGCCGGTGTCCTGGCGCATGATGTTGCGGGTGGATTTTACGATGCCTGATACGTTTGCCATGTTGTGTTACTGCTCTCTTGTTCGTGATTCAAGCCGCTTGATAGAGGGCTTGCTCAAGTTGGTTCAGGGCCTGCAAGTATTGTGGCTTGCCGCCGAAAAGCTTAATGATTTCTGTTGGTGTGCCGAACTGGTCGAAGGGGTTGACCTTGAGCACTTTGATGTCTTCGATGTTCTCGATGCCTTCGTCAGCGTATTTGTCCAGCAGGGCGTCCAGCACTTTACGGGCCTGCTCGCCATATTGGGTGAATACGTCGCACTTTCTGACCTGTTTGGCGCGTTCTGCACGGGTGAGCGGCGGCTGATCGAAGGCGGTGTGGCAGATCATGTCAAAAATATCCATTTCCTTGCCGATGGCTTCTTTCAGGTTTTCCAACACAATGCCCTGTTCGGTCAGCTCGTCAATGATGGCTTGCTTTTTGTCGGCGCTATGCCATTTCCCCAGAAAGTCATCTAGTGAGTGGTATTGCTCGCGCACTTTCTGGCGGGTGTAGTCCTTCAGGCTGCCGGTGATCAGCTTGCCGTTGCCGTCCATGTACTGGATACGCTCGTTGAGAATGGCGACATTGACACCGTTGACGTAGTACTTGGGGCGCGGTTCGCTGATGATCTCGCCGCCGGTGATGATTTCCGGCGGTTCAGGGGGCGGCTCGAAGATGATTTCCTCGCCAGTTTCATCAGTGATGGTGTCGCCTTCGGTGATTTCCTCTTCGGGTGTCTCAAAGTCGTCATCCTCGCCCAGCTCTTTCACACGCACCGGGTCGCCGTCGAAATCCGGGTCGGCAAACAGATCAGTGACATTGCGAAAATCAAGAATAGTAAAAAAGGTCTTGCCGAACTCTTCATTGATGCGGGTTCCGCGCCCGATGATTTGCTTGAACTCGGTCATCGAGCCGATGTTGCTGTCGAGTACGATCAGCTTGCAGGTTTGGGCATCGACGCCAGTGGTCATCAGCTTGGAGGTAGTGGCAATCACCGGATAGCGTTCTTCCGGGTTGATAAAATTGTCCAGTTCTCGCTTGCCTTCGTCGTTGTCGCCTGTGATCTGCATGACGTACTTGGGGTTCTGCACCATCAGGTCGCTGTTGGCGTTGGCCAAGGCCGCACGCATGCGCTGGGCGTGGTCGATATCTACGCAAAACACGATGGTTTTGTCGAAGCGGTTGGTTTTCGTCAGGTATTCGGTAATCTTGTTGGCCACAGCTTCGGTGCGCTCGTCGATAACCAGGTTTTTGTCGTAATCCTTGCGATTGTAGATGCGGTCTTCCACCAGTTGGCCGCTCTTGTCGGTTTTGCCTGCCTCCGGTCGCCAACCTTCCAGATCGACATTCAGGCCGACCCGAAGCACCTTGTAAGGAGCAAGAAAGCCATCCTGTATGCCTTGCTTGAGCGAGTAGGTATAAATGGGTTCGCCGAAGTATTCGGTGCTGGAAACCGTTTCGGTTTCCTTGGGGGTGGCAGTAAGGCCAATGTGGGTGGCTGTTTTGAAATAATCCAGAATCTCACGCCAGGCACTGTCTTCCGAGGCGCTGCCACGGTGGCACTCGTCGATGACGATCAGATCGAAGAAGTCCGGGCTGAATTCACGGTAGGCGTCCTTGTCTTCATCGTAGTTGGTCAGCCCTTGATACAGCGCCAGATAGATTTCGTAGGATTTGTCGATCTTCTTGTGCTTGATCACCGTCATTTTGTCTTTGAAATGACGAAAATCGCCGCGCCGGGTCTGGTCGATTAGCGCATTGCGGTCGGCTAGAAACAGGATGCGCTTCTTGGCTCCGGCCTTCCAGAGGCGGTGGATGATCTGAAAGGCGGTATAGGTCTTTCCGGTGCCGGTGGCCATCGTCAGCAGAATGCGCTGCTGGCCTTTGGCAATAGCCTCTACCGTGCGGTTAATGGCGATCTGCTGGTAGTAACGCGGGCTTCGGCTGGTACCATCGAAGAAATAATCCTGGGCGCTGATGCGTTCGGCTTCCGGGGTGGCGATGCCTTTGTAGCGCTTATAACGCTCCCATAGCTGCTCTGGCGTTGGGAAGTCGTGCAGCGGGAGTTCGCGCTCGACACTGCCGCTTGCGGCAGTACGGTCATGCTCATAGAAGCCATCGCCGTTGCTGCTGAATACAGTTGGTATGTCCAGGATGGTGGCGTAATCCAGCCCCTGCTGTATGCCTGCCATGACCGAATGCTTGTTGTCCTTGGCCTCAATGATGGCGACAGGGATATTGGGTTTGTAGTAAAGGATGTAATCCGCCCGCTTGCGCTTGCCACGGGTAGTGAGATTGCCCTTCACATAGATACGGCCATCGGTAAAACTGACTTCCTCGCGCACCTGTTTCTGCATATCCCAGCCTGCCTGTTCCAGCGCAGGCGTGATGAACTTGGTGCAAATGTCGCGTTCTGATAGGTCTTTTTTATTCGTCATCCGATGGTCGGGTTCCCTTGGTTGGTTCGGGCTGGGTTGGGCATATAACGCCTCAAACACCGGCGCAGCTTTGCTGCGTCCGAGTGATTTGACTTGTTAGTTTTCGTTTAAACACAAAAGAATTTTTCATCCTCATCAAGAGCCAAGATTATATTTCTGGATACCTTATTATAGGTTTCTTCTGATATTTTATCTGATAGCATTGACAGAATTTGTTGACCCGGAAGCTTGTTTGCTTCTTCGAAAATATCTTCAATTTGTTTTTTGTCAACATCCTCAATACTGTCATGAAAAATAAAGCTTGGTCGATTAAGCTTTAACTCACTAATGGCATGAATATATGCAAAATCAAAAGCAATAACTTCGGCTTTCTTCTTCCCGCCCTCAGGATTAGTTGCTGTGTTAATGAGTTCAATAGAGCAAGCCCCGCTATCCTTATTAAAATCCAAGTCTATGCTGTATTCTTCATCGTGAAGACTTTTGGTAAGAGACCTGAAGTGTATATTAAATTTTTTCTCAAATTCATAAACATTATCAATCTCT
This sequence comes from Pseudidiomarina fusca, assembly GCF_032227045.1. Lineage (NCBI taxonomy): Bacteria > Pseudomonadati > Pseudomonadota > Gammaproteobacteria > Alteromonadales > Idiomarinaceae > Pseudidiomarina > Pseudidiomarina fusca. The sequence goes on from NZ_JANFPJ010000047.1 coordinate 10,099, forward strand.
TTGGAAATGGTCTCAAGAATCTTTTGCAATTGAGCTTCAGCTTCAGCTTGATCTGATTTTGCTTTGGACTGCTGCTCCATTAGACCTTCTAATTTTCCAAGCTCAACTTTAAGCTCACCAAGTCGTTTCAGATTTTTAGTCACATTGTCTAAGCTTTCCTTAGACCTCATGTCAGAAAAAACTTGTAACTTATCTTTCCTTATTGAACTTAGCTCTGCCTGAAGACCTTCAGACTCCTCGTTCAATTTAGGTAAATCAATCGTAAGAAAGTGCTTCTTTTTCTCAACGAGATTTTTATGGAACAAAATGACATCTTCAAGTTCTCGTAAGGCTCCGTCAATTGCGACGCCGGAGAAGCTATATATAGCTTTAAGCTCGTTAATCAAATAACCATCTTTGTCTTTAGATAAGAGTTCTATAGTATGATTGATGTTGTCTACTTTTCGCTGTATAGATAGAAGTTCTTCGGTATATCGGTCTTCTTTTACCTGTAGCTCTGAAAGTCTTTCTATTGGGTTTGAATATTCTGATGAATATTCGAATGTTAAAAGGTTATCCTCTAGCTCTTTAGCATCTGCCTTATATTTCTTGATCTCACTTTTCGGCTTTTGCTCTTTCACTAGCGCATTAATCGATGTGGAATTCCTTTTTCGCCTGTTAACCAGATTTGTTGCATCTCTTTTCTCCGTAAGTAGAGACGTATTATTGAAACCGAAAAGGTATAAAAAAAGTTCGCTATAATCTTTTGGGCCTTGTCGCTTATCAAGAAACTTAGTCGTACTTAACATTCTGTGACTGTCATTTCTAATGAATTTCGGCGCTACAGCTCGAACAGAAGGTCTTCTAGTAGATATATTAAAAATTTTATCCTGAATAAATGACTCATATCCCTTTTCTTCAACAATTTCACCATTTACCCAGAATTTAGATTCGGATTCGTCATCAATACATAAATGGCGAGAAATTTGATTTATTTTATTTGAGTAGTCAAAGAAGCTGAGAGAAGCAGTTACAATGTTGTTCTTAAATAGCGTTTCTATCTCAAGATTTGGCTTTTTGAACTCTTCATCAATGTAAATACTCTCTATGCTTCCTAGCATTAGAAAGTCCCGATTTCAGATAATAAGTGCGACATTCATGGAAAGGTGTAGA
>NZ_JANFPJ010000048.1:0-447 GCF_032227045.1 Pseudidiomarina fusca
GCCGACGATAAAACTCACATCCGCCACGCTTTTATCCAGCACATTAAACGGCGCTGCGCTTGGCAGGATAGTGTCGCTGCCTTTGTGTTTAACGATTTGCCGGTCATAACGCAGCACGTCGAAGCTCTCTGGGCGCTGTGCTAAGCGGAAGGTGCTTTTTACGCCAATCACTTCATACTGGTCGGCATCTTCCCCTTTTAACTTGTCTGGTATCAGCGTAATCACTTTCACCGGTACGTTATCGTTAAATCGCAAACCACTGTCATTAACGCAATCATCCGGGCGCTGTTTGCCTTTTCTGCGGGTGTAGGTGGTATATTCGGTTTCACCTTCGGGTTGGGCCAGTGCTGGCACCATATCGCCCAGTAAGCTTAACTGCATACCCAATTCCAAGGCGCGCTTTTCTGACTTCTGACCAAACAACTGCTTCTCAAACCAGGCTAAGCG
>NZ_JANFPJ010000049.1:0-10736 GCF_032227045.1 Pseudidiomarina fusca
GACCAAACAACTGCTTCTCAAACCAGGCTAAGCGCTGCTTAATGCCCGCGAAGGACTGTGTCATTTTGGCATACTGCGCTTGCAGCTCATCCCAGTTTTGCTCAAGTACACTGTGTTTTTGTGATAAGGCAGCATGCTTTTGTGCCAATTCAGCATGGGCTTGCGCTAAGGTGTCTTTTTGCTGTAGCGCTTCAACCAAAGCTTGCAGGCGCGCGATTTCACTGGTTAAATTAACCAGTGTATCGGCATCAGTTGCCACGTTTGATGAGGATGCACTATGAGTATTCAAACCCTCGACAAACTGTTGATTTGTCACATCGACTGTTCCATCTGGAGCGGTAGAAAAAAGCTAAGGCCTGAAGATTTCAGATTAGCCAATGGCAGCCAACTTCCACCGAAGGATGTTGCCAGCTTAGGGAGTAAAAAAATTTGCGACCCAGAGGCATTGGCGAACTTTGAAAGGCTTAAGAAAGAAGCGCAGCGCTTGTGTGAGCAAGTCGGTGTGCGGTTTTTAGGTGGCTATGCCGTCCCTGAAGACCGAATTGATCAGATTGTTCCAGAGCTTGACAGGATCGGTCAGGAGTTTGCGCAGTGCAAGCAGTTGTTCTTGGACAACTATGATCAGGTGACGTTTGACTGGGTTGCGAAACACCCGGAATTTGCAGATGCAATTCGGCGTGCGCTGTCACCCATCGAAGACGTGGAACAACGGCTTCAGTTCGATTATGCCATCTATCGAATGCAACCAGCTGAACAAGCTGGTGGCTTAGATGACAAGGTCAATGGTATGGGACACACCCTCTTTAGGGAAGTGGCTCGTGATGCCAATGAACTGTTTGAGCGTTCTGTTGCAGGTAAGAATCAAATCAGTCAGCGAGCCCTTAACCCTCTCAAACGGTTAAGAGACAAGTTGGATGGTTTGTCATTCCTGGATCATCGAGTTCAGCCGATGGTCGAAGCGATGGACAATTTATTTGTTCGTCTGCCGAAGACCGGCCCTGTGACAGACAATCTCTATCACGAACTGATGGCGACCATTTTAATTTTGTCTGATCCAGACAAGATGAGAATGCACGGTGAAGGTCAATTGGATATCAGACAACTGATGCCCAAACCTGAACCTAAACCCGCACAGCCAGTATCTGCTCAGGCAGATAACTTACGTGCAATACCACAACCAACCGTCAGACCAAACCTTGGTTCGACTGTACCAAACTCATTTTATTTCTAACGTCCTTGAGGGCATGTTGCCCTTAAGGGCGCATGTCCTCTGAACTATGTAAGAGGAAATTATGCAATCAACCATCCATAACCCCAGCCAACTGAACCAGTTTGAAGCACATTTTCGTGGTGTGACTGATGCGGTTGAAAGTGAATCGATACCAGAAGTGGCGTGTTGTCGAACGTTAGTACAACGGTCGTACTCAACACATAGTGTCGTGATCCCCAAGAACCCTGTTTTGATCGCAGATGCGGACGCACAAGGAGCTTGGGTAACGGCCATGGTATTTGTTCCAAACATGGCATTGCAGCAAACCGCTTTTGAGCGGGCCTGGCTGCAATATCAACACGAGGTGTCTACTCAGTTACAAGACCAGTACGGTCTGACATTGGATGACATCCTGAGTTTAGACCAGCTTAAAACGTCATTTGAGCAGCACGAGAGTCCAGCTCAATTGGTGGCTTGGTTAGGTCAAAAATACGATCTGGATAAGCTAAAAGCACAGGTTTAAACACTCACATTCCCAGCGGGGAAACGCTCCCGCTGAGGGAGTATTCCCCCTAATGATTAGGAGACTCCCATGAATCATCCATTAAAAAACGCACTGCCAATCGTTGCCGCCGCTTATGGCGAAAAGTTTGGTGTGAAGGTGCTTATTCAAGGACAAGATGCGTTTACCGATGGTGAGCGGATTGTGATCCCAACAGCAAACCCAGACGACCCACACTATCAACAGATAGCTTGGGGTTATCTGGCTCATGAAGCGGCGCATATTCGGCATACCAATTTTGACATGGTGCAGAAGGCGTCGTCCAAGCCGATCCGTAAGGCACTTCTCAATATCATTGAGGACGTTCGCATTGAAAACGAATTGGCAAAGGATTACCCCGGAACCCGGCGCAGTATTTCGCAAGTGATTGAGTACATGGTGGACACACAGCAAATGAGTGTACCTGAACAGCTTGAGCCTGCATCTAACTTGCAAGCATGGTTGTTGTTCCGCTTGAGATGCCATTTTCTGGGTCAGAAAGCGCTGACACCTCTGTATCAAGCGGTTGATGAAAGAGTGAGACAACTCTTTCCTGCCGCAGCGATGAGCCGGTTAAGCGCCATGCTTACAGCAGTGCCTAGCCTGGCATCTACAGGTGAAGTGCTGAAACTTGTCGATGCCATCGTTGCCATGTTGGAAGAAGAATCTCGTCCACCACAGGATGAGTCGGATGCTGATAGCGGTAATGACATTGGACAAGATGCGAGTAATGACAGCAATAACAGTAGTGACAGTCAAATCCCTGAAACAGACTCGTCTGCAACGGCGGATGTTGCTGAAACGGGGGATTCAGATAACTCTGATCAAGCTGACAATTTGCGACAAGCCTTAGAGGCCAGTGCCGCTCAGTTTGAACCCGATACCTTTGCCCAAGTGGCAGAAGTGTTGTCGGAACAAGCTGAAGGACATCAGGGCGTCACACCTCTCAGTTTGCCCCAAGCAGAGCAAGCTATGTTGGGTGATGAGGCCATCTTGACCTTATCGGCGTCGGAGTCTGCTCAAATTCGAGCCCGACTTAGGGGCATGGTTCAGTCCAGTCAGGACAATCGGAATCATGCCAAAAGGCACGGTCTTCGAGTGGCAACCCATCGTCTTGCCGCTTCACAAGCCGGTGAGTCGAGATTGTTTATTCAAAGGCAACCTCGCATTGCCCCCAATGCCGCTGTGCACTTGCTTGTCGATATATCGGGTTCAATGGGTAAACCCATTGGCGAAGGTAATCGAAAGTACTTTCATGTTGCCAATGAAGCTGCTTTGGCTTTGGCCATGGCACTGGAAGGCATACCGGGTGTTGTACCTGCGGTCAGTTATTTTCCTGGTATTCATCAGGAAGTTTCTATCGCGTTATTGCCCAAGCAATCGGTTCGACATCGGGCCGCCTGTTTTGACCAAAAACCACGAGGTTGTACGCCTATGGCACAAGCGATGTGGTTTGCGGCAAACAGTTTGTTAGCGCAAAAACAGAAGCGAAAGCTAATGATAGTGCTAACGGATGGTGACCCAGATGATTGGGCTGCCACGCATGACATTGTTGACCGGTGCAGACGCAGTGGCTTTGAGCTGCTGGGGATAGGGATTCAAACACGCAGTGTTGAGAAATTCTTTCCTCAAAGCATTATGATTAATGACGTCAAAGATCTAAAGCGTGAGTTATTCGAAGTAACACAACAACTGTTAATTCAGTAACCACATCAATTTTACCACCCTGCGGGGACGATTCCGTCCCCTTCAGGGCATGGGTTCGTCTCCGCTTTTTTTTGGAGACTCCTATGAAAAACAAAAAGTTCTTAGCTGGCGAAGAAGCCGGTACTTACATCGTTCCTGAGCAAGTGACTGAAGCGGATATCTTAGATATGGCGCTCAAGCTTGCCCGTGGTCGATTGAGTAAAGGTCGAAAAATTGAACAGCCATCGTCGGCGTTCTCATACCTGCAAACACTGATGCACGAGTATGAGCACGAAGTCTTTGGCGTACTGTTTCTTGATACAAAGCATCGCGTTATTCGATTTGAAGAGCTGTTCAAAGGCACTTTAGATGCAGCGAGCGTTTATCCAAGGGAAGTAACAAAACGAGCGCTAGAACTTAATGCGGCAGCAGTGATACTGGTTCATAACCATCCATCGGGTGATCCTGAGCCAAGTGAAGCTGATAAACGCATCACTCATCGACTCCGTGACGCCTTGTCACTTGTTGATATTCGAACGCTTGACCATGTCGTGGTCGCATCCGAGGGCTGCGTTTCGCTTGCCGAACGCGGTTATCTGTAATGAATGGGCGTATTGCCCATTCTCCTACATCACAAAAGCAGTCCCATCAGCACACATCATCACAGCTCGAATTTCTATTTGAGTTTGATGATGCCCCAGTCACTTGGTCTGACACGGAAATCTGGCAGTTACGCGAAGGCATTCTTTTGGATGCGATCCGTGTATTGCTGGACGGTCGTGTCAGTACTCGGTTGCGCAAGGATGTGTTGTCGTGGATTCAAAATGACGAAATAGCGCCATTTTGCTTTCGTGTTTGCGCAATGGCTGCCGTTGTCGATCCTGATGTGCTTCGTGAGTCCATCATGTGGCTATTAAGACGACATGGTATCCAGCTTGACTAACGCTCCTGTATTAACCGAACGGCTAATGCTGGACCTAAGCTGACTTTTACCACCTGGGGTAGGAGTCGGCATTTTATTTAAGGAGGTTATATGGCGTTACCTTTACAAATTGACACAGTAAGGCCATATCTCAATGGCCAATGGCTTCAAGTCTTGGCGGCATTGGTGCCAGAACTTGATGCCGCTATTGCTCGAAAAGGGCGTCATGTGGCTTGTCCTGTTCATGGCGGTCGTGATGGCTTTAGGCTGTTCAAAGATGCTGAATATACCGGTGGCGGCGTTTGTAATACCTGCGGTATCTTTCATGATGGCTTTGAACTGTTGTCTTGGATTAATGGATGGAACTTTGCTCAGTCTATTGAAGCAATCGGCCAGGTTCTTGGTATTCAACCCGGACAAATACAAGCGTCTATTCGGCCAATACCGAGTAACGCAGTTGATTGGAGGGCTAGAAAGCAGGACGAGGACAAAGCGATTATCCATCGCTTGAATCAAACCTGGGGAGAAACGCTATCTCTTGCAGATACTCGTGCGCAACCAGTTTGGAACTACTTGCATCGTCGTGGCATTGTTACGCGGCTTCGTCCTGAATGGGATTCGGTGCTGAGGTTTCATCCAAACTTGCCTTACCATGATGAAGATGGTCTGTTTATCGATAGCTACCCAGCGCTGCTAGGTAAAATCGTTACGCAGCAAGGGCGTTCGGCCACGTTTCATCGGATCTACCTAAGTGAAGATGGATTCAAAGCGCCGGTTGAAAAGCCTAAAAAGATGATGCCGATACCAAGTGACAGAACAATCACTGGTGGTGCCATTCCGATAGGTGAGCCTGGTGAAGTACTAGGTGTTTCTGAAGGCATCGAAACAGCTTTAGCGGTTACCAGAGCTACGGGACAGACATGTTGGTCGGTTGTGAATGCAACGCTACTGGCTAGGTTTGAACCACCAAGTAATGTGAAAATGCTGTACATCTGGGCAGACCACGATCTCTCTGAGACCGGCCTGAATGCAGCGAATGAACTCAAGAAAAAAGCCTGGCAAAAAGGCATTCTGTCACAAGTCTTGATCCCTCCGATACCAACGTCACTCGGCGTGAAAAGTTGGGATTGGAATGATGTGCTGAATGTTTACGGTGCCATCGGCTTTCCGAAAGTTCATATCTGATCCAAGGGGCTTCGGCCCCTTTTTTTGCGCCTTGCATATTTGAAAAAACATGGAGAATGAAAAATAGATAACCAATAGGAGAAACAAACATGATGGTATTAACCCTGTTAACAAAGCAGATTGATGGTGAGTTTACGGTTTACTGGAAGACCGGCATTCGAAGAGGTGGCGAGCTAAAGGTCAATTTAGGTGAGCAATACGACAAGCTACCTGAGCAGCAAAAGCCAATTGCAGCTGAGCTCTATGCTATTCATCACCTCTTGTCAGTGAAAGAGGTGATGGGGTAACCGAAGCGGCAATGGGCTTCAAATCCGAGTCAGTAAAGGAGCCATCAAAAAGTTACAGAAACAACGCTCAACTCAGCATTCACTGTACATCCTGACTAGGTTTTTGCTTACTCGATACCAGGAAGCACAGATCTCGGTAGAGAAACGGGACGATTGGCTCTCACATTCCTTCGAAGAATACAGCGTCGATAATGCTACAGTGAGAGAAATCGATGAGGTCATCAACGTTCCGAACATTGGACCTGTCGTGGTGACTCGTCATTCACTGGAACGGTTTGTGGAAAGGCTTTCAGACGGTGTACCTAAGCATCCTTGGAAGGCTTTGTGCACAAAGCTGTTATGTTCTGCGCTAACTAAAGCCGAGTTACCAGAAAGCGTCGCTACTAAAAAAGCAAAAAAATATGCACAAGAGGCCGAATTCTGGCAGCACGTGGAGAGCAAGATGTACTTTGTTATGATTACGGGTGACTCAATGAAGACATTGGTTACGGTTTTTGCAGTAAAGTAAGCTAATGTAGTATTCGCACTTTATGAATATTACTTATGTGCCAAAAGCCGACATAAGGTTCTAGTCTAGAAAGGGCAGCAATCGACCTAAAGCAGACGTAAGAGAATTCAAACTATCAGACTATATTGAGCGAAAAATCATCATCCGAGCTAATTAGTTTTTCAACCACTGATGCCCATATCTTTGCACTATAAAGTCCCAGCATGCCGACAATAAAAAAACACAACTATACTGTATAAAAATACAGCGATTGGGGTGATATATGTCTATTGTCAAGGATGCCAGAAGAGAGGGGACGGTAAAGTATGAACGTCATAAACCAGAGCAAACCCTTCTTTATCAAATTATTGAAAAATATTACCCGCAGTTTCTGAGCCACATGGGGCAACAAGATAAATATCTGCCCAAGTATGTGCGGTCAGAATTTGAAGCGTACCTCAAGTGCGGTCGTTTGGAATATGGTTTTTTGCGAGTACGTTGTGAAGATTGTCATCATGAGCACTTGGTTGCGTTCAGTTGTAAACGCAGAGGTTTTTGTCCCAGCTGCGGTGCGCGGCGAATGGCAGAAAGCGCTGCCTTGCTAGTTGATGATGTGTTGCCCCATGAGCCCATTAGGCAATGGGTATTGAGCTTCCCTTTTCAACTTAGATTTTTGTTTGCCAGCTATCCTCAGATCATGGGAAAAGTACTGGGTATTGTCTATCGCACACTTGCCACACATATCACTAAAAAAGCAGGCTATAACAAACAGACGGCACAAACGGGTGCGGTAACACTGATCCAACGATTTGGCTCAGCGCTGAATTTAAATATCCATTTTCATATGCTCTACCTTGATGGTGTATATGCCGCAGATAACTATGGCAAAACGCGTTTTCACCCGATAAAAGCCCCGACAAAAAGTGAACTGAATAGTCTTACTCACCGCATTAGCCAGCGTGTGGCGGGTTTTCTTGAGCGCGAGGGCTTATTAGTGAGGGATGATGACAATGACTACCTGGCTTTGGATGGGCTGGAAGACGATCCGATGTTGCAAATTCACGGGTATTCCATTACTTATCGCATCGCTACAGGCAAACAGCAAGGACGAAAGGTCTTTACCTTGCAAACCATTGCACCAATGGCAGAACAAGGGCTTGCGGCAGGCTGTGCCGCAAACGTGGCAGGCTTCAGTCTCCATGCAGGTGTCATGAGCAGCGCACAGGATAGGGGTAAACTCGAAAGGCTGTGCCGTTATATTACCCGCTCTGGGGTATCAGAAAAAAGGTTGGCAATAACGACTTACGGCAAGGTTCGTTACCAACTCAAAACACCCTACCGTGACGGCACAACTCATGTGATCTTTGAGCCTCTGGATTTTATTGCCCGTTTAGCGGCCTTGGTACCCAAACCCCGCGTAAACCTCACTAGGTTTCATGGCGTATTTGCACCAAACAGTCGGCACCGCGTGACAATAACACCAGCCTTACGAAATAAGGCAAAAAAAGCATTGCCGACAGGGCAGGAAAAAACGAGGGCACAAAAACACCAATCGATGACCTGGGCGCAAAGACTTAAACGGGTTTTTAACATCGACATTGAAACGTGTGAGCAATGCGGTGGTGCGGTTAAGGTTATAGCGAGCATCGAAGACCCATTGGTGATCCAAAAGATACTCAGCCACCTGAATACAAAAAATGACGAAGTCGTCGAATTATTGCCCCCACAAAGTCGAGCACCGCCTCAGATAAGTCTGTTTGAATAAAAGCCGTTCCATCATAAGCAAAACTGGTTTGCACAACAGCGGGATGCGCTTGTCTTGAATTCTGAATTAAGTAGAAACAGTTGATTAATCGACGAAAAATAACCGACTTTCACTCCCTTAAGAATATAAAATAAATGTCAATATGGAAAATATAAGGCATCATGTATTTTGATTTTAGGAAAAATGACGTTTTATTTTACCTATACTCGTTTCGCTATTTGTGCGGTTTTATTTTTTAAATACAAATATATCAATATCTTATGTAGAAAGAAAAGTCAAATAACGAAACACGTATATAGGGTTGGTTAAGCGAAATTTTCCGTATATTCGTTTCGTTAAAACAGATGTTAGCTGCAAGGCTACACAACACCGCTAATAGACAAACATCCCTTGAAATAATAGGGAGCTGACCCGATTAAGGTGTCAGCCCCTACTAAAAAAAATCTACTCAACACCTAACTGTAATTTTGCAGAACTAAGATGAATTTCATCTTGTGTTTCTAAAGCAAAATATCCATAAGCTAGAGGTGCGGCAGCAGCTCGTTCAACTGCTTGTTCAAACAGTTTATCCCATACTTCTCCACCTTGTTTTTCGTATGCCGAAATTAAATTTTTCAGACTTTCTTCACCGAAAACAGTAACGTGACCTGAAAAATCTTGTGCTATATCGCTGACTTGTGCAGTTGACCAATCAATAATTCCACAAACTTCTCCATTATGATGAGTAAGTGTATGACCTGCATACAAATCACCGTGAATGAATTTTGTAAAATTCGGCCATAAGGCATCATTATCCAGCCATTTTTGGTACCGAAGTTCTAATTCGGCATTTATCCCTAATTCAGATTTCACCAAAATCAATCTTTCAGAAATCTCATTTCTAACCTGTTCAGGTGTCAAAACTTTTAGATTATTACGAAGTACTTCTTCCGTAGGAATTGAATGAAGTTCTATAAGTGCTTTCGCTAATGATGGTATATAAAGGTCGTTTTCTTTAGACATATTCCAGGTTACTTCATAAGTCTCCGCATCATAAGTAAGTGCAGGTTTTCCATCGAGCAAAGGATAGGCTACCAGTTTTTCATTAGCTATACGCCAATCAGGAACTTGAACCGAAAGGTATTTCGACACCAATTGAAGAATGCGTTTCTCATTCGCAATCTGTTCGCCTAAGGTTGTTCTTCTTGGAATACGCAACAACCACTTTGTGCCATCCCTATCTGTAGCGAAACCAACCTTAAAATCAATTCCCATTTCATTAAAACTCATTTCATCCGAAAGAATTAACCCATTTCTTTCCGCTAATTTTTGAATATCTCTATTTTTCATTTTTTTAAATATTTTTGATTTTACCTAATTGCATTAAGTTGCGAGTGCTAAACGAAAGAATACCCACAAGGATTGCCAAACAACCGCTTATGATAAACGTAATGTTTACACCAATAACTTCTGCAATCAGGCCTGTGAATAATAAACCGATTACACTTGGCAAAACTGCCAAACTATAATAAAGTGAAAATACACGTCCTAATTTTTCAGGACTTACCTCTGTTTGTACAATTGCTGTAAAACAGCCATTGAAAACAGACAGGCTGATACCGCCAATGGCTGTTACCATCACAAATCCTACAAACCAACTTGCAGGTAATACACCACTCAAAATAAATGTAAGTCCCAATAATACATACATAACATTGACTGCGACTACTTTTGAGCCTTTCAATTTGAAAATACTCAGGATGACACCGCCAATAAGCATACCTCCGCCCCAAACCACTTCTACAATTCCTATCTCCCATTTTCCTCCTGCAAAATGCCCTGTTGTGAGCAACGGAAACATAATGGCAGCTGGCATTATAACAAAGGTTATCGCCATTGCATAAAGAAAAAGATAACGCAAACCTTTGTTTTTTGAAACAGTCTGAAACCCTTCCGAAAATTCTGTAGCAATAGAATGTGCAGACGATTTTGACTTCGCAACCACATTGGGAATTTTCACCATCACGAGTGAAAGAATAGCCAGCAATGCTCCAATCAAATCCAAGTACAATACTTTTGAAATAGGAAGATAAGCAATGGCTAATGTGCCAATGGCAGGACCACCAATACTGCAAACCGAATGTAACACCTGATTAATTCCTGCTACCTTTATCAATTCATTTTGGGGTACAATCAGCGGAGCAATTGCCTGTAGTGCCGGAGCGTGAAAAGCATTACCAACAGAGCGTAAACCCAATAAAATGTATATCCATATAAGATTAACATTTTCATTTTGTAAAATGACGAGTAACAAAAGGGCACAGAGAGCTATAAAAGCATCCGAAAAAATCATTACATATTTACGATTGAGACGGTCAACATATACACCTGCTATTAAGCCTATCAATGCTTGAGGCAACATAGCTGCTATTCCTGCGTAGGCTAAAACTTCGGCTGACTTGTACTCCAGACTAAGCCATATAACAATAGCAAACTGAACAGCATAACTTGTAAGCATTGAAGCAAACTGTCCAGCCCATATAAACATATAGGTCTTAAACCATTTACGGTTTTCCATAAAAACTTGATTAAATTATACAACAAAATAATTGTAGCATAATACTAATAGAGCCCGAATTCAACTGCGAAGTGCGACACTCGTCAATATCAAGCA
>NZ_JANFPJ010000050.1:0-2023 GCF_032227045.1 Pseudidiomarina fusca
GATTAAATGGTTGATCTTACCTTTGCATGAGAGTGAGACAGACCGGCATCTCATCGGATTATCTGGTTGATGCTTCACCTACTACTGGTGCATGTTTCCTTCGCTAATTCCAGCAAGAACCCCACACGCCTCAACTTCCCGGTCATCGTTGCAACTCGCTCTCAGTGAAACGAGTTGTTTCTCAAGCGCTTGCAGAGCGGTTATCTGCGACCGCACATGAGAGATGTGATCATCGAGCAAGGCGTTGACGGCGGTACAAGGCTGATGAGGGTCGTCCTGATAGCTCTGTAGTTCGTGAATCTCAGCCAGTGACAGGCCCAGGATTCTGCAGCGACGGATGAAGGCCAGCCCCTCACCATGCTTCTCGGTATAGACACGGTAACCGTTGTCCTGCCGATCAGGCGGCGGCAACAAGCCCTGCTGTTCATAGAAGCGGATCGTCTGTGTTTCGACCCCTACCAACTGCGCCAACTGACCAATGCGCATCAGCCTCCTCCCCAACGGATTCTTTACTCTATTGACCTTATAGTAGCTTTATAGTTTAAAATGGTACCACAACATTGTTCAAGTGGAGTCGTATCATGAGCAAATCCTGTGGTGGCGCCTGTGGCGGTGATGCAACGTCCGCAGCGGATACCGATATACAGGCCTCCTCCGAGGCGCCAGGGAGATGGGTCAGTGTTTATGCCGTGCCGAAGATGGACTGTCCATCAGAAGAACGAATGATTCGCCTAGCCCTGAACGGCTTTGAGGAGATTCGGGCGCTGTCCTTCGACTTGTCGAACCGCCGGCTGAAGGTCGTGCATGACGGCGAGGTCGAGCCCGTCACCTCGAAACTGAAGACCTTGGGGCTAGGCGCCTCGCTTCAGGAAACCGTCGCTGCAAATCCGGAGACCATCAAGGCCGCCGAGTTTTCGGCAGCTTCTGCTAAGCAAGAATCCGGGACCCTGCGCTGGTTGCTCGGCATCAATGCACTTCTGTTCGTGGTGGAAATGACTGCCGGTCTGATCGCCCGGTCCACCGGCCTGATTGGAGAATCCCTGGACAATTTTGCCGATGCGGCGGTGTACGGGCTTGCCCTTTATGCGGTTGGACATAGCGTGAAAATGCAGGTACGTGCCGCGCATCTTGCTGGTGTACTGCAACTGATCTTGGCTGTGGGCGTGCTCGTAGAGGTGGTGAGACGCTTTGTATTCGGTAGTGAGCCTGAATCGCTGGTGATGATGGCTATCGCATTCGTCGCATTGATTGCCAATACCAGTTGTCTGCTGCTCATATCCAAACATCGGGAAGGCGGGGCGCACATGAAGGCAAGCTGGATATTCTCGGCCAACGACGTGGTGATCAACCTGGGGGTCATCACCGCCGGCGCCCTGGTCGCGTGGACCGGTTCCAATTATCCGGATCTGATTATCGGCACCATCGCGGGGGGCATTGTACTTAACGGTGCCAGACGCATTTTGGCGTTGAAGGGTTAAATAATGCTCATTATTGGCAAAAAGCTCTCGCCGTATGCCCTATTGTCCATATCGGGCCTGCTGGCAGCGTCTGATCAGGCTGTAAAGTGGCTGGTGCAGCAATCAATGGCCTATGGCGAGTATGTTTCGGTGACCCCGTTCTTTAACTGGGTGCACCTATGGAACACCGGTGCCGCATTCAGTCTTTTTGCGAATGGTGGAGGCTGGCAGCGCTACTTTTTTATCGGAATCGCGGTAGTGGTCTCGATTTTTCTGATCAAGCTGATCCTTGAAAATCGTCATAAAGGAGAAGCCATCGCTTACAGTCTTATCCTCGGTGGCGCCATGGGCAACCTGATTGACCGGGTCTTTCGCGGCTATGTTGTGGATTCCTTTGATTTCTATTGGCGAGACTGGCATTGGCCGGCCTTCAACCTGGCTGATATTGCAATTGTCCTCGGTGCCTTACTTTTCGTTTCCAGCAGCTTGTTGGGTAAAAAAGCAAACACCAATGCCGAGTCGGATGGATCTGACTGACACTGCGGCTGCATGAGTACGTGGAGAAG
>NZ_JANFPJ010000051.1:0-7286 GCF_032227045.1 Pseudidiomarina fusca
TGGCAAGCCCCCGATACAGTAGACGCCTGATAGCGTTACACTAAACGAAAATCTACAGGTGTTGGTAATGAGCGGATGTGGGTGCGAAGTTGAAATAAAAGACCAGTCTCAACGACAGGTTTTGTATTGGCTTTTGGGAATAAACGCGACAATGTTTGTTATAGAAATGGGGATCGGGTTGCTTGCTGATTCAACCGCATTAATAGCCGATTCACTTGATATGCTCGCCGACGCAGTTGTCTATGGTGTTGCCCTTTATGCTATTGGTAAATCGCTATTGCACAAAGCCAATGCGGCTAGAATTAGCGGCTTTTTTCAGATGGCACTGGGTGTGTTGATTATCATTGATATTGTAAGACGGTCAATTTACGGTAGCGAACCTGTATCGGGACTAATGATGGCTATGGGGGCAGTTGCACTGGTTGCTAATGTCATTTGTCTTGTGATCATACGCAAACAAAGAAATGAAGAAGTGCATATGCGGGCAAGCTGGATATTTTCAGCCAACGATGTGATTGCCAACTTAGGTGTTATCTTTGCTGGCGTTTTGGTGTTTTGGCTCGATTCTCGATGGCCTGATCTGGTTATCGGTGTGATAGTTTCGTGCGTTGTGTTGCGCGGGGCAAAAATGATCCTCGAAGATGCTGGAAATGAAAGACAGCGAGCGCTTAATGCGCAAAGTTGATAAGAAAATGCCAATTTTTAATTGCACATCAAAACTGCGTAGGTTGGCATGGCTACTTATTACTTTGCTCATGTGTCAATCGGGCTTTTCGTTCGCCGCTCAATGCGATGACTACCCTGCGGAGGTATCGTCAGTCCCTGAACAATCAAAGTCGATAGGCACTTATGATGTTCCCGAAAAAAATGTAAATGCTGGTGATAATACGTCGAGTGAAGAGTCTAAGTGTTTCCATTGTGTGCTGTGTCAATGTGGACAGATTAAGTTTCTGGCACAACACCCAATAAATGACGTATCTAAACCGTTATATACCAATCAATACAGTTATTCCCGCAACGTCACTGACGGCCTAGTCGAAGGCCTTTTGCGCCCACCTCAACATTAATCCATTCCCTCCTATATGTTTGCATGGGTGCTTTCCATGTATGTCGTTATATTATGAACAAAAGGTTCTTTTATGAGTTCTTCACGCCCATTGGGCATAAAAAAAGCTAGCTCAGCGTATCTGAAATTGATATCTGCTGCACTGGTAACCATGAGCATATCTGTTCAATCTGCCAATGCGCAAAATTCTTCAATCACGCTTGAAAATGCGCTCAAACGCACATTATCAAACAACCCAGATTTAGTTGTGTTCGAATTTAAATCTTCGGCTTTGGATGGTGAATCAAAAATGGCCAGCTTACGACCTGAAATGTCTGTTGGGGTTGAAGTTGAAAATGTGTTGGGAACAGGCGAAGTGTCTGGTATCAAAGATGCCGAATTGACACTGACCTTATCGTCGGTCATCGAGCTTGGAGATAAAGTCAGCGGCCGAATGAATGTGGTGAGTTCAAAAAAAGCACAACTGCTTACACAACGGCGCATTCGTACGCTGGACATCTTGGGTGAAACAACTCGACGATATATCAATGTCATTGTCCAACAAGCGTTGCACAAGACTGAGCAACGAGCTGAAATGCTGGCTCGCACAATGCTTCAGACAGTCTCTGCACGGGTTGAAGCGGGGGCTTCTTCACCACTTGAGAAAAAACGTGCAGAGTCAGCGTTGTCGCAGGCGCGTTTGTCGTTATTGATAAGTGAACAAAAACTCAATGAGTATAAACGCGACCTGGCCATCATGTGGGGTGACACTAACGCTGCGTTTGCGGAAGTTGAAGGGACACTGTTATCGTTTCCAAATTCACTATCACTTGAACATATGCTTTCACAGCTTCAAAGCAATCCACACGTTCTGCTTTATGCTGATAACTATCGGGTACAAGAGGCCAGATTGAGAGTGGTTCAGGCCAGTCAGCAGTTCGACATTGCGTGGGAAGCCGGTATCCGAAGAATGCAGGGAATTGATGACACAGCGTTAGTCGCCAGTATTTCGGTGCCGTTAAATACCACGCCGCGGAATCTAGGTGAATACGAACAACAGCGCGCATTGCTTGACAGTATAGACTATCAAAAACAAGCGAAAATTCGTGAACTCACTCGCCAATTAAATCAAGTCATTAGCGCAAAAGACCAAGCCTTGCTCACTGTTACGACCCTTCAAGACAATGTCGTCCCAACATTGGAATCTGCATTGAAATTGGCGCGGGATGGCTATGAAAGTGGTCGCTACAACTACATAGAGTGGGTGACAACGCAACAGCAACTCATAGATATGCAACGAACTATGATAAAAGCCGCAGGCTTAGTTCACCTTCGAAGCGCAGATCTAGAGGCACTTACGGGAATTCCCGTGTTTTCTGACTCTCCCTCGACGTCTGCTCAATCATCACAATGAATAGAGAAAAAATAATGAATAAATCACAATTTACATTAGTTACTAGCGCACGTGACTTGCTTGGCACGTTAGTCATGCTAGTTACTTTACTGTTTGCTTCTGTCGCCCTGGCTGATGATGACGATGAGGAAGCCGAAGAAAGACCCGAGTACGTAGTGTTATCTCAAGAACGGATGCTTGAACACGATATCGTGACTGCATCGGCCGCATCAGGAACATTATCGCTCACAACCAGAACCTTTGGGCGGATAGTTCATGATCCTGCGTCACTGAGTCATATTCGTGCCCGCTTCGACGGTGTTGTAAAACGTATCATGGTGAATATTGGAGATAAAGTAGAAAAAGGTGACACACTGGCAATCATTGAGTCAAACGAGAGTTTAAATCAATACTCAATCACCTCACCGATGTCTGGAAAAATCATAGCTAGACACGCCAATGATGGTGAGCTCACCAACGGTCAAGTACTGCTTTCTGTTGCTAATTACTCTCGCGCAATTGCTCAATTGGCTATTTTCCCCAAACAACGTACTCGTATTGCCGCTGATATGGAAGTCACTTTAAGGCTTGAGGAATTGCAGCAACAATCAAGTATAAGCCACATTACGTCCTCACCTGATGACAAACCTTATTCTATCGCGTTTGTGAACGTTGATAATGGCAGTGGTTATTGGCCTTTAGGCGCTATGGTAGAGGGTTATATTCAGATTGGGTTCCAAGAAGTCAATCTGGCTCTCCCCAAAAGTTCAATACAAGAGTTAGATGGGCAAACCATTGTTTTTGTCAAAGAAGGGGAGCGATTTTACCCCCGCCAAGTAAAGCTTGGGAACACGGACAACCGTTTAGTAGAGATTGTGAAGGGCGTTCAAATAGGCCAGCAAGTCGTTGTAGAAAATAGCTATCTACTAAAAGCTGATTTATTAAAAATGGAGGCGGGCGATGATGACTAATTACCTGCGCATTTATTGTCAAAAGCAAAGCCAAGTCCATAAAAACGGTGAGGTGAGAGCATGATTGCACCAATACTCCGTCTATCCATTGAGCGCCGTGGTGTCATGATGTTGTTCGCCTTGTTTGTCGCCTTTTTTGGTATGTACAGTTACAAACAATTGCCGATTGATGCTGTGCCTGATATCACCAACGTGCAAGTGCAGATAAATACCGCAACCCCAGGTTACTCGCCTTTGGAGACTGAACAACGCATAACTTTTATAGTTGAAACCTCGCTGGCCGGTTTGCCTAATTTATCGTATACCCGCTCGATATCACGCTATGGTTTGTCGCAAGTCACAGTCGTGTTTAAAGAGGGCACTGATTTATATTTCGCACGAAATCTCGTCAACGAGCGTCTCACCGCCATCGCGGCGCAATTGCCAACAGGGTTAACCCCTGAAATGGGCCCTATCTCCACAGGCTTGGGTGAAATTTACATGTACTCGTTAAGTGCTGAGCCTCAGGCGCGACAGGACAACGGTCAACCCTATGATGCTATGGCATTAAGGGAGATCCATGATTGGGTAATTAAGCCCCAATTGTCGCTTGTTGAGGGGGTGACCGAGGTTTATGCGATAGGCGGATTTGAAAAGCAATATCATGTGAATCCTAATCCAGTCGCAATGATAAACTTTGGGATAAGTACAGGTGACCTTCTCAGTGCGCTAGAACGCAACAATGCGAATCAAGGCGCTGGTTTTGTAGAACAAAATGGGCAACAAGTACTGATCAGATCGGAAGCCCAACTTAAGGGCATCGACGATATCGGCCAAGTGGTTGTTAAGATCATTGATGGCGTACCGGTAAAAATTCAAGACATCGCCCAAATCAACCTCGGTAAAGAGCTGCGCTCTGGAGCCGGCACGTTAAATGGCCAAGAAACAGTGATTGGCACGACAATGATGTTAGTGGGAGAAAACTCTCGTACGGTCGCCAAAGCTGTGGACAGTAAGCTCGAAACCATTAAAACAAGCTTACCCGAGGGCGTTATCCTTGAAGCGGTTTACGATAGGACAAGCCTCGTTGACAAAACCATCGACACAGTGCAGAAAAACCTCGTCGAGGGCGCTTTACTTGTCATCGTTGTGCTATTCGTTTTGCTTGGGAATGTGCGAGCTGCACTTATTACCGCCGCTGTAATACCCTTGGCAATGCTTGCCACGATATCGGGCATGGTCAAAACAGATGTGTCTGCTAACTTGATGAGTTTAGGCGCACTGGATTTTGGCTTGATTGTCGATGGCGCAGTTATCATTGTTGAAAACTGTATCAGACGATTATCCGAATCCCAGAAACAAAACGGCGCTACTCTACCGCTCAAAGAAAGGCTGAATGTTGTATATGAAGCCACTAATGAAGTCATACGTCCCAGTTTGTTTGGTGTATTGATCATTACCATTGTTTATATCCCCTTGTTCACGCTCACTGGCGTCGAAGGTAAAATGTTCCACCCCATGGCAGCGACCGTGATAATGGCTTTGCTTGCCGCAATGGTATTTTGTTTTACCGTAGTGCCTGCGGCGATAGCAATTTTCATGAGAGGTAAAATTAGCGAAAAAGAAAGCCCAATTATTAAAGGTGCAAAGGCAGTCTATCGTCCTATTTTAACCGGAGCGCTGCGTTTTAGATGGCTAGTGGTAGTAGCAGCGAGTGCTTTGGTTGTCGGCAGTTTATGGATGGGCAGTAAATTAGGCTCCGAGTTTATTCCCCAGCTCAATGAAGGTGATATCTTAGTACAAGCGATACGCATCCCTGGGACTGGGGTAGAACAAGCAGTTGAAATGCAAAAAACTCTTGAAGCGAAACTTATGCAGTATGAGCAAGTTCAGACGGTATTCGGTCGCACGGGTACGGGTGAGGTCGCTACCGATCCTATGCCGCCCAACATTACTGATACGTTTGTTATTTTGAAGCCTAGGGAACAATGGCCCGATCCATCAATGACTAAAGCCGAGCTAGTCGAAACGTTTGAAGAGGACTTGTTTACCTTGCCCGGCAATAATTATGAATTTACCCAACCTATTCAAATGCGGTTTAATGAATTGATCAGTGGGGTAAGGGCAGATTTGGGCATAAAACTATTTGGGGATGACTTAGATACCCTCTTTGCATCTGCTTCTGACATTTTGTCCGTTATTTCAACGATTGAAGGGGCTGATGACGCGAGGCTTGAGCAGGTAGAAGGCATTCCAATCTTCACCGTCACACCAAAGCCTAATCAATTGGCACGCTTTGGTTTGGATATAGCCGACTTGCAGTTATGGCTCAATGCTGCGACAGGTGGAAAAACCGCTGGAATGATTTTTGAAGGCGACAGACGCTTTGAAATTGTCGTGCGATATGCCGACGACATTCGAAATGAACTCACTCAGCTTGAGAGCGTTCCCATAGTCACGCCCTCTGGTGAGCATGTACCAATAAGCGAATTAGCCACACTTGCATTTAAAGAAGTACCTAGCCAAATAAGCCGGGAGAATGGCAAACGTAGTATTGTTGTCACAGCAAATGTGCGTGACAGAGATATTGGCACTTTTGTTGAAGAAGCTCAGGCGAGAATTAATGATGAAGTAGATTTACCTGCTGGTTATTGGCTCGACTATGGTGGAACCTTTGAGCAGCTCGAAAGTGCGAGTCAACGATTGACGATTGTGGTACCGGTTACGTTGTTTGTGATTTTGACAATGCTGGTAATTGCGTTTGGTTCTATACGCGATGCGTTGATTATCTTCACAGGTATCCCTTTGGCATTAACAGGCGGTGTAATGTCTCTTTGGTTAAGGGATATGCCTTTATCCATATCCGCGTCGGTAGGATTTATCGCGTTGTCTGGGATTGCCGTATTAAACGGATTGGTAATGCTGTCCTTCATCAAGCAACGTTTGCTAGAAACCGGAGAATTAGTGAATAGCATTGTTGAAGGGGCACTTATTCGTTTGCGTCCGGTATTAATGACAGCACTAGTGGCAAGCCTTGGATTTGTGCCCATGGCGCTCAATACGGGCATAGGTGCAGAGGTGCAACGGCCTTTGGCCACGGTGGTCATCGGCGGGATAATATCGTCAACCTTGCTAACACTGGTAGTGCTGCCTGTACTCTATCGACTCGTGCATAGTAAAGGGGATCAGTAGTGTTCTTGGGCATTTATTCGTAAATGCCCAAGTTTTACCTGAACGATTTTTAGGTACCTATTGACTCTTTATTAAGTATAGACTTTACAATCATATTCTTAACGTCATGTACGATAAGGATAGATATGGTTTCGCTTATTTTAATTAGTAGTTTTTTGGCGCTAGCCGTCCTCGGTAGAAGCTTTGTTCAATATAAGAGAAATGGTGATTTTGGTATAAGAGCAGCATCTATAAACGCACCATTAATAGAAATTGTACCAGGGGCTATATTCGTGGTTACGTTTTGCTTTGCATTTGGTCTAGTTCTTTTTGGTTACTTAGGACGTGCGCCCCTACTATTTGTTCCTTCAATTCCATTTCAGCTTCTCGGCTCTTTGATTGGCGCCTGCGGAATTGCTGTAACTTTGTTGTCTCAAATTCAAATGGGGGGATTACCGTACCACAACATTGTTCAAGTGGAGTCGTATCATGAGCAAATCCTGTGGCGGTGATGCAACGTCCGCAGCGGATACCGATATACAGGCCTCCTCCGAGGCGCCAGGGAGATGGGTCAGTGTTTATGCCGAGCCGGATGGATCTGACTGACACTGCGGCTGCATGAGTACGTGGAGAAGGAATCCTTCAACCACCCCTACACCTTTGTGGCGGCACAGACCGGCCTGGACGAGAAGACGGTGCGCGACATCTTCAACGCCCGCGCCGAGTT
>NZ_JANFPJ010000052.1:0-8354 GCF_032227045.1 Pseudidiomarina fusca
ATTTTACTCACTTAGCTCGGTGTCCAAAAGTACTGGTACGGATCAGTATGTTTGGGTTGCAAGTGTCAGGGCACCAGAGCAGTCTTTTATGAGCGGGGAGGCGTAAAGTGGTGGGCCTCAAGCGTTTGAAGTCAACTTCAAACGCTTGAGGGAAGTCGCTTTAGATACCAAAGTCATCGAGGCGGATGCGCTCGCGTGGAATGTTTGCTGCAGCAAGCATTTCCAACGTGGCGTTGAGCATCAGCGGCGGACCACAGACGTAGACGTCAAGTTGGCTCACATCCTGTTCAGCCAGCCAATTGGCGACCGTTTCGTGGACATAGCCTGTTGCGCCACTCCAACTTTCTTCGGAAAGGACTGGTGTATAAGTCACAGCGTCACTGCCACTGAATTCCTCGCGATAGCACAATTCATTTTCCTGTCGCGCACCGTAGAAGAACACGCAGTTCCGCGGTTGGGGCTGTTGCAACTCGTCTTGCAAGAGTGCCCGGAGTGGTGCGATACCAGCACCGCCTCCAATAAACAGCTGTGTATGCTGATTATCTGAGGTGCGCACGAAGTCACCAAATGGGCCCACAGCTTCGACTTGCTGACCTGCTTCTAGTTTAGTCAAGTAGCTTGAGCCGATACCTGCTGGGAGTCCTGTTGCAGGTGCAGGCATGTTCCGCACGGTAAACACCAGTTGTTGTTCTGTCGCCGCAGTTGCCATGGAGTAATGGCGGGTAACGACAGTATCGCGATGCGGTATGTTGAACTGCAAAAACTGACCCGCTTGATAGTGTAAGGTATCTGCTGCGGTAAAGGTCAGCTCAACAATGGACGGCGACAGTTGACGTTTGTTGACCAGCGTTAACAGGTGTGTCGTTGCTTGTGCGTCTGCCAATTCAATCTGGTCATGATGATTGACGCGATGCTGACAAGCTAAACGCATGCCGGCGGCAAGATCTGCGTCACTAAGCATGGCTTTTTCAGCAGCTGTCGCCTTAGGTTTAACCACGGAATTGTAGGTGATTTTACAAAGTCCGCAGGTACCACCACCGCCACAACTACTGGCGATTGGTTTTGCTTCGCTTTGTAGTTGCTCTAACCAAGTCGAACGTCGGCGTGGATTGAAGTCGCCTTTAGCGATATTGCGGAACAACAAGATTAATCCTGACAGCGCAAACCATAAACTAAACAGCCCGGCACTCCAGATCAGCAAGTGATTAAAGCTGCGACCACCGGTGTAATCCATAAAGTGTAAACGGAACGCCCAGTCTGCGATGACCCATGGTGTATTACGGTGATCAACAACATCGCCCGACGCTTTATCAACGTATATACGGGTATTTAGGTCATCGTCGATGGCAATACGAAAGCCGGGTTGTTGCCAGTCGACCAGCTCGTCTGAGCCGTCAACAGCTGTGACCATTTCCACCTGCCCAGGCCCCTCGTAACTTGCCATAGCGATACGTTCAGCAGTGGCGATCGAGGTTTCCCAAAGCTCACCGGTATTGGCGTCAAGAAAGATGGTTTTACCAGCGTGTTCGACGCGATATTGCGGCACATCTAACACACTTGTGAGGCGCACTTGAGTGGCCTCAGGGTAGGCTTGATGCACGGCGGCAATCGGCCACTTCGGCGTCAACGCGCTAAGCATCTCAGGATGGCTGTGGGTTTTATACTGATGTCCAGACATCCCGTGATGCCCCATCAGGGTGAACACAGTAGCGCTGATCAGCCACAGCAATACTTGAATCACGAGAATAAGGCTAACCCAACGGTGGAGCCATTGCATAAAACGCATCATGCGGAATCTCCTTGTTTAGGTTTGCGCTTGAAGCTGATGGTGAAGAACAACAGCACGACACCGGTGATCATGAGAAGAAAAGTACCAATGATAAATCCTTGCAACCACCAGGTTTCGATATCGACACGGTCTTTGTAATCCATGATGTGGATCATCCAAAAAATGTCAAAGCCGCGCCAGAAGGTATGGCGTTTTACCAGTAATTCGCCACTGACTTCAGAGAGATATAAACTGGTGCTGCCAAAGTCATCGAAGTTGACCTGCCAAATTGGCAACAGCTTCGGATTGAGCTCACTCGGTGCTTCATCGGTGAGATAAACGGTAGAAGCGATCTTTGGATCGTCCAGTGCGTAGTAACGAACTGCTAAAGCTTCGATGTCCTGTTGCGAGAAAGCTATTGGCGCGAGCGATGCTGCATCTATGACTGCTTCCCCTTGGTGACCTTGAAGATGGTAAACCGGAGTGGCTTGGTTGTTCAGCCAACGGGTTTCAAGTTCCAAGGTTTGGGTATGAGGGTATTTCGCCAACACTGCGTCAACGCTGGCAATCGAGCCAGTGGTCGTGATTGGGGTAGAGATATCTTGGATCAGGTGGTCGCCATGAATGTAATCAATGTCGAAGAACACCATGTAGGCACCACTGATACTCCAGAGCACCATTTGTACGCCAAACACCAAAGAAAGCCAGCGGTGCCATACGCGCCAGCGACTGGAATGTTTAACCTGCGTCATGTATTACCTCAATTTGAGAAAGTGAAGGTTGCCGCAGTGAACTGCGGCAACGAGCAGGTGCTTAGAAACTGTAACGAACTTTGAAGTACAACTGACGACCTAGAAGATCGTAGGTCATTGTATCTGTGTTCGCGTCAGTCCAGCTTTGGATAAACGGCGCGTCTTTGTCGAACAAGTTATTTACCCCAGCGGTAAAGCTCAGGTTGTTGTTCATGAAGTACGAGCCTTGCAGGTTATGGTAGAAAACGCTTGGTGAGTGGTCACCGATGTCTCCTGGAGCAGCGTTGATATCGTCAGCACCGCCAATGTATTGCACTGAGTAATGCACGCGCCAATCATCCTTGGCAAAGGTTGCATTGGCATTTGAACGCCAGTGCGTGTAACTGCCGCGGCCACCAGTGATGTAGCCCGCATACTTGATTTCTTCTGCGCCTTCAAACGGAGCGAAGGTGTACTCGTCAAGATAGCTTAGGTTCCAGCTAAAGTCGCTGTTCCAGCCGGCAATGTCCGTTTGATAGAACAACGCCATATCAATCCCAGAAACATTTTCTGTTGCCGCATTGGTTGGCTGTGCCGAGAGGAAGTTGATCTCACCGGTTAAGTCGTCGCGCGTGAAATGTTCAGGATTACAGAACGGATGCGACATGTTTTGTGAGGTGTAGCAAACAGAGAGCTTGGTAGAGCCAGGAATGGTCTGAATCGCATTTTTCACATCGATATTGTAGTAATCGACGGTCAATTGCAGATTTTCAACAAAGCTTACATCCCAAACAAAACCCGCGGTGAAGGTGTCAGCATCTTCTGGTTTGAGGTCAGGGTTGCCACCGACCGTGGTCAGGACGATTGAACCAAATTGGGTGTAACCTGCTGGCAGACCATCAGCTTGACAGTTTGCTGCAACTGTTGGGTTCGCGCCTGCTTGATCCCAGCCATCACAAGGGTCTGTGGTGGTTAAGTTACCTTCTGCAACGCCACCAAAGAGCTCAGGAATATTTGGAATACGGAACGCGGTTGATTGTGTGGCACGTACTTTCAAACCGTCAGAAACTTGCCATTGCAAACCAACTTTGTAGTTGCCGTCGCTACCGAAGGTATCGTAATCACTGTAGCGATAGGCCATCTCTAAGCTAAGTGACTGCGCTAGTGGTGCGTCGCGTAGCAGTGGTACAGCCGTTTCGACGTATACTTCGTTAACGGTGTAGCTGCCTTCAATAGGTTCCGCTTGGTTGGTATTCATGATCCCCGCAGCAATCGAGGAGTCGGGATGGCGCCAGCCTTTTTCTTTGCGTTGTTCGACACCGAAGGCGACCGGCACCCATCCCGCAGGGAGATCGAATAGTTCACCAGTAATGTTTGCGGTAAGTGAGCGCTGTTCGTTACCACCGTTGTCTGTGGTACGGAACAAAATGTGTTCCAGAGCCTCTTGTGAGACGTCACCGTAGCCAAGCAAGTCAATGCACGGAATACCGTTGTTGCCACAGGTGTCCGCGTCAAGGCCTTGGGCAAGACGTTCTAAGTTGACGATGTTGGTCATGCCGTCGATGGCAGTATTGCGACCATAATTGTAGGCAACTTCCCACTCCCAGCCACTTTGTAGGTAGCCGTTCAAACCGACCACGGTACGGAAGGTGTTGACGTCTTGGAAGAAGGTCCGTGGACCGCCTTCAAGTAGACGACGGCGATCCAAGCGAATGTCTTCGCCGGTTGGGTTCGTTGGGTGATCGGCAGTAAATACGATGTCACGCAAAGTGCCTGGGGTTGCCAATTGATCTGACTTACGGTTGTTGTAGATGACTTCCGCAAAAACCATGGTATCAGGGGTAAGCTGATAGTCACCAATGACCGAGAAATTCCAGTTGGTGATTGGGTTGACCGCGTTCAGGTACTCAAACGAATCAGAGTTATGCTTGGCGCCATCGTAAGGTTCGAAGAAGTCGCCATCGCCATTTGGATCTTGGTTGAAGTTGATCCGATCACCCGCA
This sequence comes from Pseudidiomarina fusca, assembly GCF_032227045.1. Classification (NCBI taxonomy): domain Bacteria; kingdom Pseudomonadati; phylum Pseudomonadota; class Gammaproteobacteria; order Alteromonadales; family Idiomarinaceae; genus Pseudidiomarina; species Pseudidiomarina fusca. Next base: position 4,503 of record NZ_JANFPJ010000052.1, read on the forward strand.
TTTGGGCCAGAAAGAATGGTTGCACGTCCGCCGTTGGTGCTTGAGCTACCTACACATGACAGTTCGCCAGGTGTAACTTCAGCCAGTGCACAGCCTGCCTGGTCTGCCATATTGATTTCTTCAGCCGTACGATAACCCACGCTCGCAATAATACGACCTTTGTCACTGCTGGTGCCGAAGGTCATATTGACACTGCGGTCTTGGCCATCGCCTTCGTCAGTTGAGCCGATACGACCTTCAATAGCGAAACCATCGTAACTTTTCTTGGTAATGATATTGACCACGCCGGCAACAGCATCAGCGCCGTAAATGGCTGAAGCGCCATCTTTCAATACTTCGATGCGGGCAATCATTTCCATCGGGATCATGTTCAAATCGACCGAGCTGTTTGCGCCGGTACCACCATTAACGACACGACGGCCGTTCAGGAGAACTAGCGTACGGTTGATGCCTAAACCACGTAAGTTGACTTGGGTCGTCCCGTAGCCGTTGCCGGTCCAATAGGCGTTACTTTGGTTGCCAGCAAAACCAGCCGATGCTGACATCTTTTGTAAGATTGCATCGACTGAGGTTACACCAGAGACTTCAATGTCTTCTGCTGTGAAAACTTGTACTGGGGCAGCGCTATCTGCTTCTGCGCGTTGTAGGCGCGAGCCAGTAACTTTAATACGTTCATCAGCATCCGTTGCTTGAGCTTCGTTATCTTGCGCTAATACCGCTGAGGTTGGCACTAAGGCCAAGCTGATAGCAAGAGAAAGCGTCGAAAGAGGTCTTCTTTGCATGGTGTCACCCTGAATAAATTATCATTTTTATAGTTGAGCTTTATTGCACCATATTATTCTGGCGCAACTTGTTTATACAACTTAACAATAGTCTGTTTTGTAGAGGAGTAAAGTCAGACAAACTGAAAAGTTGTATAATTAAACGCCATTTTTACGGGGTTTTGTGTGGTTGTATAGTCAACTTGAGAGGGTTCTAAAATTCCACTAGGCCGATGGTGTAAGGCTTCCATACGAAACCTTACCTATGGTGAAAAAGTTGTTCAAGAGATTTTGGAATAATTTATTATTGAATATATATATTAAAAATGTGGTTAAATATACACAAAATGTAACGATGGATAGGTTAATGCGACTTGAAAACTAATTTTTTCTGAAAACGATAGCTCATTAAGAAGACGATCACTTCTGCCGTAGGTTTACCGATAAATGGTGAAACACCAACCCAGGCGAGACCTTTGGTGAGACCGTAGTTGACACCCACCAGTACCATAGCCAGCAAGGTCTATTGGCTGGCATCACGCGTTAAAGAACCGCCTTTCCCAAACACCCATTTGCGGTTCAGACTGAAATTAAAGCTCCCTGAACACAATCGCGCGCAAGCGATGGCCACGAGAATTTCTCCGGTAAAGCCATAGATTGCCGCGAACAGACCGTAGTCGATGGACGCAGAAGCGATACCCACCCCTGAGAACTTTAAGAACTTCTTATAAATCAGTGCTGAGTCTTGGAGTGGTTTAAAGTGACTACACTTATTGCCATTCTCATAGACGGTGGTAATGGGTTCGCTGAGGAACTCAAGCTGTGCGCGCTTGGCAATGATTAGCATATCGAGCTCAAAGTCGTAGCGATTGCTCTCAACTTTGACGAGTTCGGGTAACAATTGCCGTGGCACGCCACGTAGTCCGGTTTGGGTATCTGGAATATTAATACGTAGCCCAAGACGAAAAGTCGCACGGGCAAAAGTGTTGCCAAGCCATGAACGAAAAGGAATACCTTTCTCACGGAAGTTGCGACTGCCGAGCCAGAGGGCTTGTGGTTGTTTCGCGAACACTTGCGCCACGCGCAGAATATCTTTTGGCAAATGCTGGCCGTCCGCGTCTGCGGTGATTACCCCAGAACAGCTTGGGCATTGTTCAAGCACCCAGTGAAATGCAGTTTTTAAGGCTGCACCTTTGCCTTGGTTATGATCATGATGAAGCACGGTAATGGCATCAAATTGTGCCAGCGCATTGAAGATGGAGGCATCGTCGCTACCATCATTGATGACAATAATTGGCCGCGTGTTCGACTCTTGCGCACGCAAGTTGCGTACCAAATCAATGAGACGGTTGTCGGGGTTGTACGCAGGAATAACGATAGCGGGTTGATGTGTCGGCAAAATCTGCTCTCTATGCGGTTAAAAATCCAATCAAGGTCATGACAAGTAAGGCTAGGCTTAGTAGAACCGTGTAGGCTACACCACAGGAACTTGAAAAGCGTCATTGGCCAACTTTGGCCATAAAATAGCTTTTGTGTGAACAGCATGTAGCTGAGCATCCAAAACAACAGCAGGTTTTCTATCCAATCCACAACGTCGACAAACAATGGGCTGCCTGAGATGCCAGTCGCCCAAACTGAGCCTTTCTCTAATAGCGTTAAGGCTGACAAGCAAAGCAGCAAAAAAGCATGGGTGTGCAGGGCTGCCGTCAAGTGCTCCAGATAATAGCGTTTGGAAAATATGTAGGTTAACTTTAGAAACAACGCCCAAAACGGCAGCATCAAAACCATGGTCTGAGGCGCGAGCGAAACAAGACGTTTCACTAAGACGTCTGGATCTTTTGACATCACGTCGTAACGTTGTTGAAGCGCTTGGTTCTGTTCATCACTGATGAAAGGTATATTTATGTTGGGGTTTTCGAGGAGCTCAAGATCTGCTTCCTCGGCCGTACTTGGTTCTGTCCCTAAGCTAGCATCCGTAGGTGTTTGGGAAGGTGCCGTAACATCTATATCTGCGGAGCCGGGGGGCGCGGTCTCAACCGGTGGGTTTGCTTCAATTGGGGTGACCGAAAACACATTCAGTGACGTCAGCACAAAAAATGAGATCAATGAAATGAAAAAATACAGCCGTAATGGCGGTACATACGAGGCATGGCGGCCACGCACAAACTCTTGCGTAAGAAAGGCGGGGCGCGCAAAGAGGTTCACCAAAGTACGATAAAAACGTGAGTCCCAGTGACTGATTTCACCAAAAAGATCACCAACGACTGCGAATCATGTAACTCCTCTTGTGGCCAATGGATACCGACCCAACTTTCGACATAAAACCATTCCCGTAACACGCGTGCACGATGCAAGAATTTAGCACCATAGTCTTGCAAGGGAACCTCTGCGTCAGTTTCACCGTACCACCATATTTCACCGCCAACGGCGCGCTCTGGATGGTAGATGTAGTAGATTGTATCTGACGCATGCCAGCGCACGCCTTCGATGCGTTCAGCGAAGGTGCCGCGCAGCCAAAATTTATTGAACCATTTTTCACTGATGGCAAAGTCATGTTCGATGGTTTGAGCGATGCCAAAACCATCGGTGTCACGCCAAAAGCCGACCGTTTGGAAGTGCAGCTCACTCCGTTCGTTCACAATGGTCTCGTACCGGTAACGGGCACGAACATAAGGTTCAAGTGCTAGGCCACCGCGGAAACCGGCCCCGAAAGACAAGTCGTGCTCAGTTTCTACGAAAGGGTCAAAACCTAAACCTACCATCCATTCTTCATCGGCATTGGCGCGTCGAATGACGGTTGGTCGGGTGGTTTGTTGATTATTGATGAAGTCGTCGAAGTCACCGCGACCAATGATGGCGGAAAAGCGTCGTTTGGCTTGTGGCAGAATGATTTTAGCGCGCAGGCTTGAGTCGACTTCAAAGCCATCGTATTCGTCCCACTGCGGGGCGATGGTCACGCTACTGTACACATCTTCATACGCGTCGGTTTCGAAATCAGCAGGGCCAAAGAAGCACTATAAAGACAACAAGGTGCGCTACAGGCCAGTAAAAATGGCGCACCCGACAGGAGTCGAACCTGTGACCTCTGCCT
>NZ_JANFPJ010000053.1:0-7219 GCF_032227045.1 Pseudidiomarina fusca
TTGGCCAAAAGTGGATCAATTTTAATGGCCATTGACAATATGCCCATAATGAACTTCATCTGATAGTGTCAGAGCTTAAATGCTTCGATTTCAAATAATCAAACCTTACCTCTGAAATAAAGCGAATGTAAAAATGACGAGCTTACGGATTAGAAATGTCGGACCAATAAAAGCTGGAGTAGAAAATGGTGCCGCAATCAAGTTTGACGGCGTTACTTTATTTACGGGCACCCAAGGATCTGGGAAAAGTACAGTTGCAAAGCTTTATTCGTCGCTTGCATGGCTCGAGAAATCTTTACAACGGGGTGATCTAGAAATTCATGAAACTCTTGATTACGAGTATTTCATGAATGAAGTTGTCTCATTTCATGGTTTACAGAGTTATTTCAGTGAACAGTCTTATGTGGAGTACGAAGGGCAGGCCTTTCGCTTTCTTTTATTGAATAAAACTTTTACTTCAGAACGTCTAACTGATGCCCCTTATGATTCACCGAAAATAATGTACGTTCCAGCTGAGCGGAATTTTCTTGCTGCAATTGATAGGCCGGAATTGATTTCTAAGCTACCTAAAGCGCTAAAGGCCTTTTTATCAGAGTATGTTGAAGCCAAAGAGCATTATGCTAATGAAGCGCTACCGCTATCGCTAGGGAATGCAGTGTTTGCTTATGAGAGTGAGAGTAAGCAGTCTTTTATCACTGGGGCAAGCTTCCGAGTTAATTTATTGCATGCTTCAAGCGGATATCAAAGTTATGTGCCATTAGTGATAGTGACTAAATATTTATCACAATTTGTGCTCAAATCCGATAAGGCCAAACAGAGAGATCTCAGTGTGGCTTTGGAGAAACGCTTAAACAAAGAGCTTATTAAGTTGTTCGAAGCGACCATTGAAAAAGGTGAGGAATTAGGAAGTATCCATAGCGCTTTTGATGCACTTGTTCGTCGTTACACCTATAACTCTTTTGTCAATATTGTCGAAGAACCAGAGCAGAATCTGTTTCCAACATCGCAGAAACAAGCACTTTTTGAGGTATTGCGAGCGGTAAAAGATAAGGCGGGCAACAGACTTGTCATCACTACACATAGCCCGTTTATCATCAGTTATTTAAATATTGCAATACAAGCCTTTGATGTATATGAAAGATTCAATAACAAACAATTGAAGAATATTGATGCGATACGAGACATTTGTTCGGAAGCATCAAGTATTGATCCGAGCACAACTAATGTTTATGCGTTTTGTGAGAATGGCACTATTGAAGTAGTCGAAAGGTACAATGGGTTGGTTGCCGACGATAACCAACTTAATAATGAGCTGGAAGAAACGAATCAGCTTTTTTCTGAACTATTGTGGATGGAGTGATCCGATGAATTTACTCAAGGATGAGTGTAAAAGTAGTCTCACAGACTCGTTATTTGGAATATGTGACGATGATGATAACAATCCTGCATATTTGAATACCGATTCAACCGACAAAGTAAAGTGGATTGCAACGGTAACTAATCCTCAATGCTTAGATATCGCATTTTGGGCTATCGATAATTGTGTTGATTGCTCAGACGAACAAGGCAATCAGGTGACCCGGTGTGATGGTATTTTGCATTATCGCGACATCTATCATTTTGTTGAGCTTAAAGCTCGAAAAAAGGGTAGCTGGATGTCAAAAGGCTTTAAGCAGCTTCGCGCGACAATTTATCTTTTCATTGAGTCTCAAAATGGACAAGTCGACAGGAAAAAAATCATCGCACAGTTGAGTAACTCTTTGAAGCCATACACGCATGTTATTAAACAACAACAGCTAGCTTTATTTGGGTATTCGGATTAGCTGGTTGATTTTCTCTTTGGCGTGCAATCACAGATTACACTTTCCCAACGGAAAAACTGGTTGGCGAGGCCTGGAACAAATGCGTAAGGATTGTGGTACTAGAGAATTCATCGCGCATCCTTCTGTCTACCTCGAACGCTCCCTTAGCGCGAATTTGTCCGATGTGCCACTGACTGCTGACAACACTCGTATGGAGTTTTCAACCTAAACCCGGATTCGATGTTCCCGTAAGTACTGGGTGTGGTAACTATGCATCAGGAAATTTAGCGCTTGACCTTCCCACAATAGGAAGGTTTATCTTTCTGGAATATCATCAGGAGATGCTTGTGGAGAAGACGAATGATGCATACTCAAGACAAATTGAATCCGTCGGCTGTGACGGTGATAAGCTTTCCCATCGAAGGTATGAGTTGCGCTTCCTGCGTCGGGCGCGTGGAGGCTGAACTCAAGAAGGTCGAGGGCGTTGACACTGTTACGGTGAACCTGGTGACCGAACGTGCCGATATCCAGTCCGCTTCGCCACTCGACCGCGGATCACTCATCAACGCTATCGAGAAAGCTGGCTATTCGGTGCCAGCTGAGACCACAGAGCTTTCCATCGAAGGTATGACCTGCGCGTCCTGTGTCGGTCGCGTCGAAAAGGCGCTCAAGGCTGTGCCCGGCGTCACCAGTGCCGTTGTCAACCTTGCGACTGAAAGAGCCACGATCCAGGGCAGCGCCGATGCGACCGCCTTGGTGACGGCTATCGAGAACGCGGGATATGATGCCAGGGTAATCGCGGCTGCTACGGGTAGCCGTCGGGGCGAGACCGATGAGCGCACCGAGAAGAAGGACGCGGAACGCCGTGGACTGACACGTGATTTCACGATTGCAGCGGTGTTGACCGTGCCTGTCTTCATTCTGGAGATGGGCTCACACCTCATTCCTGGCATGCACGACCTGATTGCCTCAACGATCGGCATGGAGACGAATTGGTATCTCCAGTTCGTGTTGACAACCATCGTTCTGTTCGTGCCGGGCATCCGCTTTTACCACAAGGGGTTTCCGGCCCTCGGGCGGCTTGCCCCCGACATGAACTCCCTGGTCGCGGTCGGCACCATGGCAGCCTATGGCTATTCGCTCGTGGCGACCTTCGCGCCGGGGCTCCTGCCCGACGGAGCCGTCAACGTCTACTTTGAGGCCGCCGCTGTTATCGTCACTCTCATCCTGCTCGGCCGGTTGCTGGAGGCTCGCGCCAAGGGACGCACCTCCGAGGCGATCAAGCGTCTTGTCGGGCTTCAGGCCAAAATGGCACGGGTGCGTCGGGACGATAAGTCGATCGAACTGCCGATCGACTCCGTCTTGTCGGGAGATATCGTCGAGGTTCGTCCCGGCGATCGCATTCCGGTGGATGGCGAACTCATCGAAGGCGAAAGCTATGTCGATGAATCGATGATCACGGGAGAACCGATCCCCGTCTCCAAGAAGCACGGCAGCGAGGTCGTGGCCGGAACGGTGAACCAGAAAGGCGCATTCGCCATCCGTGCGACGGCTGTCGGCGGCAACACCGTTCTGTCGCAGATCATCCGCATGGTGGAAGAAGCGCAGGGGTCGAAGCTGCCAATCCAGGCGCTGGTCGACAAGGTGACGATGTATTTCGTGCCTGCGGTGTTTGTGGCAGCGATTCTCACCTTCGGGACATGGATGTGGTTCGGCCCGTCGCCCGCGCTCACTTTCGCGCTGGTCAACGCCGTCGCGGTGCTGATCATCGCCTGCCCTTGCGCCATGGGGCTGGCCACACCGACCTCGATCATGGTCGGCACTGGCCGCGGTGCCGAGCTGGGCGTGCTCTTCCGCAAGGGTGAAGCACTCCAGTTGTTGAAAGATGCCAAGGTCGTTGCCGTTGACAAGACGGGCACGTTGACGGAAGGCAAACCGGCTCTCACCGATCTGGAATTGGCCACCGGATTCGAGCACGTAGACGTGTTGGCTCTGGTCGCGGCCATCGAGGCCAAATCCGAACACCCGATCGCCCGTGCGATCGTGAACGCCGCCGCCGCGGAGAACATCTCACTGCCGGACGTGTCGAACTTCGAATCGGTGACGGGTTTTGGCGTGAAGGCTGAGGCCGGTGGCAAGCGGGTCGAGATAGGTGCTGACCGCTACATGAGCGAACTCGGTCACGACGTGGCGGCGTTCTCCAAGGTCGCCAAACGCCTCGGCGACGAGGGTAAGTCTCCGCTCTATGCTGCGATAGAGGGCAAGCTTGCGGCGATTATCGCCGTTGCCGACCCGATCAAGGAAACGACGCCTGCTGCCATCAAGGCCCTGCACGATCTCGGGCTCAAGGTCGCGATGATCACCGGCGACAACGTCCACACGGCCAAGGCCATCGCGGCGCGACTCGGGATCGACGAGGTGGTGGCGGAAGTGCTACCGGACGGCAAGGTCGACGCGGTGCGCCGCCTTAAGGGAGAGCACGGCAAGGTGGCGTTCGTCGGTGATGGCATCAACGACGCTCCCGCTCTGGCCGAAGCGGATGTAGGTCTTGCCATTGGCACAGGTACGGACATTGCCATTGAAGCGGCTGATGTGGTGCTGATGTCGGGTAACCTGCAAGGTGTGCCAAAGGCGATCGCCTTGTCGAAGGCAACCATCGACAACATCCGACAAAATCTGTTCTGGGCGTTTGCCTACAACACGGCTTTGATTCCGGTCGCGGCAGGTGTGCTCTATCCGGCCTACGACATCCTGCTTTCGCCCGTCTTCGCTGCCGGCGCCATGGCACTGTCGTCGGTGTTTGTACTCGGCAATGCACTGAGGTTGCGTCATTTCCGCTCACCCATGGGGACGGACGACAACGACGTGTCGCAGAGACAGGTGGAATTTGCACAAGCGAAATAAGGACAACCGAGCCTGCCACAGTGCAGGCTTGATGTTATCTGGAGAGGCATGGCTATGAATATTGGAAAGGCAGCGGAGGCATCGGGTGTATCGGCGAAGATGATCCGCTACTACGAATCGATCGGCTTGATTCCGGAAGCGTTGCGAACCGAAGCTGGATACAGGGATTACTCGGACAAGGATGTGCAAACCCTGCGCTTCATCCGGCGCGCACGGGATCTCGGGTTTTCGGTGGCGCAGATGAATGAACTGGTTGCGCTCTGGCGCGACCGGGGTCGTGCGAGCGCCGACGTCAAACGTCTTGCGCTTGAGCATGTCGCGGAGCTTGAGCTCAAGGCGCGCGAACTCCAGGAAATGAGCCGTGCACTCAAGCACCTGGCGGAAAGCTGCCAGGGCGACGCTCGGCCGGACTGCCCGATTATCAGCGGTCTGGCCGGGGATGGCGTAGTGAAAGGAACGCCTAATGGTGAGCGAGAACTTAATTCCACGCGCTTCGGGGCTATCGGGATTGAACCCAATTGCACGCAACGTCGCAGGAAAGAGAAGCGCTGACGCGTCTACTTCAGAAGCGGCGTCCTTGCCCTGACCTGAATGATTACCCGGCAAGGTGCTGATTATCGTACCCAGCCTCGCGGATGGCATCACTGATACGCGCCTCATTGACCTGGCTGCGCACGGTGACCTCGGCGTGTTCTATATCTGTAGATACTTCCGCCTGTGGGTCGATACTTTTAATGGCTTTTTCGACGGCGGATGTGCAGTGGCCACAGGTCATGCCGTTAACGTTGAATCGATACATATCGAACTCCTTCACAGAATCAGAGAATTGAGGAACCTGATCGTCCCAGCGACCAATCTAGTCTTTCCAACGCTGGTAAGGTCAACTGCGGAGCCTCAGACTTTGATTTGTCGAGTGCTCTGTGCCGACGGGCTGCCAAATGCACGGCTATTGATAAGACCTGGCCGATGCCGACAGTCTCTCTGTGCAAGGCATGCAAACGCAGCCTTGACCTTCCAACCATTGGAACGATTACCCTTTTGTGAAAAGTCAGCGCAACCGGTGTTCGGTAATCGCACTAAACACAAAGGAGTTAATCGATGTCCACAGAATCCCCTTCTCACTCAGGCAGACCAGAGCGCCCACTCGGTCTGGCCTTGGCATTATTGCTGGATTGATTCTTGGAGGATTTCTGACAGGCCTGCTTGGCTGGCGTTGGGCGTTCTTCATCAATGTACCCATCGGTTTGGCGGTGCTCGCTGGTTCGAGAACACTTGTCGAAGCGGAATTGCACAAGGGACGCCCCGACCTGACGGGAGCGCTTTCCAGCATCATCGGCATGGCAGCACTCGTCTATGGAATTACCCGTGGTGGTGAACATGGCTGGACCGATGGCATTACGCTCATTGCATTCGCCACTACGGCTATCCTGCTGCCGCTGTTCTTGGTTTTACAGTCGCGCAGCAGTGATCCACTTTTGCCGCTCCGCTTGTTCAAGGATCGCAACCGATCCGGTTCGTACCTGGCCATGCTGCTGCTGGGCTTCGGCCCCATGGGCATGATCTATTTGCTGACGCTCTATTTGCAGCACATCCTCAGCTATAGCCCGACCCTGACCGCCATGGCGTTTCTGCCCTTTGGGGTGGGTATCATCATTGGTGCTGTTGTCAGTTCAAAGCTTGTCATGCGCTTTACGCCGCGCGAGGTCGCAGCTCCGGCTGCGCTGGTCGCTAGCGCTGCATTGTTCTGGCTTTCGACCATCGGGCAACAACTCGACTATAGCTGGCACTTCATGCCAGCCGCCTTCCTCACCGCCTTCGGTTTCGTGGGAGCGGTCATTGCGCTGGCATTGACGGCCGTGAAGGGTGTGCAAGCACAGGAGACCGGCATCGCATCGGCGTTGTTCAACGCGTCGCAACAGATTGGTGTTGCGTTGGGGCTGGCTATCCTTTCGAGCATTTCTGTCTCCGTCACGGCCAGTCGGATGCCCGAGGCATTTGCTTCTCTGTATCGCGGTCGGGAAGTCGGCGATGCCGAACTGGTGCAGTCAGCCGGTGATGCGCTGATTCAGGGTTATGGCTTGGGACTTGCGGCGAGCGGGGTTGCTCTTGGCATCGCAGCCATCATCGTGGCCGTACTTGTCAACGCCAGGAAAGGACAGGTTTCCACACTTGGCGATAGTCCCTTGCATTGACCGGTTCTTCTTCCCTTTACGGCGCAGTCTGCCAAACCCGTACTGCGCCACACTGATGATTAATGGGAATCTGTCGCAATAGCTATGGAGCTTCCACCATGAGGAGAACACCGCATGACCGAAATGCCCGACAACATCCTGCACCTGCCTAAGTACCAGGTGCTGGGCTGCAAATCCACCGACGACGAAATGCACTTTCAGGTGGACGTGCCCGATCCCATTGCCTGCGAGGAATGCGGCGTGCAGGGTGAGTTCGTGCGGTTCGGCAAGCGTGATGTTCCCTATCGTGATCTGCCCATCCACGGCAAGCGGGTCACTCTC
>NZ_JANFPJ010000054.1:0-6704 GCF_032227045.1 Pseudidiomarina fusca
GAGCTTGTTCTGGAGTCAGCGTGATGTCTTCTTTGGCGCCGAAAGCAATATCGAGGCTCTCGCGTAAATTTTTACCGAACAGGCTATCTAATAGCGATTCTTGTTCTTGGCTTTGTTGCTGCTGTTGCAATGCGTTGGTGGTTTGGTTAGTTTGGGCTGCATGGGCTGTTTGCGCGCCACTGAGCTGGCTTACACTTAGTATGGATACAAGTGTAACGCAAGCAATAAAAAAGCCACTGAAACTCAGCGGCTTTTTATCATGTTTGATACTTAGCTTCTTACTTGCTTTATTAAGCTTAGTTTTGAATAACATGCGCGATGGCTATGTAATAACTTAGTTAAGCGTTACTACAATCGGCTAAGTTGACGACTAACAGCAACTTAGTTAGTTGCTGTAGTGGTCGTAATTGGAGCTGGGGTATCGTCATCATCCTCAGTAGCAACGACGGTAATTACGCCAACGGCTACTGCGCCAGCAACTACTACTGGTACCGTTAAGCCAAGGCCGAAACCTAAGCCACCGGCTGCACCAGCGCCTGCTGCACCAGCACCCGCGCCTGCGCCAGCACCTGCTCCACCACCAGCGCCGCCAGCACCACCTGTGCCGCCTGACTGGGCGAACGCAGCTGGAGACAATGCTAATACTGCAGCAGCGATTAAAGCTGTTAATGTTTTCATAATAACTCCTTGGAAATATCCGAATTCGTATTTCTGCTTACAAATACTTAGTTGAAAGCATAGCAATACGTGATTATTTTGCAACCAGTTTTACATGGCTTTGTCGTTAAACTTTTCTTGCTCGAGCATTTTTGAGACTTGCAAACACGCTACCGCCCTTAGGTTGCGGTTCCTAAATACCGATAGCGAGCTTTTGATTTTTCTCGGTAGGGTTGCTTGCACTTGGTCTTAAGGTCGGCTTTAAGACTTTATGTTGAAGCTGTTTTAGGAAAGTTCGACCATCACAAGTAGGTAGGTGATTGGTACTTTCCATATACCGGTTCTTATTATTTATTATCTAGTTAGCGTTTTTATCTGGCATCAATGTATGTTTGTTGATGCTGGATTTTACGCTGGTAAGGTTGATCGGTTAAATGTTAAACAAAATCGAATAACCCCACAGACCGCACTATTAAAGCACATTAGGAGATCTCCTACAACGTGCATTTAACAATTTTTACACTCGATGAATGTTATATTACAGCGCCAATATGACGCTTTTATGATCGACGAATTTGACTAAATTCGTACTCGGCTTGCACTTCTTTTTGCAACCAATTTAACAGCACAATACAGCGGCTCTCGCCATCCAAACCAACGATTTGCGCCATAAAGCCTTTGAACGGGCCTTCGGTGATTTCTACCTGTTCACCAATTTGCGGCATGGCAGCGATGGTGGCTTTCTGAATGGTGCTAGATTGCGCATTGAGCTGCTTCATTTCTTCGATTAACGCGTCAGGCACTGTCGCAGGACGTTCACCAAAGGTTAAAAGCTTACTCACCCCAAAGGTACTGCGCACTTTATGGAACTTGCCGGCGTAATCGTCAAGATCGGCAAACACATAACCGGGAAACAACGGCTCAGTAACCGGGGTGCGCTTGCCACGCCGGATCTTCTGCAAAGTGATCTCCGGTAAAAACGCAACGATGCCCTGATTCTCAAGATTCAGCTTAGCGCGCCCTTCTTGCCGAGGCTTAGTGCGTACAACGTACCAGGTCATGCAAACTCCTTTGGTTCTTGAGGGACTTGCAGACCCAGCTCTGGACCCGGGTCCGGAGCAGGGTCCGAAGGTGGGGCTGCAAGTTCCTCACATGCGGCGGATGATGCTGTCGGTGCTGGCGTCGAAGGTGGTGTCGGCTTGGCCGTCAATCACCTTCAAGATGTCGGTGGCGCAGGTCTTGCCTTTCTCGACGCCGGGCTGGTCGAAGCTATTCAGGCCCCAAATCACGCCTTGGGTAAACACCTTATGCTCGTAAGCGGCAATGATAGCACCAAAGCTATGAGGGGTTAACTCATCCACGTACAGTAAATTGGTTGGATGATTGCCGATGTACGTGTTGCGGGCATCGTCGCTGGTGTGGCCTTCCCACATGAGTTTACGATGGGCTAGGCAGTTGCTCACAGCTAACCGTTGTTGCTCCCTCAGTGCGGCTTGTACGGCTGGGGTAAAGCCTGGCGCGTGGCGATGCAGCACCGCCAAGAAGTCGGCGGTAAAGGTATCCCAGCCTTGGTGTAGATGCTGGAAGAATGCGTGCTGCCCGTTCGGGCCGTAACCGCCCCAGATGATAGGACCGGTCGGGGTAGTTAGCGGCTGGTTGTCATGGGTGGCTTGCTTGCCGTTACTTTCCATATCCAGCTGTTGCATGTAGCTGGGTAGGTAACGCAGGCGACCGTCGTAAGGCAAAATGGCGACGTTGTTGATGTTGCGCTGCTCGCGGTTGTACACGCCAAGTAGCGCCAGCAACACCGGTATGTTCTGGGTTGGGTCGTCCACTTCAGCGAAGTGCTCGTCCATGGCTTTGGCGCCGTCCAACATTTTGCTGAATTGGTTGGAGCCGATGGTCAGCGCAATCGGCAGGCCAATCGCCGACCACATGCTGAAGCGTCCACCTACCGAATCAGCAAAGCTCAGTTGTTGGCTGGGCGGGATGCCGAAATCTGTCATGGCTTGGTTGTTGGCGCTAACGCCAATCACGTGCCGACTCAACCATTGCTCTTCGGTTAGGTGCGGCTGCAGCCACTGTTTTACGGTGTTGACGTTTGCCAAGGTGTCGATGGTACCGAAGCTTTTACTCGCGATAATAAACAATGTGGTTTCAGGGTCGATGATGGGCAGCACCGCGTACAGCTGCCCGCCGTCCATCGAGCTCACAAAGTGGGTGTGCAGCGTGTGCAGGCTATTATCGTCGGCGAATTCTTTGAGCGCAAACGAGCCCATCATGGGGCCTAAGTCGGAGCCACCTACGCCGATATTGACCACGTCCGTAATAGGTTTGCCGGTGGCACCCAACCACTGGCCGCTGCGTAGGCTACGGACGATTTCAGTGAAGCGATTCTTACCATTACCGGCTTTCACCACGTTGTGAATGCTGCGGTTGAGCACGTGGCTGACGTTGCGGTTCTCGGTTTTGTTCCGGAATTCGCCTTTCATCAGCTGCTGTTTCAGCTTGCTGAAATTGGCCGGCAGTTTGGTCTGGGCGTAGTCGCTGATCTGCTCAGGGGTGAGTCCCTGATAGCTGTAATCGAGGTTCAGAAATTCCGTTTCGACGGTGTAGGTCGTGGTAGTCGGGGTGTTGTTGACCATGGGTGCTCCTTTGTTGAGGAACTTGCGGCCCCACCTCTGGACCCGGCTCCGGAGCCGGGTCCAGAGGTGGGGCCGCAAGTTCCTCAACAAAGGAGCACCCATGGTCAACAACACCCCGACTACCACGACCTACACCGTCGAAACGGAATTTCTGAACCTCGATTACAGCTATCAGGGACTCACCCCTGAGCAGATCAGCGACTACGCCCAGACCAAACTGCCGGCCAATTTCAGCAAGCTGAAACAGCAGCTGATGAAAGGCGAATTCCGGAACAAAACCGAGAACCGCAACGTCAGCCACGTGCTCAACCGCAGCATTCACAACGTGGTGAAAGCCGGTAATGGTAAGAATCGCTTCACTGAAATCGTCCGTAGCCTACGCAGCGGCCAGTGGTTGGGTGCCACCGGCAAACCTATTACGGACGTGGTCAATATCGGCGTAGGTGGCTCCGACTTAGGCCCCATGATGGGCTCGTTTGCGCTCAAAGAATTCGCCGACGATAATAGCCTGCACACGCTGCACACCCACTTTGTGAGCTCGATGGACGGCGGGCAGCTGTACGCGGTGCTGCCCATCATCGACCCTGAAACCACATTGTTTATTATCGCGAGTAAAAGCTTCGGTACCATCGACACCTTGGCAAACGTCAACACCGTAAAACAGTGGCTGCAGCCGCACCTAACCGAAGAGCAATGGTTGAGTCGGCACGTGATTGGCGTTAGCGCCAACAACCAAGCCATGACAGATTTCGGCATCCCGCCCAGCCAACAACTGAGCTTTGCTGATTCGGTAGGTGGACGCTTCAGCATGTGGTCGGCGATTGGCCTGCCGATTGCGCTGACCATCGGCTCCAACCAATTCAGCAAAATGTTGGACGGCGCCAAAGCCATGGACGAGCACTTCGCTGAAGTGGACGACCCAACCCAGAACATACCGGTGTTGCTGGCGCTACTTGGCGTGTACAACCGCGAGCAGCGCAACATCAACAACGTCGCCATTTTGCCTTACGACGGTCGCCTGCGTTACCTACCCAGCTACATGCAACAGCTGGATATGGAAAGTAACGGCAAGCAAGCCACCCATGACAACCAGCCGCTAACTACCCCGACCGGTCCTATCATCTGGGGCGGTTACGGCCCGAACGGGCAGCACGCATTCTTCCAGCATCTACACCAAGGCTGGGATACCTTTACCGCCGACTTCTTGGCGGTGCTGCATCGCCACGCGCCAGGCTTTACCCCAGCCGTACAAGCCGCACTGAGGGAGCAACAACGGTTAGCTGTGAGCAACTGCCTAGCCCATCGTAAACTCATGTGGGAAGGCCACACCAGCGACGATGCCCGCAACACGTACATCGGCAATCATCCAACCAATTTACTGTACGTGGATGAGTTAACCCCTCATAGCTTTGGTGCTATCATTGCCGCTTACGAGCATAAGGTGTTTACCCAAGGCGTGATTTGGGGCCTGAATAGCTTCGACCAGCCCGGCGTCGAGAAAGGCAAGACCTGCGCCACCGACATCTTGAAGGTGATTGACGGCCAAGCCGACACCACCTTCGACGCCAGCACCGACAGCATCATCCGCCGCATGTGAGGAACTTGCAGCCCCACCTTCGGACCCTGCTCCGGACCCGGGTCCAGAGCTGGGTCTGCAAGTCCCTCAAGAACCAAAGGAGTTTGCATGACCTGGTACGTTGTACGCACTAAGCCTCGGCAAGAAGGGCGCGCTAAGCTGAATCTTGAGAATCAGGGCATCGTTGCGTTTTTACCGGAGATCACTTTGCAGAAGATCCGGCGTGGCAAGCGCACCCCGGTTACTGAGCCGTTGTTTCCCGGTTATGTGTTTGCCGATCTTGACGATTACGCCGGCAAGTTCCATAAAGTGCGCAGTACCTTTGGGGTGAGTAAGCTTTTAACCTTTGGTGAACGTCCTGCGACAGTGCCTGACGCGTTAATCGAAGAAATGAAGCAGCTCAATGCGCAATCTAGCACCATTCAGAAAGCCACCATCGCTGCCATGCCGCAAATTGGTGAACAGGTAGAAATCACCGAAGGCCCGTTCAAAGGCTTTATGGCGCAAATCGTTGGTTTGGATGGCGAGAGCCGCTGTATTGTGCTGTTAAATTGGTTGCAAAAAGAAGTGCAAGCCGAGTACGAATTTAGTCAAATTCGTCGATCATAAAAGCGTCATATTGGCGCTGTAATATAACATTCATCGAGTGTAAAAATTGTTAAATGCACGTTGTAGGAGATCTCCTAATGTGCTTTAATAGTGCGGTCTGTGGGGTTATTCGATTTTGTTTAACATTTAACCGATCAACCTTACCAGCGTAAAATCCAGCATCAACAAACATACATTGATGCCAGATAAAAACGCTAACTAGATAATAAATAATAAGAACCGGTATATGGAAAGTACCAATCACCTACCTACTTGTGATGGTCGAACTTTCCTAAAACAGCTTCAACATAAAGTCTTAAAGCCGACCTTAAGACCAAGTGCAAGCAACCCTACCGAGAAAAATCAAAAGCTCGCTATCGGTATTTAGGAACCGCAACCTAAGGGCGGTAGCGTGTTTGCAAGTCTCAAAAATGCTCGAGCAAGAAAAGTTTAACGACAAAGCCATGTAAAACTGGTTGCAAAATAATCACGTATTGCTATGCTTTCAACTAAGTATTTGTAAGCAGAAATACGAATTCGGATATTTCCAAGGAGTTATTATGAAAACATTAACAGCTTTAATCGCTGCTGCAGTATTAGCATTGTCTCCAGCTGCGTTCGCCCAGTCAGGCGGCACAGGTGGTGCTGGCGGCGCTGGTGGTGGAGCAGGTGCTGGCGCAGGCGCGGGTGCTGGTGCAGCAGGCGCTGGTGCAGCCGGTGGCTTAGGTTTCGGCCTTGGCTTAACGGTACCAGTAGTAGTTGCTGGCGCAGTAGCCGTTGGCGTAATTACCGTCGTTGCTACTGAGGATGATGACGATACCCCAGCTCCAATTACGACCACTACAGCAACTAACTAAGTTGCTGTTAGTCGTCAACTTAGCCGATTGTAGTAACGCTTAACTAAGTTATTACATAGCCATCGCGCATGTTATTCAAAACTAAGCTTAATAAAGCAAGTAAGAAGCTAAGTATCAAACATGATAAAAAGCCGCTGAGTTTCAGTGGCTTTTTTATTGCTTGCGTTACACTTGTATCCATACTAAGTGTAAGCCAGCTCAGTGGCGCGCAAACAGCCCATGCAGCCCAAACTAACCAAACCACCAACGCATTGCAACAGCAGCAACAAAGCCAAGAACAAGAATCGCTATTAGATAGCCTGTTCGGTAAAAATTTACGCGAGAGCCTCGATATTGCTTTCGGCGCCAAAGAAGACATCACGCTGACTCCAGAACAAGCTC
>NZ_JANFPJ010000055.1:0-5422 GCF_032227045.1 Pseudidiomarina fusca
TGGTGAAAAATCCATTCTACGATCTCGCTTTATTCACATAACGCCGTGCGCATGCGCGCGAACTTGTGAGCGTCGCAGGGGCCGCAGGCTCCGAATGCCGCACTTTATTAGGCGCTGGGTTTAAAAACAAAAACATAATGTGTTACCTGCAACGGATCGTTTTTAAGTGAGTCTGTAGCGGCATTAATGCTGGGCTGATTTTCAGCAGAAAATGAAGCACAAAAATCCGTTATCGGTTGCCGCTTACCGTCTGGAAATACAGCAAAAGCATCGTAGCCCAGAAAGATAAAACCATTCCCATAAATTTGTTTTATCACATCAACTGCATTCGTTCTGGCAACTAAACACTCCCGTCCAAACATGACAAACGGTATGCGCCAGCTTAGGAAAATTTCAGCCTGACTCATGGTTACCGCCTAACGCCTCAATCAGCCGACGCGTTAGCGGTCGGCTGCATTGGTTTGTTAAGTTGCTTTGCTCGTTTCTTATCCTTAACCCACAATACAGAACCATTTGTTTTTTTCATTTCAAACAAATCTATTGCCATGAATAGATCACTCAGTTTTTTGAATCCGTAATTTCGCTGATCAAAAGATGCATGGTTAGAAATATGAGTGCCGATAGGCCCAAGCATAGCCCAACCGTCTTCATCTTCCACTGCTTCGATAGCCTGCCGTAGCAAATTAATTAGTTTAGTATCGCTTTTAATATTCCGGCTTTGTTTCTGAATGGGTTGTTCAACCTCTGCTTCATCGTCTAAATATAGAAAGCGAGAGCAACTGTTCACAAAAGCTACTGGGGCTTTACGCTCACCAAAACCAATAACGAATTTACCATCAGCCAGAGTCCTCGTTACCAAGGGAGTAAAATCGCAATCAGATGATACAAGGCAAATGACATCGACATTTTTCGTATATAGAACATCCATGACATCAATCACCAACGCCATATCAGTCGCATTTTTACCTTTTGTAAGATCAAATTGTTGAATCGGTTGAATAGCAAACTCATGCAGCACATCTTCCCAAACTTTCAGGTTTTGATTTTTCCAGTTCCCATAAGCTTTTCTGATATTGACCACACCATAGCGAGCAAGCTCAGATAGCACTTTATCAATCTTTTTTGCTGGAGCATTATCAGCATCAATGAATACTGCAATTTTTTCTTTATCTTTCACTTATGCCTCCTTGCAACTTAACGCCGCCAGCAGCGGCCGAAAAACCGCGCCAGCGGATTTGAGGTCCAGCCCACGCAGTGGGCGTTGCTGACTGGCTTTGTTATAGCCACGTCTAACCGAGGACCTTGTTTATTTGTTTGACGATACTAATGCGGGCATTTTTACTTTTAAAGACTGTTGGCACATGCAAAAGAAACTTAGCCCATCTATATTTTTCGGTTTTTCGTTCGTTTGATGCAATGTAATCACGAAGATCGATAGCAGACTCACGATTAAATGCCCAAAGTATTTCACCTTTGTAACCGATGGAATAATAAGCATCTTCCGGCCACTGAAGAATATAAGGTTTTCTTGTATCGCAGTGGCTACAGGAAAACGCACCAAGATCAAGGCCATGATTTCTCATTAAATATTTTGAATGAGCCCAATTCTCGGGAGAATACCCCTCTGGTAATTGAGTGATAGCGTCGGTGGAACCACCATGCAAATTAGCGAAGTAAATTGCACCGTGCCACTTATGACCACAGCTATCGGTAAATACTGCATACTCAAAGACGTCGCTTTGCTCGAAAAAAGATAAATCTTTCTTTTGCGCTATTTTGACAACCTCGGCAAACTCAAAGACGCAATGCCCGCCACAAGCAGGACACTTAATGTCAACTTTGTGCGGCATTGGGTTCCAGTCGTAAGTACCGGTCATCTCGGTTCCTTTAAGCTATAACGCTGCCAACAGCGGCCGAGCGTAGCGAGGTCCAGCCCCGCAGGGGCGATGCTGCTTGGCCTTGTTAAATGTTGTTGGCTAGAAATTTGATTGAACATACGTAAACAGCAATTCCTGAATATTGTCTGGGTACTCTGTGAATTCATAGTCGAGCTTATTTAAGTACTCTTCATGTTTTTCTGAAATACTTTCTAATGCCTCAACTCTTTCATCTCGATCTCTCGGAGGACCGCCCTCACCAAACAAATCCAGTGCTTTCTGGGTAATGCCGGCCATTTTATGCGCACCAATAGCGCTAAGAGCCTTTGCTGCATAAAACGCGATATCGCCGGCTGTGTTATAAAACAGCTGATCGAAACCTCCGTTATTCACCTCGGCTTCCACAGCCCATATTGTTGCCAAGACGCGCTCTGGCTCACCAATACCGTCGAATCCCTTAGACTCAAATTCGATCAGTGATTTTTCAAATGCTTGCTCGATATTCATGATGACATTTAACGCCCGCCACAAACGCGAGCAACTTGTTGCGAGTCGAGCGCCCAACGGGCGCGCTTTTGATGGCGCTTGTTATGTTGGAACATGATCAAATAGCCCCTTAACTGCTATGTAAAAAACGAAGCAAGCAAAGATTAGCCCTAAAAAACGTATCACTTTGGGAGCATCTTTTTTAATTTTAAGCTGCACAGCGATTCCAAAATCATCACCTACGTACCACAAAAAAACCTTTTGTAAGCTCCACAAAGCCATAAATATGTAAAGGCTGAGCAGCCCATAAAACTCAACATTAGCTAGCATTAATGCCATCGTAATGATTAATGCGACTACTAAAACCGCGAAACTGATTGTCTTAATGCGAGCGATCATTACGCTGATCCAACATAACGCCGTGCTCTTGGGCAAACCGGAGCACAGTGTAGGTTCGTCCCTAGCAGCACTTTGTCAAATGCTTTTCTGCTTTTGCATTGCATCTTTGAGCTGCTCTATTGTTGGTGGATTATTTGACCGATGGAGCATGGCATGACAATTTGGACAAACTGGCACCAAGTCCTTTTCCGGGTTAACCTGATACGTGCTGTCAATTGTATGTAACGGTATCAGGTGATGAACATGTATAAAACCGATACCTATCTCACCATACATACTCTCAAAATTCATGGCACATACAAAACAATCTAAACCGTGTATTTCAATCGCTCTATTGCGTGCTTGGCGATCCCTTTCATAGGAGTTAACAGTTATTTGTTTTTTCGCGCCTTCTGCGTAGCCTTCGGGGTTTGAAATTTCCTCAGGATAACTAAACTCTGGCTGCTCTTGACCAAGGAAACGTAAATATGCCCTTAATGCAGTACCACAGTTGTTCTTGTAGCGCTCTGCCAAGTCTGTTTCTGAAAGGCGGTCCAGTATTTCTCTAACTTCACGGTCAGAAGCTACCGTAGATCTGTTTAGATTGATATTAAGGTGCCTTGAGACTGCCTCTAGATACCTTCCGTAACTATAAGCAC
The DNA here is from genome assembly GCF_032227045.1 of Pseudidiomarina fusca. NCBI lineage: Bacteria > Pseudomonadati > Pseudomonadota > Gammaproteobacteria > Alteromonadales > Idiomarinaceae > Pseudidiomarina > Pseudidiomarina fusca. The sequence goes on from NZ_JANFPJ010000055.1 coordinate 3,401, forward strand.
TATTATCTTGCAAGCCTCCTTGGACTAAAAACTCTATATATTCGAATTCATTTTCGACCATGGCTCGAATTCCGATGGGTATTTAACGCCCCGCTAAACGGCGAGCGTTAGCGAGTCCGGTGGAGGCCACGCTTTTTGTGGCCGGAACGAATTTAAGCGGCTTTTTATGCATTATTGGCACGCCCCTTCATTAATGACATTACCCTGCTCGTTAACTTTGAAAGATAGCCATATTGTATTGAGACGACCTTCTTTCTCATATGCTTCAAATTCTGGTGAAAGCTCATTAAGCAATTTGACTGCCTCTGACTTTGGCATGCCGCCTACCAGTTTATTACAAAGGTTCTCCAATGCCTCGATTCTATGCTCGGCTTCATACTCTCCTTGCTGGCGATACTTCTCGGTAACACCAAGATCAATAGCAGAATACAACCAGAAACCATTCGTAAGTAGAAGCAATCCCCCAAGGACTACCGCAATCCATTTAGCCAACTGATAACTCCGTAGATGCATAACGCTGCCAGCAGCGGCCGAAAAGCCGCGCAGCGGTTTTGAGGTCCAGCGACCAACGGGAGCGATGTTGACTGGCCTTGTTATAAGTATTTGATATCACATCAAATCCCGCTCGTATGTTTTTTACCATTTTTACTTGTTACCCAAAGATAGATAACCATCACAAGGCTGACCAACAAACACAATGTAGAAATTTTAAACACAAGCTGTATGCCAGTATTAGGACAGCCCCACATACAGGTAGACAATAGCCCTGCTAGCGAAATAGCCAGAACCAAAATATTTACGACTACAGCAAAAATATACTTCATCGCTCACCCGAGCTTATAACGCCCCGCTAAACGGCGAGCGGTAGCGAGTCCGGTGGAGGCCGCGTCTTTTGCGGCCGGAACGAATTTGAGCGGCTTGTTAGGCTTTACCACGGATTATGTCCAGCTTATTGGATGGAGCATCTGGGGCCATAAATCCCGGAATGGTATCGGGGCCTCTTCTTGGGCGAGACAAAAACTCTACCGGCCACTCTGCGATGCGCTCCTCCTTCTTGTGAAGGTATATCCCCGGCTCAGGCTCATCAATATATTCACGCTGCAAAATAAGAGCTAGTGGAGCTTCGCTACCAGGTATTTCGTTAGCGCATTCCAATGCCTCTTCAAATGTTTCAAAGGCATAGTAGTAGTCACTGCCTTCCGCTAAATCCGGCGATCCATCATGCGGGTGGCACCACACCCGATATTCAAGAACCTCATCCCAGACATACCCGCCTCCGGCTTTTGCGGCACCAGAATACTCTCCCACCATTTCAGGATCTTTTACTTTTGGATATTTGCTCATGGTTCTCTTTGATGCCTAACGCTTGCAGCAGCGGCCGAGCGTAGCGAGGTCCAGCCCCAAAGGGGCGTTGCTGACTGCACTTGTTACATGCCTACCACTCAATTTGAATTTTTGTACCGACATTTACCAAATCCATAAATTCATCCATTTCGGAGTTTGTAATGGCAATACAGCCGTTTGTCCAATTGAAGTGCTGCGAAATTGGAGCAAGCCAACCTAACCAATTACGCTGCCCATGAACCATAATAAAACCACCGGGCGAAACTCCATTTTTCTCAGCTTTAGCTATATCAACTGCATTTGGATAGCTAACATGCATGGCTCTGTAGAATGAAGAGTCTTCTTTCTTGTAATCAAGCGAGTATTCACCTTCAGGCGTCCTTTCATCACCTTCTTGTTCTTTATGCCCTTTAGGATTGGCGCCAAGGGCAACGTCATAAACCTTTACTATTTCACCGGCCGACAATAAGTACATTTTCCTTTCGGATTTGTCGACTTTAACCAGATCTACCCCAGCAAAAGCTGTTTGAGTAACGAACATCAAAATTAGCAGGATATATTTCATAGCATGTAACGCCGCAAGCAAAGGCGCGCGTTAGCGCGTCCAGCCCGCAGGGCGATTTTGCCTTGCCTTGTTAAATGCTTACGCACGAGCTCCACCAGAATAGAGATGGTTAA
>NZ_JANFPJ010000056.1:0-5241 GCF_032227045.1 Pseudidiomarina fusca
CCGAAATCTATAAGGCGTCAATACGTCCTAAAATGGACGCTTACGCCGCAAATGCCATTTCAGGAATTTAAAAGTCGCCTGCTAGCCCGAAAATTAGAATTGGAGCGCCAGGTCGCTGCCATTGAGCGCGACTTTGCGCAAGGTCGCAGTGCTGACTTTGCCGAACAGGCAACCGAACGTGAGAATGATGAAGTATTAAGCGCCATAGAACAAAAAGATCGGCAAGAACTGGCACAAATCAACAGAGCGCTTGGCCGAATGGAACACGGCACTTACGATAAATGTGCCCAGTGTGACGAGGCCATTAAATTGGCACGTCTTACCACTATCCCCTTTACTGAGCTTTGTATTCGCTGCGCCAAGTAACTACAGGGCCGGCAAAACCGGCCCTGTTTTAACCAGCTCAGGCCGGTTTTATCCGAAACAGCATGGCATACAGTACCGGCACCGCGACCAGGGTTAATACCGTAGCAAAGGCTAAGCCGGCCATTATCGTTACTGCCATACTATTGAAAAACGCATCCCAAATCAGCGGGAGCATCCCCAGAATAGTCGTTAGCGCCGCCAACAGCACTGGCCGGATCCGGCTGACACTGGCCTGCACTATCGCCTGAACCTTATCGCTGTTTTGCTGAATTTGCAGGTCAATTTCGTCTACCAGTACGATGGCGTTCTTCATCAGCATGCCTGATAAACTGAGAAAACCGAGCAATGCGGTGAAACCAAGGGGTAGACCCGTTGCCAATAAACCGGCGGTCACGCCACAGATAGACATCGGCACTATTAACCAAATCACCAGCGGTTGCTTCAGCGCACCGAACAACAGAATACTGATCACCAGCATCACGATAAAACTTAAGGGTAATTGCGCGGCCAGCGATTGCTGGGCTTCTGCGGAGCTTTCATATTCACCGCCCCAACTCAGTTGATAACCAGCGGGTAATGGCAGCGCCTCAATTTTCGGGCGAACCAATTTTAGGGCCTGATCGGCCGTGTAACCCCAGGCCGGTTCAGCTTCAACGGTAAGGGTTCTTAACCGGTCGCGGCGCTGAATTATCGTTTCTTCAGTTTGGGTTTGCAGCCCATTAATCACCTGCGTAATCGGAATATAGGTATTATCGTTAGCACTCCAAATCATCCGATCCTGCAGCCGGTCAATATCAAACCGCTCGGATGCTGGCGGCCGCACCACGATGGGAATTTGCTTATCATGTTCGCGGTAGACACCACTGCGTACACCGGTGCTGGCAAACTCCAGTGTTTGCGCCAGATCAGTGCGATTAATACCGGCAATCCGCGCCCGCTTTTCGTTAAAGTCCGGTACGATCACCAGTTCGCGTTGCCGCCAGTTATGCCGTAAATCGGTGATAGCCGGCTCTTGACGCATTAATTCAGTAATTTGCTGGCCGAGCTGCCGTAAGATGCGCTCATCCGGGCCAGATACCCTGGCTTGCAGCTTAGCGCCACTGCCCGGCCCAAACATCAGTTGCTGGGTGTAGATCTCAGCCTGCGGTAAGCGCGGCGGCAGTTCAGTGCGCAGCCGCTGCATCAGCGGAGGGATCTGGTCTCGGTGTGCGGTACGGATAATCAATTGGCCATAGGCGGCATTCGGCTGCTCCGGTGCGTAAGTCAACATAAAGCGACTGGCACCCGAGCCAACGAAACTACTGACTGATTCGACTTCGGGTTGCGCCATTACAAAGGCTTCAATTTCTGCCAGATCACGCGAGGTAGCGCGAATATCTGAGCCCTGGGGCAAGAAGTAATTCAAGTAGAAAATTGGCGTGTTCGACGCCGGGAAAAATACCTGCTTTACTTGCCCGAAACCGATAACACTAATTAGCGTTAGCAGCGCCAAACCGCCCAGAGTTAGCGCACGTTGGCGCAAGGCAAAGCGCAATACCCTGACATAACGCTGATAAAAACCGGCAGCATAGGGATCGGCAGCGGCACTATTGGCATCGACTTTAAACAAATAATGCGCCAGCAAAGGGGTGACACTAATCGCCAGCACCCAACTTAACAGCAATGAAATCGCGATGACGGCAAACAGCGAAAACAAGAACTCACCGGTACTATTCGGCGACAGGCCAATACCAGCAAAGGCCATAATGCCAATCACGGTCGCGCCTAACAGCGGGATCTGGGTACGACTGGCCGCTTCATCCGCCGCCTGCCGTGAACTCTGGCCACGCTGCATATTAATCAGCATGGTTTCTGCGACCACGATGGCGTTATCAACCAACATGCCCATGGCAATAATCAGCGCGCCAAGCGAAATCCGCTCCATCTCGATATTGGCCAGTTTCATAAAGAATACGGTACCCAAGACGGTAAGTAACAAAGTACCGCCAACGACTAAACCAACCCGCCACCCCATGGTCAGACACAGCACCGCAATAACAATGACCACGGACAAGATCAGGTTAACAATAAAGTCGTTAATGGCGTTATCCACCACGACATGTTGCTGATAGATCGGATGCAGGGTTACGCCAAGCGGGATACGCTCTGCCAGTTTCGCCAGATGCTGATCAACCGCTTTACCTACATCGACAATATTGGCATCGGTCAGACCGGAAATCGCCAGCGTAAAGGCCGGTTTGCCATTAAAGCGAATGATTTGCGATGGCACTTCAACTTCATCCCGGCGCACTGTTGCAACATCAAAAATGCTTAGTTGCTCGGTTGAGCCCGGTTTTCCAATCCGTAAATTTTCAATTGCCTCAATTGAATCCAGGCCGGGTTTGCTGTTCAGGCGAATCCTTTTGTCACCCACCTGCACCGAGCCGGCTTGTGCTACCGCATTTTCAGTTTGCAGAGTATTGACCACTAACTGCAAAGGCAGACCGATCCCGAGCAAACGCTCATGCGAAATTTCTACGCTGATTTGCTCTTCCGGTTCGCCGGCGGTCTGGACTTTTGCCACCCCAGGCACCGTCAGCATCTCACGGCGTAAAAAAGTAGCCAGCTCGCGTACTTCGCGATCGGAAAAACCGTCAGTTGTCACGGCATAAAAAATACCAAATACATCACCGAAATCATCATTGACGATCGGCTTCATTACGCCGGTGGGCAGGCGAATACTGGCATCATTAACCTTACGCCTGAGCTCATCCCAAATCTGTGGCATCTGACTGCCGTCATACTTATCCTGAATTTGCACCCGGATTTCCGATTTACCCGGCATCGACTTGGAGGTAATACGCTTTAATTGTGATAATTGCTGAATAGCGGATTCCAGCAATTCCGTCACTTCCTCTTCCACTTCCAATGCCGTTGCGCCCGGATAATAGGTCACAATATTCGCCTCTTTCAGCGTAAAGGCCGGATCTTCTAAGCGGCCAATACTGACCAATGCCCAAAGTCCGCCCAAAAAGCACAGCATAATAAACAGCCAGGTATTAACCTGCTTTTCAATTGCATAACTGGCAATCCGCATCAGAAGGCTCCTTAGTAGGCCACAAAGGGCTGCACCTGCTGCCCGGGCTGTAACTGATAAATCCCGGCAGAAACCACCTGCTCGCCCCGGTTCAGGCCACTGAGCACTTCAATCTGTTGCTCACGCACCGTGCCAACCTGTACGGCAATGCGCTGCACAGTTTGGGTTTCGGGCTGATAGCGCCAGACATAAAATTGTTCCGGTGTGGCGGTATCCAGCGCGGATACCGGAATCAACACGGCGCTGTCGGTTGCTACCCGCTCAGTCACCACATTAACCGTCATACCTGGTAATAAATTAACTTCCGGTAAACGCGGCATCGCAAAAGACACCTGATAGGTTTGGGTTAACGGGTCGACTTCGGTAGCATGTTCCCGGTATGCCAGAGGATAGCGTTCGCTGGCAGCTTCTGATAACCGCACTGAAACCAGATAGTCACTGGTATCCCTGACCTGGCGCATAATCTGTTCCGGCACGTTAATATGTACACGCAATTCGGAAATATTTTGCACTCGTAACAATGGCGTACCGGCAGCAACAGTGGCAAAACGTTCTACCAGCCTGCGGGTAACCAGCGCATCAAAGGGCGCTTTAAGTTGGGTGTAGTCCAGATTACGGCGGGCATTTTCCAGCGCCACCCGGGCAATTTCAAAATTGGTTTGCAGCTGATCAAAGGCAGACGGGGTTAAAATTCCCTGTTCACGCAACGGCTTGCCACGTTCCAGATCTCGACTGGCCTGCGCCAACTGCACTTCAGCCTGCTCGACGGCCAATTGATAGTCTGCCGGGTCCAATGCGGCCAGTAATTCTCCGGCAGGAACGACTTGTCCTTGCTGCACCGATAATTCGGTTACCCGGCCACCGACCTGAAACGCCAGATCCACTGTACTGACCGCATCTATACGGCCGACAAAATGCCGGCTATTGGCCTGCTCTTCGCCATTCACGGTATAGAGCTTCACTGTCGGTACCGCCACTGCGGCCGGTGGCGGTGCTTCTGAGCAGGCAGTTAAACCAATAACGATACTCACAACCCACCAGGGCGATTTAATTGCCATCTTCATGCTTGTAGCTCCCGTGCCTGTTGCACTAATTGTTGTTCCAGCGCGCTGCGCTCTGCTGCGGTAAAAGGGGATAAATTCAATAAATTGTGATAAATCAGGGCTTCACTGGCCAGTAACAGCAAGGTTGCCTGCAATGCATTGCCATGTTCAGCCTGAATTTGCTGCAGCACATCCTTATTGTGTTGCTTCACCGGCTGTAACAAAGCTGGCTGCTCAGCCGCCGCCGCCAGAATCGCCATTGCGGTATTGCCGGCAATCTGCCGGGTAAAGTGAGCGCGGTTTTGCAATACCGCTGCCAAGGTCGAGCTTTCTGTGCGCTCTTGCAAGCTACGCTGGCACTCAGCTTCCTCTATCAACTGTTGCACCATGGCACTAATTAACGCCTCTTTACTGGGGAAGTGATAAATCAAACCACCTTTACTGACACCAGCGACTTTGGCAACCGCATCCAGCGTCACTTTACCGGCGCCTTTTTCAGCGGCAACACTGAGTGCGGCCTGAATGATTTGACTGTTAGTCAGTTGAGATTTTTTATTCAAGGATAAGCTCCCGTGCCGAGGCCGGATCGAAGCCGCCGTAGCCACAAAAATACCGACCGGTTGGTGCAGTAAATTATTATAGGCGAATCCAGGTAAACCGCAACTGAAGCATTAAAAAATGACTATATTATGGTGAACTTGACTAACACCCGTAAGCGTCCATTTTAGGACGTCCTATTCCCACTTAAGATCGCGC
>NZ_JANFPJ010000057.1:0-369 GCF_032227045.1 Pseudidiomarina fusca
GGATGACGTTGAGCTCATTCATATGAATGGTCGGGTGTACGACTATAACCTAGGTCGCTTCTTAAGCGTCGACCCGGTGATTCAAAGCCCCGGCAACAGCCAATCCTTAAACCCGTATTCGTACCTCATGAACAACCCACTGGCGGGAACCGACCCCACGGGCTATATTGGCTGTGGGGTATCACAAATGGCGGATTCGATGTGTCCTCATATGACAGCGCTTGAAAACGCCACCACGGACACCTCATCGAAGCCGCGGCAAAACGACAGTGCGAGCAATACCGTAGGTAATGGTGCGAGTGACAAAGTTGCTACCGCTCACGGACGTGGTGAAACCAGCGATTTAGCGCCGCCAGCCGAGGCTGCGGG
>NZ_JANFPJ010000058.1:0-4034 GCF_032227045.1 Pseudidiomarina fusca
GAGTGACAAAGTTGCTACCGCTCACGGACGTGGTGAAACCAGCGATTTAGCGCCGCCAGCCGAGGCTGCGGGTGGTCAGGGTGATACCAGTGGGAAGCATGGGAGTGCAGAGTCATCTGGGCTAACTGGGAAAATAGAAAAATCTGAACTTGGAAAAGACGAAGGTAGTGCGCAAAAAACATTTGATAAGGCTTATGAATTCTTCAAAGATGATGCAAGCAACATGGGCGAAGAGGTAGAGTTTAAAGATGAATACGCAATCTCTATTCGAAGTGTGTCCGACCATAATGAGACTTACGCCCCTAAATTATTTAAAAGCTTTGAAGAGGCAAACGAATATGCAGGTGAAAGTTACGGCGCTGGATACGAGAAAGTGTGGGTGTTTGGGTACCACTATGGGGGAAAATCAACTATTTATAAACCTGCAACGTTTTCTAGGCCGGGTTTCACAGGGGTGGAAAGAGCTATTGCGACATTGGCGCATGAGTCTAGGCATTACAATCCAGCTAACCTAGGTAAAGCACGTCCACATAACTCTAGGTTACAGCAGAGAGCGTTTGCGCTGGTTTCCCAACAAGCAGTTGACCGATTCAGGCGTCAAAAAGGAGTAGGCAAACAATGAAGATATTGTTTCTAGTTGCAGCTTTAACCCTAACTGCTGCATGCAATGCAGACACAAATAGATTGAAAGAATGTGGCGTTACTATAGATAAATCGTACGATGGAAAAAATGGAGAGTTTGTAGAATTTGTCGTCAATATTGATTCCAATACTAATAGCCGTAAATGCTCTGAAATTTCAGAAATTACTTTATCAAATTTTAAAACAGGTGAATGGGTAATATTCCCGTTGCCGAAAAAAGGCGCTGAAGTATCATTGAGGATTAGAAAGGCGTCCATTGATTACTCGGTTTTGAATTTAATATTTAGGTCAACAAAGATCGACGATGTCTATTTTGACGAAAAAAATTCAATAAAAATTTATCTTTCAGATTTTTGAATGTTGGCGTAGTGAGCCTCCCTAGAGGCACCCGACTACGTCACTCAACTAACTGTAAGTAGCGGTTCGTATGAAATGTCATATAAGCCTTTCACAGTGAAGCTTGATGCTTTTCCTCAAATATTTGGTTTCATGGAATTGCGCAGTCACATAATAATGAATGTAGAATTGAAAAATAAGGCAATTAAGATGATGGATAATTGTTTTGTACGAGCTAAAACCACTATCGACGTGGTAACCCCAGAGGATTGGATATTTATTACAACTGGAATGCTAAAAAGCAATAGCGATAAATATGCACCATCACCCGTGGCGGCAGCCAGTATAGCTTTACGTATGGGGCGCAGCGTGAGCGGGTGAAAGTCGTTCGAGATGGGGTGACCACCTATGAAGTCGACCACGCCTATGAAGCCAGCCCGGATGGGAGCTGGAAGGTCTATTTAAGCGCCATGGCCATTATCAGCTACAGCAATGACGATGGGCATCGCATCCGCTACCACCATAAGGACCGTCTGGGCACGAGCTTGACCTTCAGTGACGAGAATGGGCAGGTCGTCGGGCGCCGGCACTATGACGCCTTTGGTAAACCGCGAATGATTGACGGCACCGTGATGGAGCCCGGAGCACGGCCGCGCCTTAAAAACTTTACTGACTATGCGGGCGTTAATAATATCGGTATCACCCGTCGCGGCTTTACCGACCACCTGCATTTGGATGACGTCGAACTCATTCATATGAACGGCCGGGCGTATGATTATAACCTCGGCAGGTTCTTGAGTGTTGACCCTATTATTCAGTCGCCGGGGAATAGCCAATCACTTAACCCCTATTCATATATTATGAATAATCCGTTGGCTGGGACGGACCCTACTGGGTACTGCGCGGCAGAAACCGGAACACGGATAAAAAGCTGCGTTAAGGTTGATGTAACGGACAGTGACACCGGAAAGACGCTGGGAAGTACATCAATAAATAGCCGCAGTGGCCATTTTGCCAGTGATGTGTCCAGCTTTGCGGCCAGCAAGCTGGGGAATGGGGCGCAGATTACGGGAGTTTCTGCCTCATTCTCAAATGGAAGCACTACAGATTTGATGGCGCAAAGTAATTCAACAAAAGAGAACGTGTCTAATGGGGGGCTATCGCTCTACCTGCTGCAGGGGCTGGTTTAGGCCAAATATCAATGGCAACATTAGGGCGAGCCGCACTTGGTATTTTTTCGGCCCTGACATTATCTGGCGATACTCCTCAGGAAAATAAAGAACAAATTACGGTCTTTAGGGGGACGACATTCACAGATGAACATCAAGTGCATGATGAAACGGGTTTGCTTATGAGCGAGGCTGCACGAAGAGCTTATAACGAGGAAATGTATATTAGCGGTGATACAGGGAAAGCCATACTTGCTGCTTCCAGGGAAAATCTTGTTTGTCATTCAGAACTGCTTCGTAAATATGGTGGTGAGACTGCGCTAGCAGTTGCTCAATCTGATGGTTCATTTACAAGTAAAGAGTACCCACGATCTATGTTTTCTGTCACAACAAATGAAAGTGTAGCTAGGCGTTTTGCAAACGGCCCTGGCGGTAAGGTCTACTCTGCCACAATACCAAAAGGTATGTTGGTTAGGCAGCCTCTATCTTCATCTAATGAAAGTGAGTATTTCGTCCGTGGAATGTGGAAGTTTGAGGAGTTGAAATAATGCAATTGAGTATTAAAGATTTTAGAAACATCGAAGTCGATGGCGAACTCGTGCTGCTTTCTTCAATGGACCAGGTTAATGCTATTGCTGCAGGTGCTTTGATTGAGGCTAAACCAGTAGTAAGAAATGCAGAGATAATTACCTGGAAAGAATTCATTTCAGGGATAGAGCCGCCAGTTTTTCTAGGGCTTCATTGCGGCTTTCCTTTGCGTGGAGGGTGGTGGCCTATATACCTTTTACAACAAGAGCAATCATATATTCGAGTTCACCTCGAACGAATAGTATGTGAATCCTGTGGTTGGTCTGGACGATCTGCTAATCCTGTAGTTGGGCAATTGTATGACGGTAGCGCAGATCCTGTTTATGCGAGACAAAGAGGGTTTGCGTTGCCAACTATCAAATGTCAAAAGTGTTCCAGCAAACTACCCAGACCTTCTGTTTGGGTCGAAGGATAATTAGTTTTTTAACCAGATCTTCAAGTCGAATAAATAGGATCAAATTAACAGCAAGCTGGGCAGTGTGTGCCGGTAGAAGTGATCAGCGTTGACCAGCAGGTTGGGCAGTTTCGTCCAGTGCCACTAGCTGGTGGGGCTGGACAGACTGATCTGTTCTGCTGGCCGGGTGTGATCAGCTCTGCTGTTTGAGGCTGCTCAGTCTGCTGTTACTTTCGGAGCAACGTACGCTCAAATATCAGGTGTTTTAAGTCACGGAAATTATCCGGGATTGGTCCGTTTTGATAAGAGAACATGGCATGAAATGCTGGACCACAATGGCAATGTGCGGCAGGTTCGACCGGAGTTTAATAATGGAACCAAAACCCATTACACATTTGACAAGAACGGAAACTATACGGGGAGTTGGTAATGTTGCTGACGATTGACGACATCAAAGGCAAATTTTCAGAACTGATCGCTGGGGAAATATCAAGAGAAGCTGCTGATCGATGGGCCTATGAAAGAATTCAAGCATTCGATGCAGGCTTGCTTGAGTTTGAACCTGGATCTGATGAGGAGTTTTTGTGGAGTGCTATACAGTACCTTTATGGTGTTGACTCAAAGGATTCTCACGATGAATATATGCACTCTTTAGGGGATATCCAGAGGGCTTTTGAAGAGAAGTGGAACAGATGAATTTGTGTACTAGTTCAGTGTCCACTCATACCGTTCACTCGGTTGGGTGGTTTACCAATCGCCGGTTGGCAGCGATGGTTTAAAATGAGCAATACAACCAGCAAGCCGGGCAGGCCTTCCCGGTAGAAGTGATCAGGGGTAACCAGCAGGCTGCGCCGTTTTGTCCAGTGCCACCAACTGGTGGGGCTGGACAGATTGATCTGTTCTGC
>NZ_JANFPJ010000059.1:0-4081 GCF_032227045.1 Pseudidiomarina fusca
TTCCGCAGCTTCGCTGCTCCATTGCGGCCGTTGCTGCAGGCGTTAGCTGTATTCAATGGACTTCATAATAAAACTTATAGTTCGGCTAGGTATTTTAGCTGGGGTAATTTCTACATTTTTTATCTTATGGGTATATTTTACTTTCCCCGATATGTGTGGCAATTATCTCCATGCGGAAGCTTATTCACCTGATAACAAAAATCGGATAGTAGTGTTCCAGCGTGATTGTGGTGCAACTACAGGGTTTTCTACTCAGATTTCTATTTTAGGCGCAGATGTTAAGCTACCAAATGAATCAGCCAATATATTCATCATACCAGGGCACCCAAACGAAGTGGCGCCAGGTGTGGAGTGGTTGGATAACTCTACAATAAAGATATCTCACAGGCTTAATGGGCAAGAATATTTATCAGAAACTAGTTATGGATGGTTTAATAAAGTTGTAGTTAAATATGAGTAACCATACAGCTAACAAACGCATCAACGCATGGACTAATAAAGCTTGGCTTGGTTCGTGCTCACCAATTTTAGCCAAGCATTATTAGCCCGTTATGCGAGGCGTTACGTGTCTATGGAGAATTCTGATACCGCATGAAGACTAAACTTAGAGATTTCATCCAGCATTTATCTCACGAAGTAGAAGATGAAGACAAAGCAGAAGAATATCTAGATAATGCATTGCCTTATATTGGCTTAATTGTCATGTACTTTAATTCTCTTGAAAGCTCATTAGATTCTGTATTGTGCGAAAACTTTACGGATAGAACCGATGCTACTGGCTTAATTGTTCTAAACAAAATGAATTACTCAGCGAAAGTTGATTTGCTAAAGCGCTTTTGTGATGACTTCCAAATTGGCTTAGATAAACAGTTAATTGGTTACGAGCAATTAATTACAGATTTAAGAGAATCTGCACGACTAAGAAATTTAGTTGCTCATGCAAACTGGGAAAGTACAGATGATGAAGGCTACACCTATGTTCGTCTAAAAATGTCAAAAAAAGGAATGCATCAGGAATACGTCCAGTTTACGGAAGACTCGCTAGAAAAAGTCGTAAATTTAATTATTCAAACTCGCTTTAAATTATATGAATTTTGGGAGCATCGAAATGATGTTCTATATGGGCGTGAATAGCCACGTAACAAGTTACTCAAAAGGACGCAAAACGCTTGGTTTGTGCTCCTTCGTTGCTAATTTTAGCCAAGCATTTTTGCGCCCATTAGTAAGGCGTTATGCATTCACGGAAGTATGGCGAAATTGTCAATGATTAAGAATCGAAAAGAATATTATCGAAAATGTAAATGCGGTAGAGATCACGAAAATAAATTTATTCGTGGCATGTTTAAGTATAGTGATGAAGGTGAAACAGCTTTTTGCGTTGCTATGCTTGATCATCAAAATGAACGCCATATTTGGTTGTCATTTATTACTGGTGAATGGCCAAACACTAATCAAAAAGATTGCGCAGTAACTTGTCATGTCTACACAAACGAAAAAGGCCGAGTTTTCACAATTCAAAATGGTGAGGACTCTCCATTCAGTAGTGATGATATTTTCGATTGTTATCAAGTTACACGCGAACAAGTATTGGCGGTAAATGGTGCAAAAGAGTGGTTTATAGATACCTATTTATCACTATTTAAAACCGATGACGAAATAGGAAACTACTTGGTAGCGGAGAATGCATAACAAGCTGTTTAAGCGCGGGACTGCTAATGTTTGGCTCGGTTTCGCTACGCTACACATTTTAGCCAAACATTAATCAGCCCCTTAACAGGGCGTTAGCTTTCAAGGAGTCCATGTGCGAGCAACTGAAATCCAGAATGAAATTGAAGAGCTCACGCGAGATCTAGAGAATGCCATTCGGTCTCATGGCCCTGAGATGGTTGCTGCATTTATGGAGCGTAAATCTGCTGTAATTAAAGCAGCGAATCTCCAATGGAAATTTGACACTCAGCAACTGGTGCAGCCCAGCAGAGATGAGCTTCAGCAATTAGATGATTATGTTTGCGTATCCTCATTTATTTCGGCTTGGTATCACCTTGCAGGTATGAAGGCCAAGCGAGACAAAGCGGCGCATTCGTGCTCAACCCTCATTGCAGGCTTAGGGTTTGAGGCTGAGAAAGTGTTGGCTCAATACATTGCAGTAGAGCGCTTGTGGAGGTCTGAACTCAAACAGGCTGGTCTAGCTCCACGAAACCGGAAGTTAATAAAAGTGATGCTGATTTTCGCGGCGGCCGCCGGTGTCGCGTACTTTGCCATCAAATAGCCCGAGAGATTGAGAGCTAACAAGTTGCTCCACGCGGAAAAATTACTCGCTGCGCTCCCAATTTTCCGGTGAGCAAGGCGTTAGACGAAAATCGGAGAGTGAGTATTAATATGGAAAGAGAGTATATTTCGGGAATGGGGAAGGACTCCGTTGTGCCCAATGAAATAAAGGGATGGAATTGGGGCGCTTTCTTGCTCAACTGGATATGGGGCATTGGAAATAGCACTTATATAGCGCTTCTAATGTTTGTTCCTCTGGTCAATATTGTAATGATCTTCGTGCTGGGTGCCAAAGGAAGCGAGTGGGCATGGCGGAACCGAACTTGGCGAGATGTTGAGCATTTTAAATCGACTCAGAAAAAATGGAGGAATTCTGGGTTAGCGCTTGTTCTGGTTATTCTCCCACTATGTTTCATCCTACTTACTAATATGATGAAGGGAGAGGCATATGATTTGTCCGTTGACGCAGTTCAATCCAACCCTCAGGTCATATCAATAGTTGGAGAGAACCCCAAGCCTGGGTTATTCGTCCTCGGCGAAATTTCGTATGGTGGCTCTGGTGGCACAGCCAATCTAAATTATTCTATTTCTGGCTCTAAAGGAAGTGCTGAAGTATATGTTTACGCCACGAATTTGGCGGATAAATGGGAGCTAAAGGAAGTTCTGGCCGTAAGTAAGGAAACTGGGGAAAGGGTAGTCGTTCTGACTCAATCAGAGTAGCGTCTAACAATCCTAAGCAGGGACATATTTTGCTTCGCTGCGCTCAAAACGCAAAATATGCCCCTGCTTAGGGGCGTTAGGCCTACCGAAGAGAAATGGCAGAATGTCTGACGAGCGAAAACTAATTCCAGCTGATCCAGAGTATCTGTCTGCTCTTGGCCTCGCGACTTACGCATTCGCACGATGTGAATGGCAAGTCGTATGGTGCAGCGAGAAAGTTTATCCGGGTTCAGTTGCTAAGATCACTTCTGAAGAAATGACGGCCGGAACAATTGGCAAATATTTCGCAAACATCGTACGAAACATGCCAAAGTCGAAAGAGCGCGAGGAGTTGAGTTCGCTGGCCTCGGAGTTCCTCGCTTTGGTTAACGAGCGAAATAGAATAATTCATGGTAAGCCTTGCACTGCTCCAAGTGGGGCGCAGAGGCTCAGCGGTACTGGCATTATCGAAATATCCGATCTAGAACAAGCCGCAGATGCATTTACAGTATGTGCTGGCAAGCTCAACTCACTTTTTTACGGCTTCTTGCAAAGCTATGTGCCAAGCCAGGCCTAACAAGGAATTCAAGCTCGCTCGTTACACTCGCTGGGACGCGCTTTCAGCGCGCCCCTTAATTTCGCGTTATGCATTCGAAGGGTATTTGATGAAATTTCTGTTATTGATTGCTTTACTCTTATCAAGCGTGGTGGCTAGGGCTGAAAATTTGTGTCCCGTTAACGAGGATGTTGCGCCAGATATGCGTATAGCTGAGTCTGATCTTACGAAGGAACGTGCGGAGAAGGCTGTCGAAAAAGTGCAGGGCATAGTTTCAGGGGCGGACTCAAAATATGAATGGATTACCGTTCCAAATTCATTAAAGATAATTGAAGGGTATATATTGAAGCGCGACGCTCTTAATGCAGAAGGGGTAATGGCTCAATATCACAAATCTCAGTTTTGTGAGTTTATGAAAACTCAGGCGTGGTGGTACGACTAAATGCATAACCAAGCCATAAAATACGCTCCCAGCGGTCGCCGGACGCTCGTTCCTCGCGCCGTTTATTGCGGGCGTTAGGGCTTTTATCGGAGATAGTCGATGGCCAATAGGTCTCC
>NZ_JANFPJ010000060.1:0-1574 GCF_032227045.1 Pseudidiomarina fusca
AAACAAGTTTGCTGCCGCAGCTTCGGTGCATGGCTTAGCCCCGTTACATCTTCCGCGCAGGCCGACTCGACTAGTGAGCTATTACGCTTTCTTTAAAGGATGGCTGCTTCTAAGCCAACCTCCTAGCTGTCTAAGCCTTCCCACATCGTTTCCCACTTAGCCATGACTTGGGGACCTTAGCTGGCGGTCTGGGTTGTTTCCCTCTTCACGACGGACGTTAGCACCCGCCGTGTGTCTCCCGGATAGTACTCACTGGTATTCGGAGTTTGCATGGGGTTGGTAAGTCGGGATGACCCCCTAGCCCAAACAGTGCTCTACCCCCAGTGGTATTCGTCCGAGGCGCTACCTAAATAGCTTTCGGGGAGAACCAGCTATCTCCGGGCTTGATTAGCCTTTCACTCCGAGCCACAGGTCATCTCCTAATTTTTCAACATTAGTGAGTTCGGTCCTCCAATTGATGTTACTCAATCTTCAACCTGCCCATGGCTAGATCGCCCGGTTTCGGGTCTATACCTTGCAACTAGACGCCCAGTTAAGACTCGGTTTCCCTACGGCTCCCCTAGTCGGTTAACCTTGCTACAAAATATAAGTCGCTGACCCATTATACAAAAGGTACGCAGTCACACCACGAAGGTGCTCCTACTGCTTGTACGTAGACGGTTTCAGGTTCTATTTCACTCCCCTCGCCGGGGTTCTTTTCGCCTTTCCCTCACGGTACTGGTTCACTATCGGTCAGTTGGGAGTATTTAGCCTTGGAGGATGGTCCCCCCATATTCAGTCAAGATAACACGTGTCCCGACCTACTCGTTTTCACCTTCATGTTTCCTTCGTGTACGGGACTATCACCCTGTATCGTTGAGCTTTCCAACTCATTCCACTAGAACCATGATTGCTTAAGGGCTAATTCCCGTTCGCTCGCCGCTACTAGGGAAATCTCGGTTGATTTCTTTTCCTCCGGGTACTTAGATGTTTCAGTTCTCCGGGTTCGCTTCTTACACCTATGTATTCAGTGCAAGATAGTGTGCATGCACACTGGGTTTCCCCATTCGGAAATCCATGACTCAAGCGGCTCTTACTGCCTCATCATGGCTTATCGCAAGTTAGTACGTCCTTCATCGCCTCCAACTGCCTAGGCATCCACCGTCTACGCTTAGTCACTTAACCATACAACCCGAAAATGTTTATTCGAGCTCTATGGGCTGTTTCTTTGCTGTACACAAGTTCGATACGCCTCTACCATTTTTGGATTCAAGTAGAGTGGCATTTCATTACTTTATTACAATCAGCTTGTTCATATTGTTAAAGAGCGGTGTAACATCAAGTTACTGATAAAGATTCTCGTGAGAATGTTTATCGCTAACTTTGGATAGAAACGTGATTCGTTAGTCGTGCGCTGCGCTGTTCGTACGCTTCGCTGTTCGAACAACCAAAACCAAGCCAGAAACTCGCTTCAAGGTTAGGCAAGGCGGGAAGGCACGACGCATACATCAGTATGTGAGTGGCTTTCCAACGCAGCATAACGTTGAAGTGGTGGAGCCAAGCGGGATCGAACCGCTGACCTCCTGCGTGCAAGG
>NZ_JANFPJ010000061.1:0-678 GCF_032227045.1 Pseudidiomarina fusca
CGCTGCGCTGTTCGTACGCTTCGCTGTTCGACAACTAAGAAATGGTGGAGCCAAGCGGGATCGAACCGCTGACCTCCTGCGTGCCAGGCAGGCGCTCTCCCAGCTGAGCTATGGCCCCACAGGCCGTAGGCCTGTCGTTGTTCGTTATTCGGTGTTCGTTATTCGAAAAAACAACAAACCAAACACAATACCCAAACCAACAAACCGATCAGGCTAACTTCAAGGTTAGGCAAGGCGGGAAGGCACGACGCATACATCAGTATGTGAGTGGCTTTCCAACGCAGCATAACGTTGAAGTGGTGGAGCCAAGCGGGATCGAACCGCTGACCTCCTGCGTGCAAGGCAGGCGCTCTCCCAGCTGAGCTATGGCCCCACAGGCCGTAGGCCTGTCGTTGTTCGTTATTCGTTGTTCGTTATTCGTAAAAACAACAAACCAAACACAATAACCAAACCAACAAACCGATAAGGCTAACTTCAAGGTTAGGCAAGGCGGGAAGGCACGAAGCATACATCAGTATGTGAGTGGCTTTCCAACGCAGCATAACCGCAGAAGTGGTGGGTCTGAGTAGACTTGAACTACCGACCTCACCCTTATCAGGGGTGCGCTCTAACCAGCTGAGCTACAGACCCAGTTTCTATCCGTTACATCTACCAAACCAGGCAATCTGTGTGAGCACT
>NZ_JANFPJ010000063.1:0-3696 GCF_032227045.1 Pseudidiomarina fusca
AAAATTAATGGCCGAAAGTGGGTCAGTTTAGTTGGCCATTAACAGTAATTTTGTGACCTTATCTGCACCCATGAAACGATCTCTTTTTACCCATCACTTCACCACCCGCAAATGGCCTTTCCGGTCCCTAGCAACCCCAACCTCCCCGTCAAAGTACTTAGCATCGGGCAGCTTAAACGGTGGATGGCTATTCAAATCAACTAGCTTAATATAACTATCACTAAAGCGTTGAAAGTTTAAAAGGTAGGCTGATAACCAATCGCCACGACTAGAGTCCTCAGCGCATTCGTAACGAGGAATGCCAATGTGGTAGTGCCAAAGTTTGTGTTTGCGCGCGAACTGAACTTTGGAGACAAACTGGCGATCGTTAGTATCAACGTCCGTTGAGTCTTTTAACCGCCCTGGAAAGTGCTGCGCATCGCCAAAGCCGTGCGTCAGATAACGTTCCATAAAGTCATTGAATTTTTCTTTATCCGAGCGCTCGCGAGGATGAAAATGCGGGGGCGTCTGACTCGCATTCATGTAGATTTTTAAGAAGTGAAAACTTACTGATAGCTGTCGTTCCATGACAATCATCCTTGTGGTTAAGTTGCTTTAACCTTCCTGAGCTACCAAGTCGTAATAGGCCTGCTCTAACGTTTTTTGTATTTCGTCGGCCGTTATTGGCCCTTTCAACACAACCACTTCATCGCTGTCATTGCCTTCAACAGCTTCAGTCATTCGAGCTAGGTCGAATGAATAGTTTGATGTGTTGTTTCCTTTGGTGTCCGTCATACGGATACGCTCCTTCGGGTTTTGTTTCTTAAGCGGCCTGTAATGATAGTACTTGAACAAAATTTATTCAAATTTAAAAGGGTGCAGAGCCTCAATAATGACATTGGTATCAACTAAAATGACATCATCCCTGTTCATTTCATCGAATTCCTTTTACCTATAAATCAAACGGAACTGCCAAGTCATGTTCTCGATATGTACTTGCAAGCGCATCAATCGAGATACCAATAATATCAGCAGCTCGGCGAACTGAAATTAAGCCTGCTGATATGCCAGACGACAACACTTTGAGATAAGATTCACTTAGCAACTTATGAGGCACAAGGTTCGCCGAATCCCCATTACCCGGCGGGCGTTCACCTCTGAGAAACATTTGAGCGTCAGTTTTACTGATTCTGTCTAAACTCACCAATCGCCAAACTATAGAATCAAACGACACTTCAAAGTCATTGGCAACTTGCGTCAAAGCTTGAGCAGTTAACGTTTCAGGCAAAGAGCCAATGAGCGACGCCTTTGGCATTAATAATGCACCGGCAAATGCATCCGCAAGTTGTTCAATGCGCGAGCGTTTTGCACCTAAGTTAACTTGCACACGGTCAATGTGGCTTGGCTTCATTGTGCGCCAAGTTAGACAATGAAAAAGCTCATGTGCCTTATCAAAATTACGACGGCCCCTTACTTGATTCGAATTAACGACAGCTAAAAGCGCTTCATCCGACGCCATTGCGGCACCCGAAATATGACTCGGCAAATCGAGATAGATGCAATCAATATTCAATTTTTCATACAGCTTATGAAGCACTAAACCTGGGTGATTACCTAGTTCATATTCGTCAACAAGCTTTTCAGCAGCAAGTTGTGCATCTTCAAATGAGTTTCGCTCGCCAAGTGGCAAAGCTGATATCGCTACTGGAGCGATATTCAACTTTCGCCGTAAAGTGATCAGCAAATTCAAGATACTGCTGCCTCGCTTTTCAAAATCTGCGAGTGCAGCGCCTTCATTATCAGTACGCCAACTAAACTCAACATCTAGTGCTGGCTCATAGGCATCGAGGAGTGCCATTGGGGGAACTTCTAATAGCTCGGCGAAACGAATCAATTCATCAGCCCGAACCTGGCGTTCACCACGCTCAATATCTGACAATGTCTGACGCTGGTTAAACGCCATCAGATTGCTCAATTCTTGTTGCTTAATTTTACGCAACTTACGGAAGTATGTAATACGCTGCGCTATTAACTGCTGTTGTTCAGTTTGACGATCCATGTGATTCAAGTCCGCGTGAAATTTAACCACATTTTATCTTGCATAATAAATTATGCAAGATTTTTATGTAATGATCTCCATAACGAAAAAAGGAGCCAAACGGCTCCTTCTGTCTTTGGATGCAGTAGAGCAACTGATTCAAATAGGATTGATGATTGAGAATGTGATCACATTTATACCCATCATTGTGCAATTTAAAACCATCACATCGCGCGGGGAGTTCGTGAGGCTATTCTGAGCATTTACCTAGCCGCGTGTTGCGCATTAGCAGCCTTTAAACTCTTTACGTTGACATTCTCGAGCTAGCTTTTGCGCTTCTGCAATCTGTTCTTTCGTCATTTGACTTTCAAATTTATCACGGTATTCTCGGGCTTCTTGAGAGTCTACAGCTGCAATGTTCATCCACATATGTGCATATACATAATCCTGCATAACCCCATTCCCCACCCAGTACTTCAAGCTTAAACTTATTTGCGCTCCATTAGAGCCCTCTTCGGAGGCTTTTTTGTACCAATAAACCGCTTCAGTCACATCGGCAGAAACTCCCATCCCAGACTCATATAAAACGCCTAGACTATACATGGCGTACGGGGCTCCTTTGTCAGCTGCTTTTCTAAATAAATTAAGCGCCATTTCATAATCTTGAGCCACACCATTACCGAGCGTATAAGCACGAGCCAATTTTTGCATAGAAGTGACATGCTCTTGTGCTGCTGATTTTTTATACCATACTATAGCTTCAGTCCATTGTTCAGCTTCTTCATAACTAAGCCCCAACTGAAATTGAGCTTCGGCATTTCCCCCATTCGCAGCTGACTGTAACCATCTCCTCGCCTTTTTATCATCTTTCGGTACACGAATGCCCTCCGAATAGATTTTGTACAGCCCCATTTGAGCATTCAAAATGCCTACGTTTGCGGCTCTTTCGTATATATTTAAAGCCTTATTAATGTCCTCAGGAATTCCCAACTCAACTAAAAAAAACTGTTCAACGCGGGAGCGAGCCCCGGTATCCACACCCACTTCAATAGCTTGTATCAACATATCAAGAGCTTTATTCAAATCTTGATTGGTACCATAGCCTAATCTGTATAAGTCAGCGAGTAACTCGAGCGAGCGCATATCTCCATTGTTAATAGATTTTGTGTACCACTCTATCGCCTTTGTGAAATCTTGTTCAGTTCCATATCCATATTGGTACATAAGGCCAATAAATGCTTGAGCCATCGGCTCACCTTGTTCGGCCAGTGGTAAACATGTACTCCAGGTTTTTTGATGGTCATCTCCGCCAAATGCCAATTGACAATCGCTTTTTGAACTTGCCGAAGCCGTAAATGCTTGCATTGCTATCCACGCAAAAAAGAGGACAGCTGTTAAACCGTTTAACGTCTGTAAATTCATTGATATTTTTTTAAACACTACGCTCTATTCCTCTATTCCCTAAACTTATCCATTCTTATTTCGATAAACTAAGCTGTCAACAACGGGTGAAAACTGATCCTGTGAGGGGGCGACCAAGAACTTCCCATCCTTCATACTGAGTCGCTATGGCGTTGACGTCTACCCCACTAATAGTGAGCCACCTACATAAGCTAACCAGCTTATTAGGCCCTCTGATCCGTACCACTAAAAGTGGACACTTTGCTAAGCACTATTTT
>NZ_JANFPJ010000064.1:0-3690 GCF_032227045.1 Pseudidiomarina fusca
GTTTACCAAAGGCGTCATAGTGCCGGCGCCCGACGACCTGCCCATCCTCGTCACTGAAGGTCAAGCTTGTGCCGAGACGGTCCTTATGGCGGTAACGAATATGGTG
The DNA here is from genome assembly GCF_032227045.1 of Pseudidiomarina fusca. Lineage (NCBI taxonomy): Bacteria > Pseudomonadati > Pseudomonadota > Gammaproteobacteria > Alteromonadales > Idiomarinaceae > Pseudidiomarina > Pseudidiomarina fusca. The sequence continues at coordinate 107 of NZ_JANFPJ010000064.1, forward strand.
CCCATCGCTACTGCTGTAGCTGATGATAGCCATGGTGCCTAAATAGACCTTCCAGCTCCCATCCGGGCTTTCTTCATAGGCATGGTCGACTTCATAGGTGGTCACCCCATCTCGAATAACTTTCACCCGCTCGCGCTGCGCGCCATAGGTAAAGCTATACTGGTTGCCGCCACGGGTGATAATGTTAGTGAGCTATTAGTTTTTTCTTTTGTCATCCCAGTTATAGTAAATATCTAACTTAGAGCCATTCAGCACTAATGAGTGTACTGGTACACCATTTGCCGCGTTAGATTGCAACACCTTTCCAACGTCAATCCACGCACCTGAGGCCGTAACATCTACTGTTGTTTTGGCTCTTGCAAAACATTTATCCATCATTTTGATAGCTTCATTTTGCAACTCAACATTTATCATGTTGTTACTACGTAATTCCATAAAACCAGATATTTGCGGGAATGCATCGAGCTTTACCGTAAAAGGTTTGTATGACATATCAAATAGACTTCTTTCCCCTTCCAGTCCCAACACATAATCGTGACATATGTTGTTCACAGGAAATGTCACGACAGCATTGAAGCTACCTTCAGGTTCAGGTTCTGCACAACCCGTCATAATTATTGATGCAAACAGAATGTATATCGTGTTCCTCATCCTTAGTTTCCTCCCAGATTAAATTTTATAATATTCTTTCCTACAGACCGTTGCATTTGCTGTAAGTACAAATGGGATTGAGGTCGGGTGCCCCTAGGGAGGTTGGCTACACCAACAAGACCTTTGAAGTTAACGCTGCGTAATGTTGCGGACCTAAAAACATTTTCCCTTCGGGAGATTGTTTCCCGCCGCAAAAACCTTGTTTCGTTAGTGTTAACATTTCTGAGTGAATAAACCATTTCACCGGAAACCTGCGTGTAGTTTTCATACACATCAGAAGTGGCAGTGTATTTTCTATATGCGCTGTTATTTAACCCTTGAATAAGGAAGTTATCGTTAGTGTCATTCGGGTCAACTTTTCCATTCTTGAGTACCTGTACCTGTGTCGTTAACTCATCAACCAAGCCAACATAAAACGAATCTTGGGATTCACCGATAAGATCTGACTTATCTTCTCTAGTGACATTTTCACTCCAGTTGAGAGTCCACCCATCTTCGGTCGTTTTAAATGTACTACCTCCAAGCTCTTTTTCTATATCGCTTGTGTTTCTTCCACTGGTACCAGCCTCGGTTGGCGCCGCTAAATCGCTAGTTTCACCACTCCCGTTAATCCTTGCAACCTTGTCACTCGCACCATTACCTACGGTATTGTTCGAACTGCCGTTTTGGCGCGGCTTCGGTGAGGTGTCCGTGGTGGCGTTTTCAATCGCTGTCATATGAGGACACATCGAATCCACCATTTGGCCCACGCCACAGCCAATATCAATTAATGCTCACCGATAAAACTTACACTCGAAAAGTCTAGGTATCCCTGAGCATTAACTAAATAACCATTGGTGGCCATGATATATGCCGCATGTTGAATGTTAATGAATGAGTCAGCCTTCAAATTACATTCAAATCTGGCGTTGGATTCAAGGTCTGTGCAGCTAAAATTACGCGCTTTGAAGTCTTCAAAGCTTGCATAACCTAACATTTCATGAGTAATTGGGACGACCAAATAGCGATTTAGCCTTACTTTTAAATTAAGTATATCTTGCTGCTCAAATTTCTTATCAAGTGATAATTTGCTTAGATCAAATCTACCATCCTTGTAAATGCTAGCTGTAAGTTCCCTGTATTTGTGTCGGTTTCTTGTATTGGCACCTTACTTAGTTGAGTTCATATAGCTGTGTATGTCATCTTTCTTAGAATATGAGCGCCTTATTGGTAACCCTTGTGTGACCTAAATGCGACAAGGTTTCGTGTGTAATATACCGCATCGGGAAATGCGGAATCTTCACCATAATCGGCTATAAAGGCGAAACCAAGTGTTCCACTTTCCTTAGTGCGAGTGAAGGATGTATCTATTAATTCAAGTTTTGTACCGGAGTTTACGAAGTACTCCAGTAACGCTAGACCTGTTTTGTCGCCGCTCATTTCAATTAGCGCGATTCTAACCTCATCCGATATAGGGGGGGCAAGATAGTTTAAAAGAAAGTCTACGAGTGAGCTATATTACTTTACGCGGTAGTTACATCAGTGCACCGCCCACATAGAGAGCTTTGCTTTTAGCAGCTCTCTGACTTCCCGATAGTTAGAAATGTTTCGACCGCTCAATGACACTGTGTAATACACATCACTGTCAACAAACCCAAATACGCAGGATTCCGGAGATGACTTAAGCTGTGAACATTCTGCAACAGGCTCAACGCCAATAAGGTTAGTCCCTTCGTATGTAGGTGATACTAGCTGCCAATGTATTGAGGTATTATTTTCAGACAGTTTGTATAGTCCAGACTCATGCTTTTTTAAGACTCCACCGTTTTTTGCTAGGTTGAGCGCCTTTGTTTTAGCTTCACCATTTGAGATGTTGCTCGCCAATGTCAAAGTATACTGTACATAGTTTCCATCAATAACATTCGATCTAAGTTCAATAGCTATATCATCCCTTTCTTCAGCGCCAATGCTATACAATCCCGAGCCTCCAATTTCACCTAAGACGTAGGCCGTGGGAATTGAAAAACCATGCCATTTAATAAATTTTGGATCTTCATCTGTGCAAGCTAATAACACGATAAAAATTATAATACTTAGTTGTTTCATCTCAAGCTCCCTAGTTACTATCACAGGCTGGTTGACAATAAAATAGCTTGGAAATATCACGAATCGCATTAGACATCGGCCTAGGCAGTTCACCATGACCTATTGTTCCACCGTACCTTCCCACATTTGCATTAAACTCCCTGAACACCCTATGATGGTATCTCGTAATTTGCCTCTCACTGAGTAAGCCTCTAATTCCCACACGATCATTATTATAATCTTGCTGAACAGCATTTAAGTGCTCTTGAGCTATGCGAATAGCCATTGGCTTATTATGAATATGAGCCATCATCATCTTAACAGTGGCACCATCCATAAATGGAAAATAAGCTGCGTCATCAGATAATGCTGCGTATGTATTTAACGTCGTCAATGTTCCAACCATTTTGTTCCAATATATGGCACCCAAATATCCGTGGACTTCAATATTGTCCTCAAAACTACCCCAAATGCCTAGCCCCACGTTTCCGACGTTATCACCCTTCATTGCTCTAGATTTATATAACGTCGCGAGATCCTCATTTGCAAGTGCATCCCATTCATTATTGGTTACGCTGAAATCTGACAGTCCACGATCTCCTCCTACGTCACCTAATTCCGGTTTCCCAACATTTTCTTTACTGAGACTGCCTTGTGACATAAGATCTACGGTATTGCCATTTTTCATGGTGCGTGACATATCATTGATTTGAACGCCATTGTCTAGGGTAGTGCTGGAACTGGCGTTTTGACGAGGCTTCGATGAGGTGTCCGTGGTGGCATTTTCAAGGGCTGTCATATGGGGGCACATCGAGTCCGCCATCTGTGATACCCCACAGCCAATATAGCCCGTGGGGTCGGTTCCCGCC
>NZ_JANFPJ010000065.1:0-3614 GCF_032227045.1 Pseudidiomarina fusca
CAGAGGATTAAGTCTTTTTAGAGGGGAAAATCCCTAGAACCCCATCTCCAAACATATCAAGCGTGTCTGTATCCCACTCTATTGTAAACAAGACATTTTTATCTTTTATATTCAATGGCTTATTTTCCTGCTAATTGGTAATACCATGAAAAATACCATGCTCAGAAAAGGCTTAACAATATTTTGAAAAATTGCCTACTGAGCGCTGCCGCACAGCTCCATAGGCCGCTTTCCTGGCTTTGCTTCCAGATGTATGCTATTCTGCTCCTGCAGCTAATGGATCACCGCAAACAGGTTACTCGCCTGGGGATTCCCTTTCGACCCGAGCATCCGTATGAGACTCATGCTCGATTATTATTATTATAGAAGCCCCCATGAATAAATCGCTCATCATTTTCGGCATCGTCAACATAACCTCGGACAGTTTCTCCGATGGAGGCCGGTATCTGGCGCCAGACGCAGCCATTGCGCAGGCGCGTAAGCTGATGGCCGAGGGGGCAGATGTGATCGACCTCGGTCCGGCATCCAGCAATCCCGACGCCGCGCCTGTTTCGTCCGACACAGAAATCGCGCGTATCGCGCCGGTGCTGGACGCGCTCAAGGCAGATGGCATTCCCGTCTCGCTCGACAGTTATCAACCCGCGACGCAAGCCTATGCCTTGTCGCGTGGTGTGGCCTATCTCAATGATATTCGCGGTTTTCCAGACGCTGCGTTCTATCCGCAATTGGCGAAATCATCTGCCAAACTCGTCGTTATGCATTCGGTGCAAGACGGGCAGGCAGATCGGCGCGAGGCACCCGCTGGCGACATCATGGATCACATTGCGGCGTTCTTTGACGCGCGCATCGCGGCGCTGACGGGTGCCGGTATCAAACGCAACCGCCTTGTCCTTGATCCCGGCATGGGGTTTTTTCTGGGGGCTGCTCCCGAAACCTCGCTCTCGGTGCTGGCGCGGTTCGATGAATTGCGGCTGCGCTTCGATTTGCCGGTGCTTCTGTCTGTTTCGCGCAAATCCTTTCTGCGCGCGCTCACAGGCCGTGGTCCGGGGGATGTCGGGGCCGCGACACTCGCTGCAGAGCTTGCCGCCGCCGCAGGTGGAGCTGACTTCATCCGCACACACGAGCCGCGCCCCTTGCGCGACGGGCTGGCGGTATTGGCGGCGCTGAAAGAAACCGCAAGAATTCGTTAACTGCACATTCGGGATATTTCTCTATATTCGCGGTTCAGCAGGCATGTCCCCTTTGAGGGCGACCCGACGACAGGATAATCGACCTTATGGTGCGCAAATATTTCGGCACAGACGGTATTCGTGGCAAAGCCAACGAAGGCGCGATGACGGCGGAAACCGCCTTGCGCGTCGGCATGGCGGCTGGCCGTGTCTTTCGTCGCGGTGACCACCGCCATCGTGTCGTGATCGGCAAGGATACGCGCCTGTCGGGCTATATGCTTGAACCCGCGCTCACAGCCGGTTTCACCTCGATGGGCATGGACGTATTCCTTTTTGGCCCGCTGCCGACAACGTATAGGAAGAATAAACGCCCTTTTCACCCAAGTCCAACAGCTTTGGACCGCAGTTGACTCTTTCGACACCCCTGCGATGCAACCCAATCCGGCTGACGGGGAGCCAGCAACGCTGAAAATTTACCCTCCTCTTTCCCACTAGCGGCTCCTTTTCCGACAACCAGCACGGCGGATCCCTGCCGCGGCGCTGTGAACGCAGCATTTTGATTGGTATCGTTGGCCTTCAGGCTCGTCAGTCAAACAGACCCAGGAGCAGCTCAGCCGGTGGCGCCCGGCTTTCGGGTAACGCCCTGGTCCCGCTGGTTTCGGCTTTGTGCTTCAGGTGATCAAGGATCTGCTTGATCACTATAGGGTCTTCAATGCAGGCGATGACTTTCATGGCGCCGCCGCAGCCGCTGCAGGTCTCGATGTCGATATTGAAAACACGCTTGAGCCGTTGCGCCCATGTCATCGACGCTCGCCGTTGTGCTGGTGTTGCCGGTTCATCAGCCACCCTGACCTTGTTGCCCCTGCCCCGTTTTGCCGGCGTGACCAACGCCCGGTGCCGACTGTTGGGTGCGAACACCCCGTGGAAGCGGGTTAGGTTGACTCTGGGCTTCGGTACCAGGGCGGCCAGCCTTGCAATGAAATCCAATGGTTCGAAAATGACGTGCGTGGTGCCGTCCCGGTACGGCGTCTTGAGCTGGTAGCGCACGTTGCCGCCTCGTGTTAACGACAGCCGCTTCTCGGATACCGCCGGGCGGCTGATGTACCGGCACAGCCGTTCGAGCTTCTTGCGTTCATCGGCCCTGGCCGCCACGCCGGCGTGCAGGCTGGACCCGGCTACCTTGCCAATCCCGTCACCGAACGGATCACCACTGGTCGGCAGAGTTTGCAAAGTGAACACCTTTCGCCCCGCCTGTGAACCGACAGCGATACGGTAAGTGATCGAGTGCCCCAGCAGGGGTGTCATCGGGTCGTCATCCACCGCATCCGAGGCCAGATAGCTGTTTTCGACATCCCGTTCCAGCAGGCCTTGCCGTTCCAGATAGCGACCCACCCGGTGGGCGATGGTGTGCGTCAGCTGGGTGAGCTCTGGGCTGGTCGGCGCCTTGACCCAGCGGAAACGCGCTGAGCCGTGGGATTGCTCGACATACACACCGTCGAGAAACAGCATGTGGAAGTGAACATTCAGATTGAGCGCCGATCCAAAACGCTGGATCAGGGTGACCGCGCCCGTCTTGGCCACTTGGTGGGTATGGCCCGCTTTCTTGACCAGGTGCGTGGCAATGACGCGGTAAACGATGCCCAGCACCCACCCCATGATCTCGGGCCGGCTGGCAAACAGGAAACGCAGCTGAAACGGGAAGCTCAACACCCACTGACGCATGGGTTGTTCAGGCAGTACTTCATCAACCAGCAAGGCGGCACTTTCGGCCATCCGCCGCGCCCCACAGCTCGGGCAGAAACCGCGACGCTTACAGCTGAAAGCGACCAGGTGCTCGGCGTGGCAAGACTCGCAGCGAACCCGTAGAAAGCCATGCTCCAGCCGCCCGCATTGGAGAAATTCTTCAAATTCCCGTTGCACATAGCCCGGCAATTCCTTTCCCTGCTCTGCCATAAGCGCAGCGAATGCCGGGTAATACTCGTCAACGATCTGATAGAGAAGGGTTTGCTCGGGTCGGTGGCTCTGGTAACGACCAGTATCCCGATCCCGGCTGGCCGTCCTGGCCGCCACATGAGGCATGTTCCGCGTCCTTGCAATACTGTGTTTACATACAGTCTATCGCTTAGCGGAAAGTTCTTTTACCCTCAGCCGAAATGCCTGCCGTTGCTAGACATTGCCAGCCAGTGCCCGTCACTCCCTGTCGTCTGGGCGTTCCTCTGGGCTAAACATCGACATGATCCGGCGCTTAATATCGCCGTCCTTGTTGACCAGCGTCTTGGTCACGAAGGCCGCGTATTCTTTGGCGTTGTCGTACCCTTTCCAGACCTCGTGGGGGTCAAGAGCGTAGGCGCAAACCCGCCCAGCGACTGGGATTCTGACCAAGGCGCGTTCTGTCTCAAGGTGGGGTTCTAGGGATTTTCCCCTCTAAAAAGACATAATCCTCTG
>NZ_JANFPJ010000066.1:0-3537 GCF_032227045.1 Pseudidiomarina fusca
ACAATCACATACACTCGGACAACCAAAAGCGCCGCTCGTTCCTCGTTCTGCTTTTGGTTGCAGGTGACGTGAAGCGTTAGATCAATGCGACCATTCAACACCCTATCGGATAGGCCAACAATATTAAGGAGTTCTTCATGCCAATCATAAAAAGCTACGCTGTCGGTGCAGGCGATATGTTCTACATTCGACATGGAAGCGATAACTTTACCATCATCGACTGTGATCTTTCCGATGAAAACCGGGATGAAATAATCCAAGAGCTTAAAGACGAGAGTAGAGACAAGCGCATCACACGATTTATATGTACCCATCCAGATGAAGATCACTTTGGAGGCATTCACTGGCTTGACGATTCAATGCCTATCTACAATTTCTATGTCGTAAAGAATAAGGCTATAAAAGACAAGGACACGGAGTCTTTCAAGAGGTACTGTGATTTAAGAGATGGCGATAAGGCTTTTTACATCTATAAGGGATGCTCAAGAAAGTGGATGAACATCGGTGATGATGAAAGAGGAAGTGCTGGTATCAATGTATTATGGCCGGATACTGAAAATGAACACTTCAAAGAAGCTTTGAGGGCTTGTGATGCTGGCGAAAGCTATAACAACACATCTGCAGTAATTAGATATAGCTTTTCCGGAGGGGCGAGCTTCATGTGGCTTGGTGATCTTGAAACCCAATTCATGGAAGATATTGTAGATGAAATTGAACTGGAAAAGACGACTGTCGTTTTTGCTGCACACCACGGCAGGAATTCAGGGAAAATACCTAATTCTTGGCTTGAAAAGCTTGATCCACAGGTTATCGTTATTGGCGAGGCCCCGTCCCGTCATCTCAATTACTATACCGGATATGAAATACTTACCCAGAATAGAGCGGGTCATATAACGATGGAGTGTGTCGGTAATAAGGTCCATTTCTATTCATCGGAAAGCGATTACTCAAAAGACTTCCTTAATGATGAAGGATGCACAAGCTACCCCAATTACTTTGGTAGTCTTACTGTTGAAACTGAATACACTCTATAAGAATGGGCTGCCATACAAATGAGTGAATTTTCAAAATACTTCGATGAATATAGCTTCAACGCCAGGGTGAAACCGGCGTTGTTTCTAGTTTTTCCAATATTTATCTCTTTGCTTGTCCTCTTTGAGCCTTCACGAACTTGGACAGGATCTACGGTAACATTCCTTGTAGCTTTCGGGGTGATATATTTTGCCGCCAATCAGATGTCGGCAAAAGGTAATGCTCTTCAGGACAAGCTATTCAAAAAGTGGGGTGGCGCGCCCACCACCATTATGTTAAGGCACACCGACAATACGATCGATAGTGTAACTAAATCACGTTACATGGACCGGCTAGCGTTACTTATATCAAACTTCGACCCCACGACACCCGAATATGAGCAAGCGAACCCAGAAAGAGCCGATGAGCTATATAGGTCTGCGTCAAACTACCTCAGGGAGCATACTCGGGATACGACTATATACCCGTTAATCTTCAAAGAAAATGTTGCATATGGGTTCGCTAGAAACATTAGAGCATTTAAATCATTAGGCATTTTCATAACTGTATCTTCACTACTGGTTAGCTTGGTTGTCATCTACCCTGATGCAACAACTCTAGGGAGTATGTCACCGAGGCTTGTTATTCAGGAAATTTCATTTCCCTACTTGGGTCTTATAGCTATCCATCTTTCGATGCTTTGGGTGTGGATTTTTCTTGTGACGGAAAATTGGGTGAAGTTAAGGGGTTTTGCTTACGCAAAGCGACTGTATTCTGCATGTGAGAAGATAACTGTAATTTAGAAAATGTTCCCAAGTCCGATAAAAAAGGATCTAACAAAGCGCTGCTGTCGGACAAAATTTCCGCTGCGCTCCAATTTTGCCGCAGAGCGCGGCGTTAGCACTCAAGGGGATACAACGATGAAGCACACTCAAGAAGAAATAAACGAAATCTGGAATAACGAAAAGGCTGACAAGTATGCAGGGGCTTCAGCTCAGCACCAACCAGTGATATGCAGTGACGATGATGCGGAGCAGTGTATTAGCATCCCCAATTCAGCGGGGACTGACCGAGAGCTTTATTCGCGTAAAAACGAAGACGAAGAGTGGAAGGTCGTCGCATATGTAGGCGAGCGAACATCTTGATGCCGGAGCTAAGTGTTAACAAGGCCAATCACTGCGGAGATATTGCATGCCCTATGACGACTTGCTTGCCCAAGAAGGTTATCAGTCATTCAATTGAGCTGCATATGAGCATTCAGAACGCTGAGAACGTGGTCCTCGTCATTTAACCCCATCTAGTTTGCCGTTTATCCATGGTTCAACGATGTTGATGTGGATGTGGTTTAGGTACGACCGCCACTTTTTGTGGCTATGAGCTTCTGGGCCAACTACGGTTAGCAGCAAATAGCTTTCCTCGACATTGTCATATGCATAAAGTAGCCAGTAATCGTTGTGTTCTTCATGTATTGAGTTGGTTCTGTAATGAACTTCAGTAATTTTTGACCAGCGTTTCCGAGTATCAGCGTCTTGTGCGAGATGGATGTGTTAAACAACTCGACCCATGAGTCGAGTTGCCTAAAATAAGGACTTGTGAAAAAACGCACGATTAACGTAGCGCTTTCTTAATACTCGCCTTATTGGTTGGCAGTTTGCCATGTTTGAGAAAGTACTGAAACTGGGTGTTACCTGAAGCTGCTGCTTTGGTTACATCTTTACAGGTTGCCAGTTTACACACTTCCTTATGTTCATTGGTTAACATCATCAATGCTCCGATTTGTATCTAACGTCCTGTTAAAATATCGATGAAATTTTACACAGTCATTTGGGTTATAGCAAATTACTGAATCTCATTGATGAATCATCGCAGCGTGAGAAGTCCTTAGGCTATTTGCCTTCATCGCCGGGTCATCAAAGGCGCAGGAGGAGTGGCCTGTTCCATTCCCTTAACGCCACCATTTCCTGCTGTTAATTGTCAGGTGCTAGATAGCTTCATTAATATCAGCCCTGAAACAATGAGGATTGCCGCAATGATTCTCGTTGCGTTGACGGGTTCGCCCAAAAAGGCAATACCGACAAGAAAAGCTCCTACAGCCCCTATCCCTGTCCAAATCGTGTAGGCCGTTCCAAGCGGAATGGTTCGCATGGCAACGGCTAGCAGCCCGAAGCTGGCCACCATTGCAACAATCGTAATGACTGATGGCATGAGCCTACTAAAACCATGAGACTGCTTCATTGTGTAAGCCCACACAATCTCAAGTACACCGGCAATGAGAAGATAGATCCAAGGCATTGACCCCTCCGAAATATAAAGGTGCTAGGTCGTCCTAGTCATTTATTCCCAAGGCGGGGGAGGTCGTCCTCCTTTGAAGAAAGAGTATTTTATCTTGCGAAAGACAGCCTAACAACCATTGATGGTATGTAAGACGAATATGCTGACACGAATTAGCGCCTTCTCCTCTTTATAATCATCTCAAATATGTGTTAATGGCCAACTAAACTGACCCACTTTCGGCCATTAATTTTG
>NZ_JANFPJ010000067.1:0-1034 GCF_032227045.1 Pseudidiomarina fusca
GGAGACCTATTGGCCATCGACTATCTCCGATAAAAGCCCTAACGCAAAGCACACGGGTGACGACCGCGTAGCGGTTGGCATCCCAGCGGGCGCCGGCCGCGAGTGCTGCGTATTGTTAGCATTTTTATATGACAACACTGAAAACACCCGCCCCGATAATTAAATACAGTGAAAGCAAAAACAATAAGGCGATACTACGCCCCGGAACAGCATGAATAATCAAAGCAGGGTAAAAGGTAATATCATCTAACCTCGGAACAAAAAATTGCACACCTTCAAATTCTTTAAACTTCTTAACCGCTGGCTCTATGTATGCCAAAAACGCATACCAATGCATTAATAGAAATGTTCACGCTCCCATTACTTCAATTAATGCGCTCAACTCCATAGCCAGTACTATTTCCGGACCTGCCAAAAGCACAACTAAAAGACATGCGAGAATATGTATTGTGCCACCTTTTAGTTTGTTCAAGAAATTTTGAAAATAGCTCAATACTTCCCCCATGCTAACGCAAGCCTAAACGGCGAGCAACTTGTTGCGAGTCCAGCGGCCAAAGGCCGCATTGTTTTAGGCGCTTGTTAGGCGATCTTTCAAATAGAAACTGAATTAATTGTTAATATCGATATTATGACAACCATAACTAAAAAAGGAACTGAACATATATATCGGAATGCTCTTGGAAGCTCAGGTTTTGGCCAAGCTAAATAAATGAAAGCGGGCAGCCAAAGAACTGAAGAATAAAGGACGGAGTATCCAATTAAGTACCAACCCTCGAATCCCAACTTATTGCTCGAATTGAAGAGCATATTAACTCCGTACAAAGCAACAATGCAGGCGATTGTCATAGCAAAGGCAGAAAATCCTAAAACGAACTCATGAAAATCACTTTTGATCATTGCTCACCAGATTTTTAAAAGCCTAACGCCTTGCTAATTGGCTGCCGCAGCGCAGCGTAGGCAGTCCAGTGGAGGCCACGCTTTTTGTGGCCGGAACGAATTTAAGCGGTTTGTTAGGCATTTTTTTGCTCCAGTTT
>NZ_JANFPJ010000068.1:0-2366 GCF_032227045.1 Pseudidiomarina fusca
AGCGTAGGCAGTCCAGTGGAGGCCACGCTTTTTGTGGCCGGAACGAATTTAAGCGGTTTGTTAGGCATTTTTTTGCTCCAGTTTTACACCCATTGTCATGGGGGGAAAGACATGCCTGATTATAATTCTGCATTTATTCACTAGAACAAGGATAATTTCATTTACAGCGCCCTCACCCAAGTAATCTGTTTGAATTACTTCATCAACTTTCATCGGAAGGCACGAAGCATTGAACGGCGACTGACAATTTACTGACTCAATTTTTTCCAATGACAACGCCATCCCGGGATACCGACCAGCAATCCCAATTTCACATGGTTTGACCAAGAATATAGTTTGATCATCAAATAATAAATTAATGTCATAACAAATCAGAAAACCTTCATTAGTATCGTCTTGCCAAGCAGCATGAACCTTCTCATGGTTTTCCCCAAGACGAATTTCAACAAGGTATTTGCTATCTAAACTAATCTTTTCGTTCATGGAAATGCCTAACGCCCGCAGCACGCGCGGCTTTGTAGTGGAGGCGAAGCCGCAACGAAAAAGGCGTCGCCGTGCCTGCGCTTGTTAGCTTTTTTCACAGTTCTGCTTCCACTCTTTAAACAGCGATTTCACGGCTTCGCTGACTTCGCTACGAAGATGTAGATCATGTGCTTGTAGCTCATATTCATAGAATATGGATTCAAAATTAATTGTTTGTTTGCAGCTAAAGCTGCCTGCCGATTCAGAGCAATGGCCTATATACCAGTCCGATGGAATAGCTTTTCCTGGGTTCTTCAAAGGCGCAGATCGAACAAGGTGCCACATAAACAGAGGCTCGTGATACTCATAAACACGATAAAACGGCAGGCTTGGGTCTTTTTCCACATACACGGTATCTCTTTTGTCGTAAACGTTCCAAGCGGCTTCAGCCATTCCATTAGGATTGCCAATCTGTGAGCTTGCATATGCCAACCCCATTAGCTCATGCTCAAAATCTACCCCATTACTGTTGATATGGCTTAATGTGTATCCCGAAACCTTAGCCTTAATATTTTGAGCTGGAATGTATATCAATTCTTGACCATCCGAACTATCGAGCTCGTCAGCGATAGGTGCAAGAAATGCTTTCATAAATGAACTATCCGGTGAAAAACTAGATGGATAGCAAATTTTAGTGTCATCTAGTCGCACTTTTCTAAGGCTTTCGGCATAAGTAACTTGCGAGCTAAAAATCACCAAGATAAAGAGATAAAACTTCATACTTCTCCTGAAAGCTAACGCGAAGCACAGCGGCGGCCCGTCAGGGACGTCCGGCGGCCACCGGCCGCGTACTGTTGCGCCTTGTTAAATGGCCCTGGGCACACGGTCCGACTGAGCCACTGTTTGATTGAGTTGCCGGAGCTTGTTGAGAGAGATTTGAAACTGACCATTACTCGGTAGCCGTTTACCTGTGAACTGATCCCAAACAAGGGCTCCTGGCCCGTTATAAATTTCTTCGAATGTTCCGTCACGCAAGATCTTGATGATGATCGTATGCTGCGGCTGACTCCGGAACGCTACAGATTTGGATTGCGTAGCCTTGATCTCAACTTCCAAGCCTGTTTCGGTGACAGCGTCATAGCCTTTGTTGGAAGCTGCCTTCAGCTCCAAATTATAGGCGTCGGCCACGATGCACTCACCCAGACTGCCAACCATGTGACCATCCGGGGTGAAGTGCCTGCCCGGGAACATGGTCTCCAACTCATTGACCGTGGCATAGAGTTGCTTGACCAAGGTCCGGAATTTATCGTGATCGATCATAGACATTTAACGCTTTGCCAATGGGCAAATGCGAACGTTGTTGGGCGAAGCCCAGTGAGTATTTGTCCCAGCCGCGCTTTTCGCGGCGAAATTAGGCAACTTGTTAGTGTGAACTTGGATCAAAACCATAACGCCACTCATTTAGTCTACCGTCAGATGATTCTATGCTATATATATCCATTAGCTTCTCCATGTAAAATAAACCTTGATCCATTTCTTCTGAGTCCATTGTTTCAAGTTGTAATGCAGCCATTTTTAAAATGCTCCAAAACTCTTTTTCACTCAAGTTATTATCTTTTTCGATTATGAGTTTATCTATAACAGCATTTATGATGTTCTCTGCCTGAATTCTAGTTTGTTCATCTGGCGCACCAGGATAAAGCTCACCTAAATCCTCTACAAATTTTTTCTGTGATTTGAAATTTAGAAGGGCTTCTTTGACATCATTTCCATTTGGTAGCAATTTGCTATCTCCTTCATTACAGCCTTGAATAATTAGACAGGCTAGCAAAATAATTACGAGCTTCATTTGTTCACACTAACGCTTGCAGCATGCGCGGCTTTGGAATGGAGGCAAAGCCGCA
>NZ_JANFPJ010000069.1:0-3216 GCF_032227045.1 Pseudidiomarina fusca
ATGGGGTTCTAGGGATTTTCCCCTCTAAAAAGACTTAATCCTCTGTAGACCACACCAATAAATGGCTGCGGAGGTGGGTTACTACTTATAAGTGTGGCAAATTAGGTAAATATCGTACATTTAATACGGAACAGCCCTGATATGGCCATCAAAAACGAAATTACTATTCTCACGAGAGCAGAACAGGCAGATCTTTATTCCCCACCCATTTTTTCAATCGAAGAACAACGTCTGTACTTTTCTCTGAACGATGCGGAATTGGCAGTTTTTCGGTCAATTCGTCTCAGAGCTCGTAGATGTTACTTTGTCGCGATTTTGGGATACTTCAAATCAAAGCCCGTCATCCTAGATATCGCTTACTCGCAGGTTTCTAAGGATTTAATGTTCATCAGTAAAGAGCTGCTTGGCGGCAAGGGGCTCAGACCATTCACTCCCTCACAAAAACAAAAAGATCGACTCTACGCAAAAGTATTAGACCTTGCTGGTTATCACAAATGGGACGAAAGTCAGCACTTCAATTCTCTTTTCGACCACCTTGTTCAGGTGGGCAATGCCTGGCTGGAGCCGCGTTACCTCTTTGATACTGCTATTGAATTCCTAACCAGTCACAGCATTGCTATCCCTAGGTACACCGTACTCCAGAGACTGATAAGCAGAGCGATGCAGCAGGTCAGAAAAGACCTGGCGCACCAACTTAATCAACTCACCAGTCCTGAACTTCACGTCTTTCTGGACAGCATAACAGCCATTGATGACGGACTAAGCCTGAACCAGCTCAGAGGCGGTGCAAAAAGTCTGACCGTACCTGAACTTAAAAAAGAGCTTGCCCTTTATCATCAGTTAGCGCCATGGCGCACGCAAATCAATGGCGTTATCGATGGGCTTAATCTGTCTCTTAAAAATCGACAACACTTCGGTGAGCTCATCAACTATTACGGTAGTAAACTCAAACGATTCAAACGCGCACAGCAGCATCTATGGTTGCTATGTCACCTGACAGAGCGGATACAACTGGCACTGGAACGGTTAACTGATGGGTTCATTTACCATATCCGCAAGCAACAAGAAGCTGCCAACACCTTTGCACAACAAGCAGTGTTCCTGTCCTGGCAGTCAGCCGCGGACAATGTCACGAAAGCGGCAGAGTTACTGCATCTGTTTGTGGATGAGAACATTGATGATAATCAACCCTTCTCAGTAGTCAGACAACAGGCATTGAAGGTCATGAATGACAGGGATATCCAGACCCTCTGCCTTTACCTGAAAAAACAGAAACGGACCGTGGAAGAGTACCAGTGGCAACATTACGATGAACAATGCAATCTCCTGGAGCAACTGTTAAGGCAGGTGTTCTTGTGCCTTGAATGTGAGGCCGGTAAAGGCTCAGAAGCCGTCGTCGCCCAACTTCAACAGATGCAGACGGAAATCGCATTCGGTGGACCACTGAAGACGATGGATACGTCGCTCATCCCGAAAAAGCACCTCCCATGGTTGGTTAAACAGGATAACGTTAACCCGCAACGTTACGAATGGCTGCTCTACCGGCAGTTAACCTCACGACTGAATGGACGCATTTATTTGCCAAATGTTACCAAATACCGCGCACTGGAAGACGACCTGATCCCCCAGACATCGCAGGATACCTTGCTGGCCTCATCAACACTGGACAGACTAAAACAGCCCGCAGAGTTATTGTTACAGGAGAAACAACACCGGCTGGAAAGTGCACTCAAAGACGTTGCTCTCCATATTGATGAGGGAGACAATCGAAATGTGATCATGAAAAATCGTACCGGTACCCGCTGGCGTCTGCCGACCAAAAGCGCTACATCTCTGGTCAACAATCCCTTTTTTAAGCGAATGCAACCGGTCGGTATCGCGGATGTACTGCGGTATGTAGAGCGCGAAACCGGGTTCATGAAATGTCTGACTCATGTACTTCCGATACAAAAACAAGGGTTCACTCATCAGGATGATTTACTGGCCATTCTGATTGCCAACGCCACTCACCGTGGTGTGTATGGCATGGCGCAGATCTCCGATCGAAGCTATGAACACCTGAGTACGGTGCAGGCCAACTATATCCGGCCTGAAACGCTGCATGACGCCAGCGACGTGATCAATAATGCGGTTGCAGCGCTACCCATCTTCCGCCACTACCATATTCAGGAGGACCAGCTGCATGCCAGTGCGGATGGTCAGAAATTCGAAACCCATCTGGAAACCTTTAAAACCCGGTACTCCTCTAAGTATTTCGGCACCAACAAAGGGATCACGGCCATGACACTGGTGGCCAACCACAGCGCCCTCAATGCTCGGATCATCGGTTCCAACGAGCACGAATCACACTATATTTATGACCTGTTACAATCCAACAGCAGTGAAATCAAACCTGACGTACTCTCGACAGATACACACGGTGTCAATCATGTTAACTTCGCCTTACTGGATCTATGCGGTTACAGTTTTGCACCGCGATACGCGCAGTTCAGTAGTGTCATCAATGATCTGTTTGATGTGACTGAAAGTGAACAAGGCAGCACCATACTGGCGCTAAAGAAGCCTATCAGAACGAATGTTATTACAACGGGATGGCAAGATATCAGGCGTATTGTTCTGTCACTTCAGACAAAGCGGACGACACAAGCAATGCTGGTAAGAAAGTTGTCTGGTTACCCTTCTGGACACCCAATATTACAGGCTCTGACGGAGTATAATCGACTGGTTAAAGCGCAATATTTACTTGACTACATCGACGATGCCAGTTTGCGGCAGTATGTGCAACGTGCCCTGAACCGGGGAGAAGCATGGCACTTCCTTAGACGAGCCATTGCGTCGGTGAATGGTGATCAGTTCCGTGGCAAAAACGAGTCTGAAATCGCTATCTGGAATGAATGCGCAAGATTGCTTGCCAACGCGATCATCTACTTCAACTCCGCGATACTGAGTCATCTTCTGGGACACTTTGAAGCGAGAGGAGATGAAGAGAAAGCGGGTATCACTCGTGCTGTTTCGCCCGTTGCGTGGCAAAATATCAACTTAAGCGGAACGTATAACTTCACTAATACTGGGAAATTGCCCAATATTGGCGAAATAACAAGGCCGATAGTGGATGATTAGGCTCCAAGCTGAAAGTAAACCACCTCCGCAGCCATTTATTGGTGTGGTCTACAGAGGATTATGTCTTTTTAGAGGGGAAAATCCCTAGAACCCCAC
>NZ_JANFPJ010000070.1:0-3148 GCF_032227045.1 Pseudidiomarina fusca
TAAACGAACGATTACGACATGTGCCAGCACACTACACAAATGTTATGCCTCAAGGAGAATAAATGGACGTTAAGGTTTTCTCACTAGAGTCTCAAAAAGGCAAAATATATGATCGTAGGACTCGGAAGTACTTCGATGAGGTATATAAGAGTTACGCTAACGGTTGCTATAGGTCAGCTACTGTAATGCTGTGGTCGGTGGTTGTCTGCGACATAATTTTCAAACTCCAAGAGTTGCGAGATCTCTACAACGATAAGACTTCTGAAAAGATACTAATCGAGATTGAAGCTTTACAAAAAGATGATCCCTGTTCGCCAAAATGGGAGAAAGAGCTTATAAAAAAAGTGTTTGAAAGAACCCAACTCCTAGATACAGCAGCAAACCATAAAATCATGTTGATCCAAGAACACCGTCATTTATCAGCACACCCTGTAATTAGTGATGAAGATACATTATTCGAACCAACTCAAGAAATGATCCGAAGTGATATTAGGAACAGCATAGAGGTTATGTTGAGCAAACCGCCCTTTATGTCTCAGAAGATTCTTTCTACATTCTTAGAAGATCTCGAAAAAGTAAAAGATTTATTTCCCTCAGATATAGCACTTAATAAGTATATAGAGTCAAAATACTTAAGGGCTTTAAATAAAGACACTCTGGTCAAGATTTTTAAAGGTCTTTGGAAATTCTCTTTTAGATCTGAAGATGAAAAGCCTATCGAGAATAGAGGAATCAATATCAGAGCCATGAAGCTAATCTTTGATAAGGAAAAGCATTCTATGGTGGATGCCATAAAATCTGAGCCTGCATACTATTCCAATATATCGTCAGACTCTGACGCTATTAAAGCACTTATCGAGTTTATTTCCATGGAGAGAGTAGTCTATGACTCTCTGGAGGATTCCGCTAAAGAATTAATTAAACCTGTCTTGAAGGATAATCTTTCATATTTTGGTATCGCATTTTTTATATCTGACTCACCAGAACTACATGTTAAAAAACTAATAAAATGGATTACGGATAATTATTACAAAAAGTATGGTGATAATGGTCATTTCTTGAATCAAAAACACTTGGAGAAACTTAAGGCAGTATGCCAAGAGTTGGGTCTAGATTCGGAATATCGTGATTTTGGCATCGCCTGTTTTATAAGTAGTGCTGATTTTGAACGGGCTGATATGTATTTTGATCGATATATCGATAAAGATTTGGATCACTACACAAAAGAGCAATTAGAAACTCTGCTTGATGGTACGAACAAAAACAATCAATGTTACTGGAGGAATCGTTCTAGGAATGGAAATGATTCTGTGAGGATACTAAAGGTAGCTAAAGACAAATTTGAAGATGGGTTTGATTTTACTGTTTATAACAATCTACCTACTAGCAAAATGGAAGATGATTTAGAAGTAGAGTCAGGTGAGGTATAACAAGTCAAAGCACTCGGACTTGGTAAAGTTGTCACCTTTTTTGTTCCAAAAAATCCGCCAACTTCACCAACCCGGTGTTTGAGGCGTTAGCGTTTATCCAGCTTTGCACCAGAAGGGAGTAACTGTGGAAAGTATTTTAGAAAAAATTTCATCTTACAATTTGTTTAATTATTTGCTGCCGGGCGTCGTTTTATGCGTTGTTGCAGATAGGTATTTCGATATACCTCTCTTACAAGATTCAATTATTACCGGGCTATTTTTGTATTACTTTGTCGGGTTGGTCATAAGCAGGTTTGGATCAATCGTCTTGGAGCCAATTTTAAAGAAATTAAAAATAGTGAAGTTCGCTGCGTATTCAGATTTTTTAAGAGCAGTCAAAAATGACCAAAAAATTGAAATTTTGTCGGAAACGAACAATATGTACCGCTCCCTTCTCTCGGCTCTAGTGATTTTGTGCTTATTGGTTTTGGGTGACAAAATAATTAATGAATATGAAAGCTGGTCTTCTTATCTTAAATACGCGCTTCTGCCTGCGCTGCTAGTTCTCTTTGGGTTGTCGTACAGAAAGCAGTCAGAATATATTGTAAAAAGAATAAAATCTAATAACGAAAGCTCAGATTGAGAAAGCTATAGATGACAGTCAAAAGCAAAAAGACCCGATTTCGGGCTTATCAGTTAGGAAGTGCTGGCTCTTCTTTTTCTTATTTTAACGGGGATTTCTTTACGCTCATTGAAGCTCGCTATAACGAAACCAATGAAGATAGCATTAAACAAGAAATGAGATTATGCGATGTGACTAATATTAATAATCTACACATTACCTCTTGGGATAGAGATCATTGTTCACCATCTCAGCTTGAGAAAATTCTAGCAGAGTTCAATCCGAACAAGATCGAATATCCGGGATACATTCCTCACTCAGAGGCAGGGAAAGAGAGCCTAAAAATTATTAAAGCTTATGAGTTGCGAGGGAAAGGCAGTAAGAAGATTATTAGTGTAACGCCAGAATATATTGATAGCTTAGATAAAGCGGAAAATTATGGATATAAAGATACATTGCATCACCCCAAATTCATAGACGAGGAAAGCTCCAACAACAACTCAACGGTCAAACATTTTAGGTCAGGATCTTTCAATGTTTTAAGTCTGGGTGATGTTGAGGACAACAATATCGCATCAGGGCTTCGACGACAGAGGACCATTAATCAAGAGACAGATATAATGATTCTTGCGCATCATGGCGCGAGTAATGGATTCACAACTTCAGCTTTCGTGAAAGCTGTACAGCCTACAATTGCGATTGCTAGTGCAGATTATGCAAATCAATTTAAACATCCAAAGCAAGAAATAAGAGATCTTTTGTACAAAAACGATGTCAAGTTATTTACAACCAAAAGTGGAGATGTCGTGGTTTTCTCGACCGGTTCTCATACAGGGCATTACAAGCTGGTAAATTTAAAAGCGGGTAGCACTGAGGTTTCCAGTGAATGTGATTTTATTGCTCGTAAAACAAGGTTTTTAAGAAATAACACTGATACTATCAGGGCAAGAATAAACAAAGGTAATCGTGGGCCTAGGCGCTAACAAGTCAAAGCACGCGGACGTGGGAAAGCTGTCACCTTTTGTGCAAAAAGACGCACAAAAGTCGCCAGCTTCACCACGCCGGTGTTTGAGGCGTTATGTGAATAAAGCGAGATCGTAGAATGGATTTTTCACCA
>NZ_JANFPJ010000071.1:0-1628 GCF_032227045.1 Pseudidiomarina fusca
TTCTACACCTTTCCATGAATGTCGCACTTATTATCTGAAATCGGGCTTTTCCAAAAGTGACCAATGAGTCAATCTCGGAATAGGCTTCTTCTACTTTTGAAGAATGATCTAAGTATTGCTTTATGATATGGCTTTTAGCTTTAAGGTTATTGTGTTGTATCTTTACAACTGTTTCAGAAGATGGGCGTCTTCTGTTTTTCTTGAGCGTAAATGGCTTATTAGCTAGTGACTTTAGCAATTCATTTATAGCTGAGCTGATCTCATATTCGGGTGAATTCCCGATTATGATATTTCCAGCATTACGTTCAACTTTAACTGTTTTATTCACAGAGGGATTATCCCCTTCATTTCCTATATTCAAGGTTTAGTCCCTTACATGTCTATTTTCATGCCGCCTGAATTATTCTTTGTATACACATTCTTCTGGCCGTTTTGCGTAACACTATCCTGACTATTATCTATTGTTGAATTTTTTGTTATTTCGCCAACTTGTATTTTCAACTGTTTATTTTTCTTTGATTTAATCACAGCAAATAACGTACTTCCAACAGTACATACCCAAGCCAGTATGACACCAATATCCGATTTTACAAATTCAATGAAAGTATCCATTTTTATCCTAGATGACAAATGATGATGTTGATGAGAAAACTAACGCTCGCAATAAGCGGCGCGAGGAACGAGCATCCGGCGACCAAAGGGAGCAAATTTAATTGCTTGGTTATGTGCCAACTGCTAAATACCTTCGACAAGGATGTCCACAGGAAGCTTATAAGCTTTCAATGAAATCCCCCACAACTCATTAGTTAGAGTGCTTCCGCCACAAACAAGCGCGACTAACTCTCCATCTTCACCGATTATCGGTGCGCCACTACAGCCTTTAAAGTGCTCATGCCCGGGATGCTCGAAAGGCAACTTGAAGTAATGGTAGTCGCCATCAGTTCGCAAATATTCCAGCCCTGTATAAACACGAACCTCGGTGACTAGGCAATCATTCCCCCCGTGTTGCACCATCGATGGCTGAACTAGACCGCTAAAGCCATACTTTGTGTGGCCATTTGGTTCGTTTTCTAAAGAAGCGGAAAGCTCAGAAATGAGTTCTTCAGAAATTACCTTCGAGGTATGTGGATTTATCTCTTGGCGCTTTGCGAATGTTGTTTCCGGCACCTCAACGTACGAGAAATCGACATCCACCACCTCCGATGTACTTATATTTGCCTTCATCAAAAAATTGATGCCACCTAACCGATATAATTCTGCGCCTTTGTTCGGCACATATTGCTGCTGAATAGCCCATACGCCGCCATTGCCAGTGGCATGCTGAACGGATAGAAGTAACTTTTTACCGCTATATCTTACAAAACACCCTGACGCGATTCCTGTTGGCATTCCATTAGCATCGGTAGACACAAGCGGGACTGTGGATAGCCAGAGTTTTCTTTCGAAATTATCAGTCATCTATGAACCTCCCTTTGCACATAACGCCCCAATATGCCGACGAAACGAGCGCAGCGAGTTGAGGTCGGAATAATTGGTTTGTTATGTGCCACTTATGAAACCACCCTTTATTTTCAATAATTGGTACAAAGAGCCCGCAAATAAAGAAACCCAAAAAATTGCGAAAATTA
>NZ_JANFPJ010000072.1:0-1501 GCF_032227045.1 Pseudidiomarina fusca
TTTGTTATGTGCCACTTATGAAACCACCCTTTATTTTCAATAATTGGTACAAAGAGCCCGCAAATAAAGAAACCCAAAAAATTGCGAAAATTATTGCTGCTGTTAAAACGATTGCTACGCGTTCTTCGGTACCTGCATCTGATTTAGAAAAGGCAACAAGTAGAGGAAAAGGTAACGCAGCAATAATAGAAGCAAAAACAGCAAATATAAGTTTAGGTCGTTTTAAACTGTTCTGAATCAAGCCCATTACCGTGTGATACACCATAAGAAGAACCAATATTATTGGTGCGATAAAAAAGAGAAATTCATACCCCTGATTTGCTTTAGATACAGACTTGTACAGATCAATATCAGAGATTGCAAAAAATACCATAATCAAAATGCCGGGCACAAAACTCCAAAGTGAAGAAGCAAAAGCATATCGTTTACTACTCAATTAAATCCAACTCCCGTGGCACATAACGCCCGGCTCACGCGTCGGTTTGGAGCCGCGAAGCGGCGGAAAACCGGTCGCTGTGCAGCCGATTGTTAAGTTCTCTTCGCAAGCAGCCAACCTATCAAACCTGCGTTTATTACTAAATCGGCTACTCTTGAAATATCCCACACAGCAACCCTTGGATCATCTATGTTCAGGTTCTCGAGATTTCCTGAAAAGGTATGAAAGACAAAATACATCTCGTCATACTGATGGTGTTGGTTGAATATTTCGCGGTAGCTTTGGATTTGATTCGCTGTTGTGGTGGACTTTACCTGGACGAACGCGCGCTTCTGCGTAACAGGAGAAAAGACGTCAAGATCGATATCCTTTTCTGTCTTTCCTAGCACTGATATCCGCTGCCAACCGGACTGGGAAAAAATCAAGTCAATGAGTAGTTCAAAGTCATTCCACCACAGCCCTTTGATAAGGTTTTCAATATTAACCTTCAAAGCTGCCAAAGCTTCTTTCGTTGACTGAATTTCAGGCTGAACTTCGCCGTTAATTTTTCTCAGCAGATATTCTGGAAGCTCGACCCCGCAAATAGTGCCACGATACCCCTGAACCTTCGTAATTCTGCCATCGATATTCTCGATGGAAAGGGGGCTTCCTTTCTTATCGTAACAACTCCAGGAGCCTATGACGTTTCTAATTCTACTGCCATCCTCGAGTTCGTGAACTTCTTTATGAGCATGGCACCAGTACAGCCTTCTCTGGTAAAACGTAATCCAGATATCTGATTCTGAAAGCTCATAAAAATCACGAATCTGATTCAAGTCGCGGCTCGCCGCGCCTTGATTTCCATTTCTAGCAGAAAGCCAAAAATTGCGGACAGTATCCCATTCACCACTTAACGATTCCTGATGGTGTGGGCTTTCGTACCCGAGTCTAAGCGTCTGCTGTTCTTCGATGCAGTGGCGTTCCCACTTCCCGCCGTCGCCTAGTTTTATGTATCGAATCTTCACGGAACTCCCAAGAACTTAACATTTGTGTAGTGTGCTGGCACATGTCGTAATCGTTCGTTTA
>NZ_JANFPJ010000073.1:0-2966 GCF_032227045.1 Pseudidiomarina fusca
GGTTGTTCTTTGCAATTGCACATAGCTTCCCTTGGCATTTAACGCCCACATTAACAGGCAAAAAATAGTTGGGTAAAATTGGCGACGCAGGAGCAAAACCAACTGTTTTTTGTCCTGTTGAATTGTTTGTTATATGTACTTTTTACCATTGTCTTTTCTGAATTTTAAGTAACACGCTAAAAATAAAAAAGGGAAGCCTACCCACGGGTAAAACAACATCTTGAACATTGGTATTAATTCACCTTTTTCTGCAGCATATACCCAAAAAGATGAAGATAAGGAAACCTGAAAATAGATTTCAGCCCATAACGCGCATATTGATGAAATAACAAAGAACCCAATAAGGTTTAACTTTAGAGATTTTAGTAATTCCATTTAATTTAAAACACCATACTCTAGGTACATATAACGCCCCGCGCATGCGCGCGAACGTGTGAGCGTCGCAGGGGCCGCAGGCCCCGAATGACGCGGATTGTTAGGTGCAAACGAGCGTTGCAACATCACTAATGCCATTGCTTAACCCCTTTAGCTCCTGAATAAAGTTATCTAAAAGGGCTGGCTCGGTTTTTAAGTACATTTTCGCCTCGCTTGCCTCTTCCTGTCCCTTGAACTCAAAGTATTCAGATTGCTGATGAGTTGCTATGTACAAAGCCCCCGGCTTAGGAAAGTGAAGCCTCGCAGAAAAAGCACCGTTGGCGTATTCACGACCAAACTGACCCAGCAATATGTCTTTTAAACCACCGTAATAATGGTTTTTAAAGACATTAAGTGCGTTTACCAACTCTAAAATTTGATGACTGCCAACATAAACTTTATTAGTAAATATCGATTTACCATTACAGACAGAAATTTTCAATTCGATCAGATCATCATCAAACCATACTTTTTCTAAAGAAATCTCAGGTTTCAATGCTGCTCCTTGCTCCTAACGCTTGCAACAGCGGCAAATTCGAGCGATTTGGCCGTAGTTTAGCCAGCGAGGATTTGTCCCTGCCTGGTTGCACTTGTTAGGGTTGTTGGCTTGCAACTTTATACCCCAACACCTTAATACGTTTGATCGTTTCATATACAGATTTATGTGATACCCCAGCGTCCGAAGAAATGTTTACGGTTACAGTTTCACAGCTCTTACTTAGGTTTGAGACAATATCTTGCAGTAGATCGTCAGAATAGCGCTCTGAGCCAAGCATCACATCATTATTTTTAGTTATGGAAATCCAGACATGGCCTTCTTTTACTGAGCTTGAACAAGACGAATACACTATTTCCTGTGAACATGCGCTTACAAATAGCATGAATGAGATTAAGCAAAGATATCTAAAATTAAACACCATCTTCTTTGTAACCCTAACGCCCCGCGCATGCGCGCGAACCTGTGAGCGTCGCAGCGGCCAAAGGCCGCGAATGACGCAGTTTGTTATACATCATTGCTTTTTATTCCCATAAATCCAATCCAGCCCTTGAATTGCAGTCGTCGGAAAGGCTGTCGCATGGGTCGCACCAGCTACAATTTCAAATTGAAGCTCTATATTGGCAGTATCCAGTTGCAAAATCTTGTCTTTTAATTGGTTTGCACCAGCCAACATATCCTGCCCTTCACCATAGACAGGTGTTTCATACTCACCAACAGACAGGTACACCTTTGTCGTTACCTTTGGCTTTGCGGCTTGTAAAGCAAGAATCACATTGTTATCAAACCAGACTGATGGACTACCCAGTATGTAGTTTGAAAACAGATCCGGTTCAGAGAACAAAATATAGGCACCAAACAAACCGCCTAATGAGTTGCCGACAAAAGTTCTGTCTGTTTTACTTGCCCGGTAATTGTGTTCAATAAATGGCATAACTGCATCACGTAGAAAGACCATATGTCCTTTAGCATTGCCAGTTTCCTGCTTCCATGATTTAGCCACTGTCGGCGTATAATCTCTGGTTCTGCTGCTTGTTCCTGCCGAACCTTTTTCATAAGACACCGCAACGATAATGGCATGCTGCATAACTCCACTGTTCATCGGAAAACGCATTGCACCAGATACGATTGGAAAACTGTAGTGCGCATCAGTAAGGTAAATCACCGGGTAAACTTGATCAGTTCTCGTGCTGTAGGAAGGAGGTAGTTGAATAAATAAAGGGTAGATTCGCCCACTGGATTGTTCTTTTAGCTCAATCACAGAACTTCGCGGTAACTCGTATGGAGTGTTGGCACTTAACTCAAAGCAGATCAGCAGCAATATCGATAGAAAAAATAATTTCATTTGATGAACCATGATGTATAACGCTTGCAGCAGGGGCGCGACGTCAGGAGCGTCCCTTGCCTGCACTTGTTACATGGGTTTTAGGGATTGCTGGCACGATGCACTCCTTACTCGAATTCGAGCATTGCACCACTAAAAGCCCAAATATCCTTACCATTACCATCTAGCTCTCCATGCCGCGGAATTTTGAAAGACTGCTTTCTGACCCACCTACCAAGACGCCCCCACCACTTTTTTGCAACATCAGGTGCGGGCTTCCCTATTTGGGCATAGTGATTCCCGATCCACTCAAACGAAGACAGACCAACCTTTCCATCTACTTTGAGTCGAGCATTGAGCCAGAATATCGCGGGGTGCCCAGCACCGAAATAGGGTTGATTAGGGTTTGCCCCAGCGCGCCTCTCCTGCCAACCTTCAAATGGATCAGAAACCTCACCATCCGGATCATCATGATTCTCGGCCAATAACGGAAGTGGGCCTGCACCGGAATGAAATAGACAGTAACAACCAGACTCTCCAATTTCGAAGTCACTAAATGCCTGCCAACGTCCTTTACCAACTGGCTTGATTAGAGAAATTTCATCTTCCGATCTGAGAAAATCAGACAGGCTCTTTAAGTCTTCATCTATTAAATACATTGGCAACCACGCCATGACTCACTCCATGTAACGCCTGCAGCAACGGCCGCAATGGAGCAGCGAAGCTGCGGAA
>NZ_JANFPJ010000074.1:0-1164 GCF_032227045.1 Pseudidiomarina fusca
GCGCGATCTTAAGTGGGAATAGGACGTCCTAAAATGGACGCTTACCAGTTAGAAGCTGTAGCTGGGCAATTATTGCTGTTACTTATGTTGGATGAGCCTCTAGCTGCCCCACCGTTAACAGCAGGATCTTTAGCCGGTAAGCTTGATAGTCCCGCAGCAGGATCTGAAGGGTTTCTCGCTCCCGCACCGCCTGTTCCTCCTGAGATAGCGCCAATACCAGTTTGCATGGCTACCTCTCCCCAATCACTTACACTTCCACCTGAAGCTATTTGGGTTATTACCTCACTTGCAAATCCAACAGCAGCACCAATAGCAAATTGTATAAATTCACCATCAGGGTCTTTATATTTATATGGGCTATTGTTTGCATACATATATCGGTTGAATGACATGACTGGATTAGCATCAGTATACCCAACCGGATCATTCGAATAGAAACGACCTATGACTGGATCATAGTATCGTGCCTGCATATACATTAATCGATACTACGAGCCATAATACATTGTCAATAAAATATAACTAGTACAGTAACTTAACAGTATAGTTGAGTCTTTGAAATCCGCACGGCTAATGTCAAAAAAAGCCCCGCAAGGGCGAGGCTTTGGATTCAAAGTTAACTATTCTAGAGATTTTCGTAAACTCAAGGCGTGCCTTAAAATATCAAAATGTGCAACATAACTTACAAGCCACATTATTAGAGCCAATATATAAAATATTTTCTCAGAAAACTGAAAACTCCAATCAAATATAAACATCAGAATGATAGTAGCCAAAAACATAGCTATTACATAGTAAAAAGGATATACGACCAAATAACCTAACAAGAGTTTTCGTGACACATATTTATTTGATTTAGTTTGCATATCTAACAATTTCCTGACTGTTCACAAGAGAGTGTAAAAATATCTGTGTAAATGGCATTCTTAACAATATCGAAGAAGGATATCAGAATGCCAATATCAGACAAACTCATCGACCAGCTGCTTGACGGCTGTGATTCCCCAGAAGACATCTTAGGCGAAGCCGGCCTACTCAAACAGCTTACCAAGAAGGTGGCAGAGCGGGTGCTAGAGGCTGAAATGGAAGCTCATTTAGGCTACGCACCAAATGACTCAGCCGGCAACAACAGCGGCAACTCTCGTAATGGTAAAACCAAGAAAA
>NZ_JANFPJ010000075.1:0-1568 GCF_032227045.1 Pseudidiomarina fusca
CTGAAATGGAAGCTCATTTAGGCTACGCACCAAATGACTCAGCCGGCAACAACAGCGGCAACTCTCGTAATGGTAAAACCAAGAAAACTGTTCGTAGCATCAATGGCGATGTCGAACTAGATATTCCTCGTGACCGTAACGGTAGTTTTGAGCCCAAGTTAGTTCGCAAAGGCGAACGCCAGCTGAATGGATTTGATGAGCGCATCATAGCATTGTATGCGCGTGGCATGACTACTCGTGACATTCAAGCATACCTTGAAGAAGCCTATGGCGTTGAAGTCTCGCCGACGTTCATTTCTCAGATGACCAACGCCGTCATGGACGAGGTCAAGGCCTGGCAGCATCGTCCGTTGGCAAAGCTGTACCCAGTTGTTTACCTTGATTGTCTAGTCGTTCGCAGCCGTGATTCTGGTGTTGTACAGAATAAGTCAGTGTACCTAGCGCTTGGCATCAACACTGACGGTGAAAAAGAGCTGCTCGGGCTGTGGATGGCTCAAACTGAAGGCGCTAAATTCTGGCTATCGGTAATGAACGAGCTGAAAAACCGTGGTGTAGACGATATCTTCATTGCCTGCTGCGATGGCCTTAAAGGCTTCCCTGAAGCCATTGAGGCGGTTTACCCGAAGACTCAAGTGCAACTGTGCATTGTGCACCAAATTCGCCACTCTCTGCGGTACGTAAACTGGAAACAGCGCAAGACTATTGGCGCTGATTTAAAACTCATTTATGGCGCGGCTACTCGCGCTGAAGCCGAGCAGGCACTAGAAAATTTCGCCTCGACATGGGACTCTGAGCATCCCACCATCAGCCGCTCATGGCGGGCAAACTGGGAGCGCTTAAGTGTGTTCTTCGACTACCCAGTTGAGATACGCAAGGCCATTTATACCACCAATGCCATTGAGTCGCTGAATGCGTCACTGCGCAAAATCACCAAAACTCGCTGGTCGTTCCCTAACGACGAAGCCGTCATGAAGGTGCTGTACTTGGCCTTGCATCAGGCTTCAAAAAAGTGGACTATGCCCATACGCAACTGGAAGCCAGCGATGGCACAGTTCGAGATTATATATCAGGATCGGATTTAACAGTGAAACCAGCCATTTACACAAAATCTTTTACAGTCTCGTATTTTGTAGTTGTAATACTACCCGCTAAATTCTCGCCCTGTTCTTCCAATATTTCATCTACATCCTGTGCCTTATCGTTTTTTCGACCAATCAACCTTTTTCGAGCCGCGCCAATCAAACCACTCAAAAATGCTAATCGCAGTGGATTCCCTTCATGAGCCCAAGCATCAAAAATATAAAAAAGCGTTTTACTTTCTTCTTTGAATTTCGAATTTAAAAGACAAATAACTTGCGATTTACCAGTTCCCCAAAAGCCTTCTAAGCCGATCGTTAGCCCTTCACCGCTGCTACTGTTAATAAACTTATACATAGCATCAGCCGTGCATGTGTGTGTTTGGTCATCAAATTCATCAACCGTTGAAACTCGCTCAGGCAATGCCTCGAATATTCGCCCCTGTAATTGTCAATGGCCATTAAAATTGATCCACTTTTGGCCAATAAAAT
>NZ_JANFPJ010000076.1:0-1259 GCF_032227045.1 Pseudidiomarina fusca
GTGACTGCTCCCCGCCCTAAGCGCTAAAGCGCCACGGGCGAGGCTTCCAACTTCTCAGGCAGCAACTGTTACGTGACCAGATTGACGCTTGCCTCCATTGGCAGAAACCGACAGTCCTGCGGCCTTTAATTTTAAAATACCTTGCGCCTTGATATTTAAGGCTGCATTGATGTCCCGATCACGCTGTGTTGAGCAGGATGGACACTGCCAGTCACGCACGTTCAGTGACAAGTATTCCAGCTTGTGTCCACAGCAAGAGCAGGTTTTTGAGCTGGCAAACCATTGATCAATTTTAACCAGATGCTTGCCTTGCTCTTTGGCCTTGTATTCCAGCTTTTGGAGCAAGCCTGACCAACTCGCATCGGCAATGTGCTTGGACAATTTCCTGTTCTTCAGCATGTTTTTGACTTTCAGTGTCTCGACAATTACCGCTTGGTTTTCGTCAATAACGTGTCGAGACAGCTTGTGCTGAAAATCAGCACGAGCATTCGCCAGGCGCTGATGCGCCTTAGCGAGTTTAAGTCGGGCTTTTGCACGACCTTTGCTGCCTTTTTTGCAGCGTGATAAGGCTTTTTGTTTACGGCGCAGATTGGCACTGGCTTTCTTCAAAAAGCGTGGATTCGGTTTTTTCGTGCCGTTTGAATCTATGGCAATATGTGTTAAACCCATATCCAATCCGAGAACTTGAACAGCATTCAGGCTTTGAATGGGCGCAGGAGCTTCTTGCCCATCTTCATGCAGTAGCGAGGCATAGTATTTACCTGTCACGGTGCGGGACAGGGTGATGCTTTTCAGTTTTCCTTCAACCTTGCGATGAATACGCGCTTTAATGGGCTGCTTTAACTTCGGCACTTTAATCCAGTCATCACCACAATCAACGCTCATGCAATGATAGCTGGACTGCCTGCCGTGCTTGCGCTTGAACTTGGGATAACGAGAAGGCAGTTTGGGATCAAAGAAATGTTGAAAGGCTTTATCCAGATTGATACATGCCTGCTGGAGTGCAATCGAATCAAAATCTTTGAGCCAGTGATACTTGCGAGATTTCTTCGCAACAGCCAACAGCGGCTTGAGGTCTTTTTTGGCCTTCAATTTCAGGCCGTGACGCTTGTACTGGCTGCTAATGACGTGCAAAGCCTTGTTGTACGCAAAGCGCACAGCACCGAACTGGCGGTTTAAAAATTCCGCCTGCTCAGGTGTGGGATAAATGCGTACTTTCGTGGCCTTTAACATTTCAGCGCTCATTGATATAATTCATT
>NZ_JANFPJ010000077.1:0-639 GCF_032227045.1 Pseudidiomarina fusca
TACGCAAAGCGCACAGCACCGAACTGGCGGTTTAAAAATTCCGCCTGCTCAGGTGTGGGATAAATGCGTACTTTCGTGGCCTTTAACATTTCAGCGCTCATTGATATAATTCATTTATTATAAGCTACTAAGGTCATATTTCAAGTGAGTGTGCATCATAAAGAATTGCTATCAGATTACCTTAGAAAACGTCACAGCGTCACCAAGCTGGTTGTTCATCTGGTCTTTACCACCAAGTACCGACGAAAACTGTTCGATGGCTTTATGATTGAGCAGCTGCGTGAAGCATTTGAGTCTGCTTGCGAGAAACTGGAATGTAACCTGCTGGAAATGGACGGTGAAGAAGATCATGTTCATCTGTTGATGGCCTACCCACCGAAACTGGCGATCAGCGTTATGGTGAACAACCTGAAATCGGTTTCATCTCGCCGGATACGTAGACTCAATACCCACGTACCCCGGCAAAGCAAGAGCGCAGCGCTCTGGTCGCGCTCCTATTTTGCCTGTAGCGCAGGTGGTGCAACGATTGAAACGCTGAAAGAATATGTACAAAGTCAGGCCACACCTGACTAGAAACGCTTCGCGTTTCCCGCTTATATCCCCGCCCGATTGGGCGAGGGTTTACGCGGGTTTTGCTAA
>NZ_JANFPJ010000078.1:0-1862 GCF_032227045.1 Pseudidiomarina fusca
ATGCTGTCTAATAATCCATCACGAAAGATCAACAAGCCCTAGTTTATCAAACGTTTGTATTAGAAGTCGCCAAATCTCTGCTTCACTAAGCGTTATCGATTCCTTGTCCAACAAACTGCGCTTTAGCGCAAAAATATTGGTTTCAAGAATGGAGAGCGCCCTTATCTGACGATTTACTTCCTGATAACCCTGTTCATCATCTGATAGCAGCTGATCATTAACCAGCAGTGACTGTAAGTTACTGAGAATGTGCTCCATCTGCACTAACAATCTATCCCGCTCACTCAATGGCGCGTCATTGGTTAACAAATACTGCGCTAGCCAAACCTTCAGTCGTTGTTTGTCGGCACCTAGCGCGATAAATTCGGCCAGCATCTGATTAGATACCCTACCTCGCTCAACATGATAGGCGGCTATCCCTGATGTCCAAAATGCGGCTACGGCCTGAACAATACAGAACATAACCAGCAAACCAAATGATAAGAGCAAACGATTTCGGTACATATCAATTTAACCCGATAACAAGATCACACTAATTAATGCGTGACATACGCTTACTACAGCATTGCGGATTAAAAAAACCCGGTAAACCGGGTTTAATCTATGTTAGAAATGGTACTGAACCCGAACCCCAAAGCCAATAGGCTCCTCGGTTACCCCTGACGGTGTATCAATATCGCTAAACACAATGTTGCCCATAAACCGAAGGTTATTTAACAAGTAATAGTTAACGCCCAATGTAAGATTTTTCTGCTCACCACCAAAAACAGTACCGTCATTCAAATCGGTGACAGAGTACCGTGCAGCAACCTCAATAGCGCCTGACTCTTTTGATGGTTTAACGCCGCTAAACAAACCATTCTTGTACGAACGGCTCTCGCCAGTTAACACATAACTTAATTGAAAGTGATATCCAGAGAAGGAAACATCTTCAACTGTTGACGAAGTGTTTAGTGTCATCGCTTCAGCTTCGGCAGACCAGGCACCATTAATGAAGGCAGCCTCCAAACCAAAACGATTGATGGAATTTATGCCTTCCAGAGTACCGGTATCGATTAAACGCACACCAGAGTCAATACGTAGCTCAGGACGGTCCCGCAATCTAAGCGTGTTATAGTCACCCATGTCCTGATACACGAAAGCACCGGCAAAATGATACTGAACATCATCAACTTTTGGATGGTAAATAATCCGCTGAGCAAGCCCCATACTGTCATCTTTGCCAGCATCGCCCTCTGTATTCATGGTGCGGCCGAACAACATAGATTCTGATGTTAAGTTACCGAAGGTTTTATCAAACCGCACGCCTAACTTACGGTCAGGGGTAATAACCGTAGAGCCGCTTGAACGCTCCATAAAAGTAATAGAGTTGGAGCTGGTTAGGGTGTTTAGACTAAACGGCACGCGCTGGTGGCCGATAGTCACATTGCCACCAGCCAGTTTAGTGCGAATATTTACGTCAGCTGCTGAGGCATCGCCACCTTCAGCGAAGTCATACTCAATAACAAAACGCCAATCAGGCGATAAATTGCCCTGCATACCAAGACGCCCACGACGCACATTAAAACCGTTACCAATTTCCGTAACATCGTCTTTGTACATACCTGCATCCAGATGCATTCTACCACGAGGCGTGATTTCCACTTCGGCAAGTGCGCTACCAGTGAAAGCACCTACGGCTAGGGCAACTAAAACTTTGCTATTTGTATTCATGATTAATTCTATCCCAATCTCTAGTTTTGACCCAGGCATCATATGTCACTTATATGACATTTGCGTGACACAATGACAGTTTTATGACTTAAATATGACAATAAAAACTAGGGCTTGTTGATCTTTCGTGATGGATTATTAGACAGCAT
>NZ_JANFPJ010000079.1:0-1783 GCF_032227045.1 Pseudidiomarina fusca
TTTGCTGGGTAGGGGAGCGTTCTGTAAGCCGTTGAAGGTGTGTTGAGAAGCATGCTGGAGGTATCAGAAGTGCGAATGCTGACATGAGTAACGATAATGGGGGTGAAAAACCCCCACGCCGGAAGACCAAGGTTTCCTATCCCATGTTAATCAGGGTAGGGTAAGTCGGCCCCTAAGGCGAGGCCGAAAGGCGTAGTCGATGGGAAACGGGTTAATATTCCCGTACCGACATGAACTGCGATGGGGGGACGGAGAAGGCTAGGCAAGCCGGGTGTTGGTTATCCCGGTGAAAGTATGTAGGTTGGTGGTTTAGGAAAATCCGGACCGCTAAGACTGAGATACGAGACGAGCATCTACGGATGCGAAGTTGTTGATGCCATGCTTCCAGGAAAAGCCTCTAAGCTTCAGGTTCATGTTGACCGTACCCCAAACCGACACAGGTGGTCAGGTAGAGAATACTAAGGCGCTTGAGAGAACTCGGGTGAAGGAACTAGGCAAAATAGTACCGTAACTTCGGGAGAAGGTACGCCAGAGCTGGTGAAGTCCACACGGACGGAGCCGGAGCTGGCCGCAGTGACCAGGTGGCTGGGACTGTTTATTAAAAACACAGCACTCTGCAAAATCGAAAGATGACGTATAGGGTGTGACACCTGCCCGGTGCCGGAAGGTTAATTGATGGGGTTAGCGTAAGCGAAGCTCTTGATCGAAGCCCCGGTAAACGGCGGCCGTAACTATAACGGTCCTAAGGTAGCGAAATTCCTTGTCGGGTAAGTTCCGACCTGCACGAATGGTGTAACCATGGCCACGCTGTCTCCACCCGAGACTCAGTGAAATTGAAATCGCCGTGAAGATGCGGTGTACCCGCGGCTAGACGGAAAGACCCCGTGAACCTTTACTACAGCTTGGCACTGAACATTGAACCTCCATGTGTAGGATAGGTGGGAGGCTATGAAGCGTTGGCGCTAGTTGACGTGGAGCCATCCTTGAAATACCACCCTTGTATGTTTGATGTTCTAACTTAGCCCCATTATCTGGGGTGAGGACAGTGCCTGGTGGGTAGTTTGACTGGGGCGGTCTCCTCCCAAAGAGTAACGGAGGAGCACGAAGGTTGGCTAAGTACGGTCGGACATCGTACGGTTAGTGTAATGGCACAAGCCAGCTTAACTGCGAGACAGACACGTCGAGCAGGTGCGAAAGCAGGTCATAGTGATCCGGTGGTTCTGAATGGAAGGGCCATCGCTCAACGGATAAAAGGTACTCCGGGGATAACAGGCTGATACCGCCCAAGAGTTCATATCGACGGCGGTGTTTGGCACCTCGATGTCGGCTCATCACATCCTGGGGCTGTAGTCGGTCCCAAGGGTATGGCTGTTCGCCATTTAAAGTGGTACGCGAGCTGGGTTTAGAACGTCGTGAGACAGTTCGGTCCCTATCTGCCGTGGGCGTTTGAGAGTTGAGAGGGGTTGCTCCTAGTACGAGAGGACCGGAGTGAACGAACCGCTGGTGTTCGGGTTGTCATGCCAATGGCACTGCCCGGTAGCTACGTTCGGAATCGATAACCGCTGAAAGCATCTAAGCGGGAAGCGAGCCTCAAGATAAGCTCTCACTGACATGTAATTGTCCTAAAGGGTCGTTGGAGACTACAACGTTGATAGGCGGGGTGTGGAAGCGTAGTAATGCGTTGAGCTAACCCGTACTAATTGCCCGTGAGGCTTAACCATACAACACCGAAGGTGTTTAGGGCTGTAGCCAAGACATAAGTTCGAGCTTCTACTAGGCTCAA
>NZ_JANFPJ010000080.1:0-265 GCF_032227045.1 Pseudidiomarina fusca
GGTAAAGCCGCGGCGAGTGATGCCGATATTGCTGATACCCGCATAATCGGCAAAGTTCTTCAGGCGTGGCCGTGCTCCGGGCTCCATCAAGGTGCCGTCAATCATTCGCGGTTTACCAAAGGCATCATAGTGCCGGCGCCCGACGACCTGCCCCGCGTGGTCACTGAAGGTCAAGCTCGTGCCCGGTCGCGAAATTCGGCACACGCCGACCAAAAAGAGTTGTTGGAGTTTTTAGAAACTACCGAAAAGCCATTGCACGACGTAC
>NZ_JANFPJ010000081.1:0-1463 GCF_032227045.1 Pseudidiomarina fusca
ATCATAGTGCCGGCGCCCGACGACCTGCCCCGCGTGGTCACTGAAGGTCAAGCTCGTGCCCGGTCGCGAAATTCGGCACACGCCGACCAAAAAGAGTTGTTGGAGTTTTTAGAAACTACCGAAAAGCCATTGCACGACGTACGCTTAGTTCACGGTGAGGCCGAGCCAAAGCGCGTACTGGCTGAAGCAATACGTCAAAGTGGGTTGATTACGGGGTAGTTACAATAACTCCGAGTCAAGCTGGAAATACAACTAAACATAAATTCAGTCGAATAATCGCCCAACAAAAACATCTTTACCGGGAGAGAATTCAACGGAGTATGATCTCCCTCCTGTTCCAAAAACTACAATTCTTACTTGTCCGTCGAGACCGAGGTGAAACTCCTTGACTTTATAATCACTACAAAAATCTCGATCGCTATTGTCACACCAGCTTTTCAACTTTGAAAGTTTAGTATTGTAAATTTCGAAATTAATATCACCTAACTTGCCAAGATACAGAACTGCTTGTTCTCTATCTAACTCAGCACATTCGCTGCCAGCAATTTGGGCTTGAAACAATTGAATAGGCTTTGATGATGTAACTCTATTATTATATAACGTTAATATAACTCTATCCTTCATGCAAAGTCCTTTATGGCTAAAAGATGGGCCATCAACAACCAGACTTTTTTCATGAGAGCCTGTTCCAGAAAATTTAAAATGCTCAATACCTTCATCATATGAAGCTGCCAAATGAAATGGCATGAAAAATAAAAAAAGAAGATACTTATTCATAGCCGTCTTTCCTGTATTGCTGAAACAATCTTTGCAAGTCGTTATCTGTGAGCTTTCTTTCATGCCCTTCGACATGAGCATAACTTAATAGACTTTTCGTATCGTCGTTATGCTGATGAAGAAGACCTAACATATGGCCAAACTCATGTGCAGCTGTATTTCTATCTGCGGCCGGTGCGCGCAGCTCTATTAAAGTCGATCCGAGAGAAGCGCGACCAGCATTTCTAAAAGAATTTGCAGTGCTGCACCATCCGGGGCACTCGTTTATGTAGAAGTCAGGATTCTCTTTGCTAAAAGATACGTCTGTTTTTAGAAGTATTTTATACCCATTTGAGTGAGTACCTTCAATATTGAAGTGTTCGTTAATACCGGCAATGTAATCTGACAAAAGCTCATGCTCAATATCATTTGTTCCAACTGAGAGCTTAATTTGTAATGTGTAAGCTTTATTTTTCACATCGACTGTTGTTTTTATTTTTCCTTTAAAATTTATATTAGTATAAACATCATTGGATATATCCGTTGGAGATTTGTCATTCTGACTGTCAGAAAGTACGTATCCCAGTGCTGGCACTTGATTTTGACTGCCAATATCAGCAACTTGCATCTGTTGAACTAAATCCGTCAGTTCACTTGGTTGTGCACCATTACCTACGGTATTGCTCGCACTGTCGTTTTGCCGCGGC
>NZ_JANFPJ010000082.1:0-1424 GCF_032227045.1 Pseudidiomarina fusca
TCAGTTAAGAAATATTTTAGCGATCGGTTGACCGATCCTCCCAATGGATCAGAATCCGTAGTTAGTTAATTCTAGCTACGGATTTTTTTATGCAACTCACCACAGCACTCGCAATAGCCAATGGATATGCTCCAAACTCTGAAGAACTGGGTAAATTATCCGACATTCTTGATCCTGATTTAATTGATGAGGCGTTTGATAAGGCCGGTGTCGGCACGGTCAGGAAAAGACGTTTACCCTTGGATATGGTGTTGTGGAGTATTATAGGCATGGCCTTATATCGCAACACCAGCGTGTGGGACATCGTTGGACAAATGAATATTATGCTGCCTGGTCGACGGGCACTTGTAGCTCCAAGCGCTATTCCTCAAGCACGACAACGCCTTGGTGAACATGCCGTACAATCGGTATTTGAACATACGCAAGCGATTTGGAATGAACAAGCCGAGCATCCAACATGGCATGGCTTACGATTGCTTGGCGTCGATGGTGTTGTTTGGCGAACCCCTGACTCCAATGAGAATCAGCAAGCGTTCAAAAAGAGTTCAAATCAATTTGGTGAGCAATATCCTCAAGTGCGCATGGTCTGCCAAATGGAATTAACGAGCCATCTTCTAACGGGAAGCCAATTTGATTGTGCTTCAACAAATGAGATGGTGCTTGCAGAAGGACTTATCGAATCGACAGCTAACCATTCATTGACCCTATTCGACCGAGGTTTTTACTCGTTAGGACTCCTTCACAAGTGGCAAAATACCGGTGTTG
Organism: Pseudidiomarina fusca; assembly: GCF_032227045.1. NCBI lineage: Bacteria > Pseudomonadati > Pseudomonadota > Gammaproteobacteria > Alteromonadales > Idiomarinaceae > Pseudidiomarina > Pseudidiomarina fusca. Next base: position 766 of record NZ_JANFPJ010000082.1, read on the forward strand.
AACGTCACTGGCTTATTCCAATGAGAAAAGGAACTCAATATAAAGTGCTCAGGAAAATAGGCCGTCACCAAAAGCTCATTGAGCTGACAACCACGCCACAATCACGCAAAAAATATCCGAATTTACCTGAGACCATGCAAGCTCGAATGTTAACACGGACTATTGATGGTAAAGAGCGCACCATATTAACGTCGATGGTCGATCCATTGCGTTATCCAAGCGAAGATATTGTTGAGCTTTATGAGCAACGTTGGGAAATCGAACTCGGCTATCGAGAAATGAAACAAGTTTTACTTCAAAATCACTACACGCTACGGAGCAAGCGACCAGAAATGATACGTCAAGAGCTATGGGGAATACTCTTAGCGTACAATATTATTCGCTATCAGATGGTGAAAATGGCGAGCAAAATTAAAGGGATATATCCAAATCAACTGAGTTTTACCTCGTGTGCTACAGCTATTATTAACTGGCTATACACGGCTTCACTTAATTCAGCGGGGAATATCCCGAAAACTCTCGAACATCTTCAAGAAATTGCAGAGCATTACGTTTTGCCAATAAGGCGAACCGAGCGGGTTTACCCACGAGAAGTTCGTTCAAAACCTCAGAAATATGCGAGAAAAAAATGCCAGTCAGCTCTTAACTGACTGGCATTA
>NZ_JANFPJ010000083.1:0-1329 GCF_032227045.1 Pseudidiomarina fusca
GTCATGGCAAAAGAAAAATTTGAACGTTCCAAACCGCACGTTAACGTAGGTACAATCGGCCACGTTGACCACGGTAAAACTACTCTGACTGCTGCAATTACCACAGTATTGGCAAAAACTTACGGTGGTTCAGCACGTGCATTCGATCAAATCGATAACGCACCGGAAGAAAAAGCGCGTGGTATCACCATCGCAACTTCACACGTAGAGTATGACACTCCATCACGTCATTACGCCCACGTAGACTGCCCAGGACACGCTGACTATGTTAAAAACATGATCACTGGTGCTGCGCAGATGGACGGCGCAATCTTGGTAGTAGCAGCGACTGACGGCCCGATGCCACAGACTCGTGAGCACATCTTGTTGTCACGTCAGGTAGGCGTACCATTCATCATCGTATTCATGAACAAGTGTGACATGGTAGATGACGAAGAGTTGTTGGAATTGGTAGAGATGGAAGTACGTGAACTTCTATCTGAGTACGATTTCCCAGGTGACGACTTGCCAGTAATTCAAGGTTCAGCGTTGAAAGCGTTGGAAGGCGAAGAGAAGTGGGAAGCGAAAATCATCGAATTGGCAGAAGCTTTGGATTCATACATCCCAGAGCCAGAGCGTGATATCGATAAGCCGTTCATCATGCCAATCGAAGACGTATTCTCAATCTCAGGCCGTGGTACTGTAGTAACTGGTCGTGTAGAGCGTGGAATCGTGCGTACTGGTGACGAAGTAGAAATCGTAGGTATCAAAGATACTACGAAGACAATCGTAACTGGTGTAGAGATGTTCCGTAAGTTGCTAGACGAAGGTCGTGCAGGTGAGAACATTGGTGCGTTGTTGCGTGGAACTAAGCGTGATGAGATTCAACGTGGTCAAGTATTAGCGAAGCCAGGTTCAATCAAGCCACACACTCAGTTCGAAGCAGAAGTATACGTATTGACCAAAGAAGAAGGCGGACGTCACACTCCATTCTTCAAAGGCTATCGTCCACAGTTCTACTTCCGTACAACTGACGTAACTGGTTCAGTACAGTTACCAGAAGGCGTAGAGATGGTTATGCCAGGCGACAACTTGAAGTTCGTAGTAGAGTTGATTCACCCAATCGCGATGGACGAAGGTTTACGCTTCGCAATCCGTGAAGGTGGCCGTACTGTAGGTGCAGGCGTAGTATCTAAAATCGTAGCTTAATTGATGCGGTTAAAGAAAAAGGGAGCTTCGGCTCCCTTTTTTCATTTAAAAGCGTTGTTCGTTATTCGTACGCTACGCTGTTCGTGCGCTACGCTGTTCGAAAAGTGAACGTACGAACAGTGAACGAAGTGAATGGACGAA
>NZ_JANFPJ010000084.1:0-373 GCF_032227045.1 Pseudidiomarina fusca
CAGTGTGATGGACATATTTGATTACTATAGAACTGAAGCGAAACGAGCGGAACTAAAATTAATCCTCGACTATGCAGCACAGAACTCCGCAAGAGGTTTGGCCGCTAATTTTTTAGAGAAAGATATTTGGGTAACCGAAATTTTGCGGTTGCTATACGAAGAGGATTTATTAGATAGCCATGATGTGGCCTTCAAAGGTGGAACAGCCCTGAGCAAGTGCTATAGCACCATTGAGCGATTCTCTGAGGATATTGATTTATCGATTCATTGGGCTGACTTAGCAGAATCAGATGATGAAGCTGCTGCTTGGACGCAGACAACACGGAATCCGAGTCAGCAACGTAAATTTAGACGTGAGCAGAGAGAGCGTTTA
>NZ_JANFPJ010000085.1:0-825 GCF_032227045.1 Pseudidiomarina fusca
CTTAGCAGAATCAGATGATGAAGCTGCTGCTTGGACGCAGACAACACGGAATCCGAGTCAGCAACGTAAATTTAGACGTGAGCAGAGAGAGCGTTTAGAAGGCTGGACCAACGAATTTGTTCAAAGGTTGAATGGCAGACTTTCAGATTATGGCATTGAGGGGCTGAGCGCTGAAATTGAAGAAGGCTCTGGTGGTGAGAAAATCGACGTTCACTTCCCACATGTGGCATTCCAGGATGATTCTTATCAATTAGAGCATGTACTGCTCGAATTTGGAGGTCGTAACCGGGGTCGGCCGACGGTTTCTAAACCGGTAACGACTTACCTGTCAGAAATAGATGCGGTTGCAGAGTCCCATACGTTACCGAAAGCCGCGGTGGAAGCTTACCACCCGGATTACATTATTTGGGAAAAGCTCACCGCACTTCATCAAGTCTGCACGCAAGAAAACCCGCTTGATACGGTGCGGTTGTCCAGACATTGGTATGATGTAGGCTGTATTCTGCAAAATCTCTATGAAGGTTCGTACCAAAACATGGAAGCACTACAGGACGTGGTAGCGATGAAGTCGGCAAGGTGGGCTACTCGAGGCGTTTCCTTTGAAGTCATTCTTTCCGGTGAGTTGGTGTTAATTCCAACGGGGCGGCTGCTCGAAGATATCAAAAAAGATTACGACCAGTCTGTAAGCGGTGGAATGTTCTTCAGTACCCCTGATAGCTTTGCTGACATTATTGAGCGTTTAGCCGAACATCAAGACCTAATTAATCGCTTTTTGAACGAACGGCGTTAATTTCGATATTTGGAATAAAGCGATCTCGTTTGTTG
>NZ_JANFPJ010000086.1:0-642 GCF_032227045.1 Pseudidiomarina fusca
AGGATTAATGTAGCGATGCTTAATTTCATAGTGACGTGTAACGCTCTGTTAAGGGGTGAGCAACGCAATACCGAAGTCGCCGTAAACCACCTTAATCACTAAATTTAACGCATAGCAAAAATGCCACGCGTTGCGAATCCCTCTTAAACAGCTTGTTATGTTCGAAGCTTCACTGCTGTACCAAACACTAGTATTTCTGACGCACCATCAGTAACAGAGCTAGTTGTAAAACGTATGCCCACTATCGCATCTGCATTTAACTTTTCAGCATCTTCTATTAGTCGTTGTACCGCTATATTTCTAGCTTCCATCAACATCTCGGTATATCCTTTGAGCTCTCCTCCGACAATACCTTTCAATCCCGCCATGATGTCTCGGCCAACATGTTTAGATTGCACCACATTTCCATTCACAATGCCCAACACAGCTTCGATTTCCTTGCCAGGAACCGTTTCAGTCGTCGTATAAATCATAATTTACTCCTAGAACATAACGCCCCAATATGCCGACGAAACGAGCGCAGCGAGTTGAGGTCGGAATAATTGGCTTGTTAGCTTTCACTTCTACCAACTTGTTTTGCTATTTGCCCACTCAAAGAAAAATGAACCTCGATGTCTGTTGGGTTAATATTGCTAATTTTAT
>NZ_JANFPJ010000087.1:0-511 GCF_032227045.1 Pseudidiomarina fusca
CTTGTTAGCTTTCACTTCTACCAACTTGTTTTGCTATTTGCCCACTCAAAGAAAAATGAACCTCGATGTCTGTTGGGTTAATATTGCTAATTTTATATTCACCACCTAACAACCAAGGTTGTATTAAACTATATATTTGGCCGTTAGATAATACTTTGCCAGATTGAATTAAATCACCGACCATTTGTATAGCAAAACATTCAACAACAAATTCTTTGTCTGATAGAAGTTCGTTAAACTGTTCAGGTGACTCAGCTACCTTAGAAAATTCTGCTCCGCCAGTATCTAACCACCAAACTTCTCTATTTTCGACATGCTGTACAAATGCGTCACCAGACGCTGACATCAGAATTGGTAAGAATTTACCCTCTAAAAGCCACTCCCAATCACTGAGTAAAGAGTCTCGATTTAGATGAGAAAAATTTACGGTTAAATCATTCAGAGTCATCGACACTTCCTGTGAAAGCTAACGCCTTGCTAATTGGCTGCCGCAGCGCAGCGTAGGCAGTCC
>NZ_JANFPJ010000088.1:0-1147 GCF_032227045.1 Pseudidiomarina fusca
TAAACGAACGATTACGACATGTGCCAGCACACTACACAAATGTTAGCTGTTTAAAGGAGTATCAAGTAATGGAGTCATTATTTAAATCTATAGCCATCGGCGTTTTTGTTGGTTTAGCAGGAACTTTATTTCTATATGTATTTTCAGAGTACATATCAGAACAAAGTGAAGCACTAGTATTTGGTGTTTTTGCTGGTGCAGCTTGTCTCTTTATTGACTTGATTGCTAAAAAAATAAAGTCAAATAGCCGAGAAGGCAGCTAGTAAAACCATCACGGTGGGAATTTACTCACAGGCCTTTTGCCAAATCTCAATTCATATTATATCAACGACGGCGCTTAATTTTGGCCTTCAAATTCATAGGTTATTTGGGGTTGTGCAGCTAACAAACAACTGTTATCGCTCACTACGTTCGCTGGGACACAAACACATGGGCTCTCTCGCTTCGCTCGTTATTTTAGCCCATGTATTTGTGCCCTAAAGTTGGGCGTTAGGCGGCAAGGACCGTTCAATGATTGTCCGCGAAATATTAGACTTCTTGTATACCTACGTACTCACTGCATGGTACTTCTACGCTGCACTGGTCGTTATAGTTCTAGCCATTGCTGTTCTGACGAGGCGTACTAAGCCGTCAATTGCGTCAAGCATTCCCGTTCTCGGAGATCATGTTAGTACTGTTCCATTCTTTATTGCAGATATCTGGCAAGGCCTCGCAAAAGGCCATGGCTTAGTGGCCCTGCATCAAGAAGCTATCAGACTTGAGGTCCAAATCGTTGACTCATTAACCGGACTAATAAAATTTAGGCATCAGATTGTGGAAGTTCCAATCAGAGATGTCGCATCGATTGCCATTAGATCCTACTTGTTTGGAACCTACACACTGCTTTGGTTGCAGGGAACGAGGATGGATACTTTCCAAAGCTTTCCAAGGTTGCGTGGCGGGCGATGCAGACTGCGAATCGCGCGTCGCGACCGACAGAACTGCGCAGCCTTCGTAGAGCACTTCGCAACCGTCAAGGCGTCTGGGCAAGTGGTGGCTGCCGCCTAACAATTCGTTCAAGCCGAACTTGTTTGGCTCCGCTACACAAGTCGGCTTAACTCGAGCGTTAAATGCCAAGGGAAGCTATGTGCAATTGCAAAGAACAACC
>NZ_JANFPJ010000089.1:0-1089 GCF_032227045.1 Pseudidiomarina fusca
CCCGATTTCAGATAATAAGTGCGACATTCATGGAAAGGTGTAGAAGAGGAGGCCAACTGCTAAAAGTGGTACGCTCTTCTCGTCAAAGAAACAAGCAGTACTACCATGAATTATCAGCAGTTGACCGAGGGCAGAAGATATCAGATTTCGGCTCTTTTGGAACGGGGAATTTCGGTTTCTGAAATAGCTAAAACTGTTCAGTGCCATCGCTCTACGGTATACCGGGAGCTTAAACGCGGCCGCAAGGGCAGACATTATTGTCCTAACGAAGCCCAGATGTTATCAATCAAAAAACGCACATCAGCGCGTAAATACCGTATACCACAGGAGCGTGTTGATTTTATCCGCTTGCTTTTAGAAGCGGATTGGAGCCCAGAGCAAATTTCCAGTGTATTAACGAAAGTCGGTGCCGCTGTCAGCCATGAGTGGATCTACCGATTTGTTGCACAGGATAAACGCTTGGGTGGCAAGCTATATCGCCATTTGAGACAAGGACACAAGCGGTATCGTCGCGGTAAAAAAGAAAAAGCGCCCGCTATCAAGAATGCCGTTTCTATCGATGTTCGGCCAAGCATCGTTGACAGTAAGGAGCGATTTGGTGATTGGGAAATCGACACTGTCTTAGGCAAACACGGCACTGGGGCTATGGTGACTATTTTGGAGCGTAAAACACGATTTTACGTGGTAAAAAAAGTGCCATCTAAGTCAGCAGATGATGTCACCAAAGCAACCATAGAGCTACTCATGCCTTATAAGGAGCATGTGCATACCATCACGGCAGATAACGGGAGAGAGTTTGCAGGTCATGAAACCATCGCAAAGGAGTTGGAAGCTGATGTGTATTTTGCCCACCCTTATAGCTCTTGGGAGCGTGGAGCCAATGAGAATGCTAACGGCCTTTTAAGGCAATATGTGAAAAAAGGAACCGATCTAACAACAGTAACGGATAGCGATATTGAATTCGCTCTATCGCGAATAAATTATCGACCAAGAAAGTGTTTAGGCTTCAAGCAGCCAGCGATTGTATTTAAAGAAATGGCATTGGCTGCTTGATATTGACGAGTGTCGCACTTCGCAGTTGAATTCGGG
>NZ_JANFPJ010000090.1:0-1020 GCF_032227045.1 Pseudidiomarina fusca
AAAAATAGTGCTTAGCAAAGTGTCCACTTTTAGTGGTACGGATCAAAGCACAAGTTTCTCAGGTTATTCCTAGTAGCGGTGGTTGTAGTGGCCCTTCTGACGTGATCGTCATTTGTTAAATTTTTAGTGGAGGGGTACCCCCTCCACTCTTTTTGTGACATTGAGCTTATGAATCATTCTTTTAAGTCTATTTTTACTTTAATGACTATCCTAGTCATTGGGGGGTGTTCGTCTACTGTGGTACCTACACCTAAAGGTTATGAAACAATATATCACGTTGTGGATTTTAAAAATGGGGATGTCGTTGTCACTTCAGCCTTTCAGTCCGAGTCAAGAATGGAAATGACAGGTACAGTAGATCAAAGCTTAGACTTTGTTAAGTTACACTCTTTTAAAAACGATTGGGCAAACATAACATTCACTGTACATAAAGAAAATAGTCATTGCTCTTCTGATTATAGTGCGCTGAGCGCGAACTTGACGAAGACATTCTACAAAGGAATATTAAAGGCTGAAAATCTGGATATAACTATTAATTTCATGCCGTTGAAAAACTTTCTGATTGAAGAGCGCTTTTCGCCTGAAGATGCCTATAATTTCTATTATCCTGTTGATTTCTGCGATCCTGCTGTTTTTCCGAGAGGCGCTATTTACGCCGCCGGAAAAGTAGTTCATGAAGTTTTTCATATTATAGCTTTTCATAATAAAAATATGCATATATCTAGTGAGGACGAAGAAGAAAGAGCAAATATTTTGCAATTTTGTAATGGGGTTCTTTCCGAACATCATGTAGAGTTTTCAGAAGACTATTTTTCTTTGGATTTCGAATTAGAAAGATCGTCTATTATGGCTAATAATTTTAGTAGAACCTACAGAGATTCGGCAATTGGCCGCTTAAGTGCGATGGAGAAAGTACGAAATCATTTGACCTCTGACGTTTCTGATGTTGATTTTTGTGAGAAAGAAGTCAGTAGGATTTTGGTTGATATTTAAGAGCAATATGTTGTTTGGCACAATCAG
>NZ_JANFPJ010000091.1:0-998 GCF_032227045.1 Pseudidiomarina fusca
GTAAGCGTCCATTTTAGGACGTCCTATTCCCACTTAAGATCGCGCGATAAGCTGTGCACTCATCATAACAGGAGAGTGATATGGCAAAGCGAGCTTACCGCAACGCGGCACAATGGCAGCAATTAATCGACTTATGGCACACATCAGAGCTGAGCATCACTGAGTTTTGCCAAACCCATCAACTGAGCACCATGTCATTTTATAAATGGCGGCAACGCTTGGCTGAGCAAACTGAACAAGCGCCTGTTCGCCAGGATACACAGTTTATCGATTTATCCGCGCTTGCACATCACGGTAACGCTCGCTGGCATATCGTCTTGTCACTGGGTAATGGCGTTGAACTCACGCTTAACCAGCAATAATGTTTATCCCTGCTGCCAACCAAAAAATCTGGCTGTGCACCACACCCGTGGATATGCGTAAATCCTTTAACGGTTTAAGTGCCCTGGTGCGCAATAAACTTTGCCATAATCCACAAAGCGGCCAGTACTTTGTGTTTATCAATGCCCGCAAAACCCAGATGAAGGTGTTGTACTTCGAAAGCTCAGGCTATTGTGTCTGGGCTAAGCGCCTCGAGCAAGGCCAGTTTCCGGTGAAACCGCATCCGAGTGGGATCCAATCACTCACCGGTTGCACCCTGCAAATGATCGTTGACGGAATTACCGTACTTCGCCAGAAACAAGCGAAGCGCTATGGGCAGTCAATCGCTTGATAAGTCTGTATAATTGACGCTATGAAAATCAAGCCTTCATCCTCATCCAACGTGGCAACGGACGCCGAGACACGGGTTAATTTGACCAGTGAAATCGCGCGCCTGCAGAGTTTGTTGCAACAGGCTTCTGCAGAGAATCAGGCCTGGTCAGAAAAGTACGGCAAGCTGGAAACTGAGCATGCGTCATTGCGCGAAACCTTCGCAGGCATTCAGCAACGCTTAGCCTGGTTTGAGAAGCAGCTGTTTGGTCAGAAGTCAGAAAAGCGCGCCTTGGAATTGGGTATGC
>NZ_JANFPJ010000092.1:0-960 GCF_032227045.1 Pseudidiomarina fusca
CAGAGGATTATGTCTTTTTAGAGGGGAAAATCCCTAGAACCCCACAATGGAACGATTGTGCTCGACTCATTTCAAATTGCATTATTTATTATAATTCCGCGTTACTATCGGCATTTTTACAAATCCAAGAGAGGAACGGTAGGCAAGATGTGGTTGATGTTATTTCTCGGCTTTCACCTGTTGCTTGGCAACACATTAATCTAAATGGGGAATATGCCTTTAATAAAGACCGCAAAGAAATCGACTTAGCTGGTTTACTTAGTGATGTAGAATCAATAAGTTAAAGAATGCCATCTGTTTGTATTTCTAATTCAAAAGGTACTGCGCATCAAAGTGCCATTAAAAATTGGAGGTGTTGATATTCTATATGCTTGATATATACAAGCTAACATTGATAGAAAACAGATAAGCTAACAAGTTTTTAGAGACTATAAAATTTTCTGTGTAAGTGGCTGTTTATCATAACGATACTCGGTCACCGTACATGATCATAAACTGCGTCATGGCAGGCTTCCAATCTCGCAGTGGCATTGTCCACTTTTTAGCAATCTGGTGTAAAGCCAGATATAGCAACTTCAGCACCGCATCATCACTTGGGAATGACCGTCTGGTTTTGGTGACCTGACGCAGGCTGGCATTAAGCGATTCGATGGCATTGGTGGTGTATATGACCTTGCGTATCTCCGGTGGATAGTCGAAGAACACACTCAGCCTTGTCCAGTTATCGCGCCAGGATTTGCTAATGCTCGGATGCTGGTTATCCCAGGCTTCGGCAAACTGCTCCAGTGCCAGCTCTGCCTGTTGCAGGGTTGCTGCGCCATAAATAGTTTTAAGGTCTGCTGCAACAGCTTTACGCTCTTTCCAGCTGACGAAGCGCAGGCTATTGCGGATTTGATGCACGATACACAGTTGCACCGTAAGCGTCCATTTTAGGACGTATTGACGCCTTATAGATTTCGG
>NZ_JANFPJ010000093.1:0-882 GCF_032227045.1 Pseudidiomarina fusca
AAACTAGGGCTTGTTGATCTTTCGTGATGGATTATTAGACAGCATGATGGGCTGGTATAATTACTTTCGCCAAAAACTAACCATGACAACCCATCATGCCAAGAACAATGTTAACAGACGAGTACTGGTCAAAGCTAATCAGATTGATGCTTAAAACGGGCCGCGTATATGACAAGCCGGAACACAGAAATACTTTCGAAGGCATTTTGTATCGGATGCGGGTCGGTTGCCCTTGGCGCGATGTGCCAGAAGCTTTTGGAGATTGGAGCGCCATCTACCGGCGTTTTAACCTGTGGTCTAAAAAAAGGCATTCTAATGCAGCTATTCGCAGAGTTAAGGCAATTGGCTGATTTAGAGTGGGAATTTATAGACGGCAGCATCGTCAAAGCGCATCAGCATGCGACAGGTGCTCGCTCAGAAGATAAAGAAGCGATTGGGAAAAGTCGTGGTGGCAACACGACGAAAATCCATATGGCAGTGGATAGTTGCGGCTTGCCAATAGATTTTATTGTGACAGGCGGTGAGGTTCATGACAGTAAAGCAGCCATAGAATTACTAAAACAGCTGCCTGATGCCGAACACGTTATCGCTGACCGGGGCTATGATAGCGAGAAGATACGAGAGCAGATCCGAGAAAAAAAGGGCGTCCCTAACATACCGCGCAAGCGTAATTCGAAGATTGGTAATGGCGATATTGACTGGTGTCTGTACAAATATCGCCATCTGGTTGAGAACGTGTTTGCCAGGCTAAAACATTACCGCTCAGTAGCAACAAGGTATGATAAATTAGCCCGGAATTATGCAAGTACACTGGCCTTGGCTTGCTGCCTTATATGGCTGCCAATGTGGGTTGGCTAAATTATGAACAGCAAAGATCAACAG
>NZ_JANFPJ010000094.1:0-277 GCF_032227045.1 Pseudidiomarina fusca
AACAGCCAACAGCGGCTTGAGGTCTTTTTTGGCCTTCAATTTCAGACCGTGACGCTTGTACTGGCTGCTAATGATGTGCAAAGCCTTGTTATACGCAAAGCGCACAGCACCGAACTGGCGGTTTAAAAATTCCGCCTGCTCAGGTGTGGGATAAATGCGTACTTTCGTGGCCTTTAACATTTCAGCGCTCATTGATATAATTCATTTATTATAAGCTATTAAGGTCATATTTCAAGTGAGTGTGCATCATAAAGAATTGCTATCAGATTACCTTAGA
>NZ_JANFPJ010000095.1:0-594 GCF_032227045.1 Pseudidiomarina fusca
TGCTCAGGTGTGGGATAAATGCGTACTTTCGTGGCCTTTAACATTTCAGCGCTCATTGATATAATTCATTTATTATAAGCTACTAAGGTCATATTTCAAGTGAGTGTGCATCATAAAGAATTGCTATCAGATTACCTTAGAAAACGTCACAGCGTCACCAAGCTGGTTGTTCATCTGGTCTTTACCACCAAGTACCGACGAAAACTGTTCGATGGCTTTATGATTGAGCAGCTGCGTGAAGCATTTGAGTCTGCTTGCGAGAAACTGGAATGTAACCTGCTGGAAATGGACGGTGAAGAAGATCATGTTCATCTGTTGATGGCCTACCCACCGAAACTGGCGATCAGCGTTATGGTGAACAACCTGAAATCGGTTTCATCTCGCCGGATACGTAGACTCAATACCCACGTACCCCGGCAAAGCAAGAGCGCAGCGCTCTGGTCGCGCTCCTATTTTGCCTGTAGCGCAGGTGGTGCAACGATTGAAACGCTGAAAGAATATGTACAAAGTCAGGCCACACCTGACTAGAAACGCTTCGCGTTTCCCGCTTATATCCCCGCCCGATTGGGCGAGGGTTTACGCGGGTTTTGCTAA
>NZ_JANFPJ010000096.1:0-857 GCF_032227045.1 Pseudidiomarina fusca
GGCGTTATGTGAATAAAGCGAGATCGTAGAATGGATTTTTCACCAGTCGTCAATCAAATAGTCAGTGCGCTTTGGTATCTTATACCAATTGCGATTCTCGCTGGAGTTCTTAAATCACCTTGGTTCAAAGGCGTTGTTGGCGAGTTTATCGTCAATTTATCAGCAAAGTTTTTACTGGATAAAGAAAAATACCAACTGATCAAGAACGTAACCCTGCCAACAGAAGATGGAAGCACACAGATAGATCACATCATCGTTTCTGAATTTGGCGTTTTCGTTGTTGAAACAAAAAATATGAAAGGCTGGATATTTGGGGGCCCCAACCAGAAAACATGGACTCAGAAGATTTATAAACATTCAAACAAATTTCAGAATCCATTGCGTCAGAACTATAAGCATGTAAAAACCCTTGAGTCATTGTTGGGCCTAAATGAGCAGCAAGTACATTCGGTGATTGTTTTTGTAGGTGACAGCACATTTAAAACAGAAATGCCTGAAAATGTGACCTATGGCGGAGGCTATGCGAGGTATATCAAATCAAAGAAAACGCCAGTTCTAAGCGAATCACAAGTAATAGAAATCGTGAAACAAATAGAACAGGGAAGGCTTACTCCATCATTTAGAACAAATCGCGAGCATGTTAGACACGTAAAAAATATCGTGTCCGAAAAAGAAAATAGAAATGTCCCGAGTTGCCCAAAATGCGGTAGTGAAATGGTTCTGCGAGAAACCAAGAAAGGTCAAAATATCGGTAAGAAATTCTGGGGTTGTACAATGTTTCCTCAATGCAGAGGAATCATGAATGTCACATAACAATCACATACACTCGGACAACCAAAAGCGCCGCTCGTTCCTCG
>NZ_JANFPJ010000097.1:0-795 GCF_032227045.1 Pseudidiomarina fusca
ACACCTTTCCATGAATGTCGCACTTATTATCTGAAATCGGGAGTAATTTAAGGGCTAATACTTTCCAACTTTATTTGTAAAAAATGACTGATAGTAGCCAACTCTACTTTCCAACATTATTTGGAAACCACACATGAAGTATGGTTCGAATACCAGCAATATATCAAGTAATAAAAAGTATCCCATAATTTTATGTATGTGCATCTAATAGGGTTTATATTTGGAAAATTATATTCAGAACTAAGTATCCTCTTTGGATTTTTGACAATTTTTGTGCAGGTTACTTTTTATCTCTACAAGCATCATTCTGTTGTCTTTTGAGTTAAGTCAATATTTTGTTTTCCATAACCAATATAAGCTAAGAAAAAGTATAAAATCGAGGTGGAAGCAAATAGGATAGATTTTAATAAATGTTTTGTTTTTTTATTCATCATCTGTTTTTGGACGGGACTGGTTCAAAAATTACCGCTAACGTTTTGGGGCTTTGCGATGGTGGGGCAATCGAAGCACAAATCTTCAATTTTGCACAAAAGTTGAACCGAAGAACAACAGTTGAACTTTGCAGTTTCGCCCCACTATTGCAAAACCCTTGTTAGCTGCTGGGCTTAATTTTGCTAAAATAGCTTATTTTTTGAGATAATAATTTGTACTTTTGTGGCTTCACTTCCAAAAAGTATACAACACGTGGCAAAGCCTTGGATTAAATAATTATTAGGGTAATTCTCTTCAAAACCCACTTTTATGGTATAGTACTCCCGATTTCAGATAATAAGTGCGACATTCATGGAAAGGTGT
>NZ_JANFPJ010000098.1:0-792 GCF_032227045.1 Pseudidiomarina fusca
CACAGCAAACCGGTGGTTGACCGCTTCTTTACGTGGTGTGATGACACCTTGCATAACCTGACGCTGCTGCCAAAAGACCCCCTCTACAAAGCGATTGGCTATGTACGAAGCAAAGAAATGGCACTGCGTGTCTTCTTAGAAGACCCCGATGTGCCGCTGGATACAAACCATCTGGAGCGGGCGCTCAGGCCCATACCCATGGGGAGAAAAAATTGGTTGTTCTGTTGGACAGAAATCGGTGCAGAGCATGTTGGCGTTATCCAAAGCCTGATAGTCACTTGTCGATTGCATGATATCAATGTAAACGATTATCTGACCGATGTACTGCTACGTATCAGCCAACACCCTGCCAGCCTGGTACATGAACTGACGCCACGGTATTGGAAAACCCAGTTCGCCGATAATCCACTGCGTTCAGACCTCTTTGCTTTACCCGCCACTTCGGTAGAATAGCCTCCAGACGGAGGCGATATGCGCATAGAAGACCTAACCTTAGACGAATTACATGACCTGAACGAGCTCATCTGCAAGCGGATAGACTACTTACGTTTGCAAAACGACATCAATGTTCTAAGCCAGCTACGTTTAGGCCAAAAAGTCCACTTCAAGGCCAAAGAAGGCCAAGTGTTCGGCGTGGTTATCAAAATCAACAAGAAATCAGTGATGGTGGTCAGCGATGATAACCGCCAGTGGAAAATCCCACCAGGACTGGTGCAGATCATGAAAGACATCTAGCCAGGATGCTTGGCCGAAATCTATAAGGCGTCAATACGTCCTAAAATGGACGCTTAC
>NZ_JANFPJ010000099.1:0-778 GCF_032227045.1 Pseudidiomarina fusca
ATATGACCCAAATATTTTTACTTCATCCAACGGCCTTTCATGTCGATAAAACACGAAATAATCGACAAACAATCCTGTTGCGTCGATAGACTCGACATAGGTAAAAGTACGCATCTCGAGTCTTTAGAAGTATTTACAGCCACCGTCTTACCCTTACCCAAATAATTGGTTAGGTGGATCAAACAATCCTGACATCAATGACCATGTACATTGGGCAATTAAAGGTGTATATTTAATCAACACAGCATCTCATAGTCAGGATTATATCAATGTCAATCACCGCACAAGTTGAGTCTCGGATTGCTCGCATGAGAAAAGGTGTTCCTTTTTCCATAGAGGGATTTTATGAGCTAGGTACGGAAAGTGCCGTTCAGAAAGCTTTTAGCCGACTGGCAAAGTCAGGCGAGATTGTGCGTGTGTCAAAAGGCTTTTACGTTCGTCCTAAGTCCATAGAAAGCTTACCGGGTGCGAAGGTAATGCCCAGCCCAGAAGAGGTCGCAAAAGCTTGGGCGAGAAATTACGGGTACAAACTTGTTTCCAATGGCTTTGAAGCGGCATATCGCATTGGACTGCAAACTCAGGCTCCTGCCCGAACCATTTATTGGACGAACGGCCCATCGCGTGAATTTAAAGTGGGGAATTCAACTGTTGAAGTGAAACACGTCGCATCGAGTAAGCTTAAGTGGCTAAACCAACCTGAGGGTATCATTCTTCGGGGTCTTTCGGTTATGGAGCCAGAGCACTTCAAGCCAGAGCAGTTACGCAAGGTATTTAAGCG
>NZ_JANFPJ010000100.1:0-771 GCF_032227045.1 Pseudidiomarina fusca
ATCAGCTCTGCTGTTTGAGGCTGCTCAGTCTGCTGTTACTTTCGGTGCAGGGTACGCTCAAATATCAGATGTTTTAAATCACGGAAGTTGTTCGGGATTGGTCCATCTTGATAGAGGATGTCTGATAGGAGTTGTATCTCGGTGTGACAGATAAAATTATAAAAGTTTTCTCGGGGGCAATCTTTCGAATGGGATGTTCAGCTTTCACCAAGGGGGCGAGAGCAAATGGGGACGTGGTCCAGAGATGGTAGGCATTTAAACATTTCATTGGATGGCATAGTAACGCATTAATATAGTGATCAATATGAAATATAAATATTACGAAGCTGTAAGGGTGAATAGTGGTTTGGCTGAAACGAGAACCATCGATAAAAAGAAAGGATTGATAATTGGTTATTCTACTGATGATGTCACAGGGAGTGATGTCTATGCAGTAACGATTATTGAGGAACAAGAAACTTGGATGGTTAGCGAGTCTGAATTAGAAACTTTGGGCATTTTTTTAACAGAAGATGAATATCAAAGCTCTGATTACAGGAAATTTTGCGATAGCTAAATGCCCCATTCATACCATTCACACGAGGATAAAAATAACCGGATTTGGTGTGATATCTAATCAATCTTTGGTTGTTGGGAATCATCTGAAATGAGCAAAACCACCAGCAGACTGGGCAGTGTGTGCCGGTAGAAGTGATCAGCGTGGACCAGCTGGCCTGGCAATCTGGGCCAGTGCCACCAACTGGTGGGGCTGGACAGATTGATCTGTTCTGC
>NZ_JANFPJ010000101.1:0-729 GCF_032227045.1 Pseudidiomarina fusca
TCAGAGCGATTAGCCCAACAGTGATAACACTGATTGAGGTACTTGGTTCGCTTGCGCCAATACTGAGGTACCAGCCTGTTGCAAGATTTGTGAACGAGTCATGTTCGCAACTTCTACAGCGTAGTCAGCATCTTCGATACGTGAACGTGCAGCAGCCAAGTTGGTTTCGTTGGTTTGCAAGTTAGTGATTGCAGACTCGAAACGGTTTTGGATAGCACCTAGCTCAGAGCGAAGGCTATCAACAGTGTTCAATGCTGAGTCAAGAGCAGCTAAAGGATTTGCTGATGCAGTTAGTCCCGCATCTACATCCGTTTGATAGTCAGCTTCTGCAGCTGTTGCAGCAGCTGCATCAAAAGCACCTAATGCAACAACACCAGTCGCTTCATCTACGCTAGCTGTTACGTTATATAGCTTGCCATCGGTATCCTGAATGGCATATTCAGTGGTGCCGGCATTATCATAAGAACGCAATACCAGCTCATCGGTACTGGTGGCATTAAAGCCTGAAAGATCAGTTGAAGTGTATGTAACTTCTGCAGTGGTTGTTACCCCCGCAGCTTCAGTTGTGATTTCAGTAATTGGGCCAGATAAACCACCAACAGTGAAATTTTCTAAACCAAGGGTGTTCGCGTTGATCTCTTGTAGGTTCACGGTGATTTGCTCACCATCATTTGCACCAACTTGAATGGCTAACGCTTGATCTTCTTTTAATACTTTTACACCGTTGAA
>NZ_JANFPJ010000102.1:0-714 GCF_032227045.1 Pseudidiomarina fusca
GCTGCTTGATATTGACGAGTGTCGCACTTCGCAGTTGAATTCGGGAGATATGATCCTTCAGAATTTAAACGATTTATACTTTCTTGCTTTAGACGCTGTTGAAATTGACTATTTAATCTGCGATGTAGACATAGCTAAAGTCAGAGAAAATTCTGAGTTCATTTTGGACTTTATCATTCAAAGATTAAAAAATACTGTATTTGAATCAAAAAACACTCCTGCTTACAAAGAGCATGTTGAATTGGGAGTGAATGTTGTTGTAGCTCATGCTTTTATCGAATGCATAATCATGGAGAATCCAGCTGATGATTCCTAGAAGTGGTTGTGACCCAGAAATAAATGTTGTAAGCATAGGGGCAAAAATTCTAAAGAAAGTGGCAGATGAAAATCCGCCCTTAGATGCGATACTCACTGACTGCTCTTCAGAGCTAAAAGTATCGATTGATCACATCATACTGTCGTTAGATTGGTTGTTTTCAATTAAGGCAATTGAGTTTAATGGAGTAGAGGTTTTTATAAATGAAGCTTGATAGCCTTGAAATAAAGATAAATAACGAGGTAAAAAGATTTGTTAAATTCAAGTCTGGTCTTAACCTCGTCACAAACAAGCCAAATTCTGGTCGTACAGGTAACAGTGTAGGCAAATCAACATTATCACGAGTGGTTGACCCCGAATTCAACTGCGAAGTGCGACACTCGTCAATATCAAGCAGC
>NZ_JANFPJ010000103.1:0-598 GCF_032227045.1 Pseudidiomarina fusca
TAACGCCTGCAGCAACGGCCGCAATGGAGCAGCGAAGCTGCGGAATGGAGGTCCAGCCCCGAAGGGGCGATGTTGCCTGCACTTGTTACACGTTGCGGACTATTTAAAAACACCGTTATCTCCTGCCTGCGCAAAGATATTGCCAAACCTAAGCTCTTGCTCTGTGAGCTGATATGGCAGGAGCACTACAACAGAGTAACCAGACTCATGATCTAGAGCGATTGCTATAGCGTCTGACTTTTCGCCGGTTTCTGGTAACGGGACACGGACATCATAGACTAAGGCGGTGGCTTTATATTCCCCTGACTGTGCTGCTGAGATGAAGGCCTGCTGAAGCATTGAGATAACTTCAGATGATGGAGGGTGCTCATCACCATCGTAAGCTGCAACACTAACTATTTCTCCGGATGGCGTCATTGCACCTCCGTAGGGGAAGAACTCACCATGCTGGGCTAGCAGCTGCTCTGCCAATGGCAATACGGCATCCATGAGTTGTTGTGATTCGGCTTTCCCTTGCTCCATGCTGCCTCCAAAGCAAAATGTTGAAAATAATAGGATTAATGTAGCGATGCTTAATTTCATAGTGACGTGTAACGCT
>NZ_JANFPJ010000104.1:0-580 GCF_032227045.1 Pseudidiomarina fusca
CGTAGGCAGTCCAGTGGAGGCCACGCTTTTTGTGGCCGGAACGAAATTAAGCAACTTGTTAAGTGGCTTTGATTTTAGCTTTAATATCATCATAGCTCTGTGCGCGTACATTGATTTTACTGCCAGTATGGATCAAAACTTCCCTTGCTCCCATACCACTTGCAAGTTCACGTAAGACTCGCTCCTCTATATCGCTTAGCCCACCATCAGTTTTTTCTAGTTGATGCATGATTACTCTCGGCGCGGCTCTTAACTTTGAGCTATTCAAAGTAAAAATACCATGCTGCAATATCTTTTCAGCCAGCGTGAAATTTCCGATAAAACTTCTAGTGTGTGAAAAAGGGTTCGTTGTCTGAATAGTTGGCCCCGATAACGATTTAGCTTCTCGACCAATAGCCTTAATCTTTTCTTTTCCCTTCCCGCCTTCTAGCGATATCCAAGGTTCAATTTCAATAAATTGCCCGGTTGAAAATTTTTGCATTGTGATTTTATTTTCACTCAACTCAACCAGCAGGTCGAAGGAAAACAGGCTTCTAATGAATTCGAATATCAAATGCGGCCTCCAAGCCACTTAACGCCC
>NZ_JANFPJ010000105.1:0-555 GCF_032227045.1 Pseudidiomarina fusca
AACTGCTTAAAGGTTGCTTCTTTCGAATCATCCAAACGCGCAACAACCAATGAACCTGATGAATAAGGTAACTCAGGATCAACAACGATCACTGCTCCCTCAGGTATGGATTTTTTTCCGCTTGGATTTTCCATACTGTCGCCTTTTACGCGAAGTGCGAAACAACCCTCATGTGCTTTCCCAGTGACGTCACGCCACTCCTCAGCATCTTCATGGGCAAATCCCTCCGCTATTTCAGTCCAATCACCGGCCTGAACCCAGTTAATGAGAGGAATTCTTCCCTTAATGTCAGGCCCAACTTCTACATTACCGTCCCCCAAGCCAATCTCGCCATCACCTGTGGCGAGCCAATGAGCATTCACGCGAAGCGCCTCCGCGATCTGCATGGTGTAACGAGACCTAGCCGATTTACCAGAGCAAATTTGGCTGATCGACTGCTGTTTGATACCAATGCGACGAGCCAACTCAGACTGAGTCACCCCAGTAAGCTGCAAGGCATGGTTTAGTCGTTCGGATAAAGTTTTCATAAGCCCGTATTCTACAAATAAAACTGTA
>NZ_JANFPJ010000106.1:0-553 GCF_032227045.1 Pseudidiomarina fusca
TAACGCTTGCAGCATGCGCGGCTTTGGAATGGAGGCAAAGCCGCAATGGAAAAGGCGTCGCCGTGCCTGCGATTGTTAGGGCTTGTATGCATCATAGAGTGATTCCCATGTAAGCTGCCCCACGCCTGTCGTACTGCTCGTAAACACTGTATCGATTGGAACTAGCCTACCGAACCCAAGAAATTTCTCACGATCTATCGACTGAAAAGCTCGACTATAAAATTGCACCGCAGACTCTGGGATCAGAATAGCGTGGCGACAGTCAGAGCGATTGGTCCTCCCGGTTTCCTTTAGCAGTTCACCAAATATTTTATGGACCGTGTTGTATTTGTCTTTTGAAGCGTCGCTCTTTGCCTCAATGACCCAATGGAGGTTTGTTGATGATTTAAACTCTACATCAGCAAACTTCTTAGACTTGCAATTGCTGTTAATAACGGTAGCAATTTTTAACGTCTCATCTTTATGCTGCGCAAGGTGGGCAACAAACTGTTCAATGAGATCTTGTTCTGGAGACCTATTGGCCATCGACTATCTCCGATAAAAGCCCTAACGC
>NZ_JANFPJ010000107.1:0-472 GCF_032227045.1 Pseudidiomarina fusca
AAGTGCGGTTAGCTTTTCCCAAATAATGTAATCCGGGTGGTAAGCCTCCACTGCTGCTTTCGGTAAGGTGTGTGACTTTGAAACCTCATCTATTTCTGACAGGTAAGTCGTTACCGGCTTAGAAACCGTCGGCCGGCCCCGGTTACGGCCGCCAAATTCGAGCAGTACATGCTCTAACTGATATGAATCATCCTGGAATGCCACATGTGGGAAGTGGACGTTGATTTTCTCACCACCAGAGCCCTCTTCAATTTCAGCGCTCAGCCCCTCAATACCATAATCTGAAAGTCTTCCGTTCAACCTTTGAACAAACTCATTGGTCCAACCTTCTAAACGATCTCTCTGCTCCCGTCTAAACTTACGTTGCTGACTGGGATTTCGTGTTGTTTGCTCCCATGCGACAGCTTCATCATCTGATTCTGCTAAATCAGCCCAATGAATCGATAAATCAATATCCTCAGAGAATCGCTCA
>NZ_JANFPJ010000108.1:0-452 GCF_032227045.1 Pseudidiomarina fusca
AACTTGTTGCGAGTCGAGCGCCCAACGGGCGCGTTTTTGATGGCGCTTGTTAGTTGCCATTTTTTACTTTTGTACCAAGAGTTGCATACCAGAAACCAGCAAAAGCACACAGAGAATAAAGTGACAACCGAATAAAGTACGAAGACGGGTTGTCAAACATAGTGTAAATATTGCCCCGTCTAACCACCTCTTCACTTTGAATTGCCTCAATGACATTCCCAATGTAGTAATAAGCCACAACGCCAGCGAATAACCTGATGATAATCGAGGCAATCAGCGGCACTTCAATTAAAACAAGGCCTAATCTTTTTTTCACTACGGAGCTCTCAGAATACACTTAGCAACTAACGCCGCAAGCAAAGGCGCGCGTTAGCGCGTCCAGCCCGCTGGGCGATTTTGCCTTGCCCTGTTAAATGCTTACGCACGAGCTCCACCAGAATAGAGATGGTTAA
>NZ_JANFPJ010000109.1:0-407 GCF_032227045.1 Pseudidiomarina fusca
GCGCACCACATGGAACTTATCGACCACGATACGGGCCTGGGGCAGCACAGCCTTGACCGCTGCCCGGTAGGGGTTCCACATGTCCATGCTGACGATCTCGACCTTCTGCCGGTCTTTCAGCTTCATCAGGTAGTTGGTCACCACGTCCTGGCGGCGGGTGGCCAGCAGGTCGAGCAGGGTTCGCTCCTCAATGTTGGTCAGAATGCAGCGGTAGCGCTTGTTCAGGTATAGCTCGTCAATGCCCAGGATGCGGGGCGTCTCGAAGCGGTGCCAGCGCCCCAGGAACTCGGCGCGGGCGTTGAAGATGTCGCGCACCGTCTTCTCGTCCAGGCCGGTCTGTGCCGCCACAAAGGTGTAGGGGTGGTTGAAGGATTCCTTCTCCACGTACTCATGCAGCCGCAGTGTCA
>NZ_JANFPJ010000110.1:0-398 GCF_032227045.1 Pseudidiomarina fusca
GCGATTAGGCTTATCGCTTCTTTGGCCGGTTGTGGCCAGCTGTTTTCGGCTGCAATAAATTGCCGGCGACTGTGCACCCAGCACTGGGCATGGGTTAAGCCCTCATTCGCTTTGATATAACTGGCATAGGCGCTGTAGCCATCGCTTAATAAAGTCCCTTTAAAGCGATGTTTTAATATCTCTTCTATATGTTGCCGCCCGCGGCTGGTGGAGAAGGTAAAAACAATTTCATCCTTATCACCATACACCGGCCAGAAGTAACTTTGCTTCATTTTGCCCGGACCCGCTTTGCCTGCTTTAATCGGCGTCTCGTCCATTGCCAGCACCTGGCTTTGTAAGATGCTGGTCAGCATCGCATCCACAATCGGATAGAGTAAATCAATACCGCGTGCCACGAT
>NZ_JANFPJ010000111.1:0-392 GCF_032227045.1 Pseudidiomarina fusca
TGTTAAATGCTTACGCACGAGCTCCACCAGAATAGAGATGGTTAACACAGTAAGCACTACCTTTTACTTGCTTGATGTCACAGCCTGACCACATGCATGATTCGTTGGTAAGACCGCCGTGATTTTGAACAATTTTATCTTTTATGAGTGACTCACTATCAAATGCTTCCCAGTTTTCGGATGAGGGTATTTTTACTGCATAGCAGGTTTGATATTTATCCCACTCATCGACTTTGTAGAGTTGCTTGCAATCGGGACATTGCATTAACAAAACCCAATTACCAACATCCAGTTGGTTTAGCTTTGATTTGAAATCAGAGTGATTGTTGCTGATATCAATTAAAGCGGGTTGTTCTTTGCAATTGCACATAGCTTCCCTTGGCATTTAACGC
>NZ_JANFPJ010000112.1:0-374 GCF_032227045.1 Pseudidiomarina fusca
AACTTGTTGCGAGTCGAGCGCCCAAAGGGCGCGTTTTTGATGGCGCTTGTTAAGTGCGCACACTACAGAGACCAGCCATATTGTTTTGCAATAATAGCTACCAAACGAGGAATATCTTGTTTTGCAGCAGCAATAAAATCCTGATCTGCAACAGTAGCACCAGCAAGTTCAATATCATCACTAGCCGTTCGTATGAAATTCGAACCAGATGAATGGTCTCGTCCCTCGACAAACGATACCCAAGGGCCATCAGTTGCAGCACTGCAACGTTCGAGAATGCTTATTAGCTCATCTTTGGTAATATCCACAACCGGATTTCCTTGCACACTTAACGCCTTGCTAATTGGCTGCCGCAGCGCAGCGTAGGCAGTCCA
>NZ_JANFPJ010000113.1:0-372 GCF_032227045.1 Pseudidiomarina fusca
CTACACCTTTCCATGAATGTCGCACTTATTATCTGAAATCGGGAGCTATTAATTAGATCTTGCTGTTTGGCTAAACGCTCAATAATGTCGGCAAAACTATCTGGGGCACTAAAGAACATTCCACCGCTTACGGACTGGTCGTAATCTTTTTTGATATCTTCTAACAGCCGCCCCGTTGGAATTAACACCAACGCACCGGAAAGAATGGCTTCAAAGGAAACACCTCGAGTAGCCCACCTTGCCGACTTCATAGCTACCACGTCTTGTAGTGCTTCCATGTTTTGGTATGAGCCTTCATGGAGATTGTGCAGAATGCAGTCTACATCGTACCAATGTCTGGACAACCGCACCGTATCAAGCGGGTTTTCTTGC
>NZ_JANFPJ010000114.1:0-352 GCF_032227045.1 Pseudidiomarina fusca
CACACCGGGAACAGTTTCGATGATGGGTTCATAATAACGATACTGGCCGACAGCAACCTCGGCTTTTAAGTTTTGCACGTAACGTCGCATGCTGCGTTCGGATATGGGCAGCTTGCCCACCTTACGACATAATCGGCGCATGAGCTTCACTGCGGATAACTTGGGGTAGTCTTTCAGCTGGTTAATCAGGTAATCGCGATAGCCATCAAGCCATTTTTGTCGCGAGGTGTCTTCCATCATCACGCAGATACCTTGCGCGTCCATCGCTAAGTATTTTTTCACCGTGTTGCGCGAGATGTTCAACTCGCGGCTAATGGCACGGATCGAGAGTCCTTGTCCGTTGTCGTACATC
>NZ_JANFPJ010000115.1:0-327 GCF_032227045.1 Pseudidiomarina fusca
ATTGTTCACAGCGACCGAGGTAGTCAATATTGTTCAAACGATTATCGAGATTTAATTAAAAAACATAGACTTACTCAGAGTATGAGCCGAAAAGGAAATTGTTGGGATAATGCCTGTGCCGAAAGCTTCTTTCACTCATTAAAGGTCGAAGCCTTGCAGGACGAGCCCATCATGGATCGAGAAAATATGCGCCGAGCAGTCTTTGAGTACATCGAAGTTGATTACAACAAGACAAGAAGGCATAGTGCTATTGGCTATCTCAGCCCAGAGAACTTTGAATTAAAAAATAGTGCTTAGCAAAGTGTCCACTTTTAGTGGTACGGATCA
>NZ_JANFPJ010000116.1:0-321 GCF_032227045.1 Pseudidiomarina fusca
AGATACTGCGCTTACAGATTTATTATTTAACTTACGAATCAATACATCCTAGTTGAATTGCGAGTTCACCCGTCCGCTTGGGCGCCTTGCTATCAGTGCTTTTCATAAACAATCTAACCCAGTGGCGCACGTAACGTACAAAGCTCCTAGGGGCCAAGCAAACATTGTTATGAAGGTCACAACTAAAAGCGTGGCATGTTGCTGAACAGCCTGCCGAATTTTGACCAAAAATTGGTTTACCGCAACAAAGATAATTAGTGGCATAAGTATGCTCAAGAAATTAGCCAAGGCGAGCAATACAGGTCTATTTTCGGCCGCCCA
>NZ_JANFPJ010000117.1:0-307 GCF_032227045.1 Pseudidiomarina fusca
GCCAACCAACTTAAAAAGGCCTTCACCTCTTCCGCTCCCATATCAATAGGATGTCGTTTTTTATGAAAATAGATAAACTGCCGTATCCAACCTAAATAAGATTTCTCAGTTTTTAAGCTATAGCCACGTAATCGCATATCAGCGCGAAGTTTTTCAATAAAAGGGCTCGCCATCATTAACATCCATGATTTTTGATAATCGTGAGTTAAGCATAATCGATCAATCGGCACGCTTCACGGCTCAAAGTCGCACACTTAAAGCTTGCATGTAGGATAAATATGTCCTATTTTCAATTACATAATTTAAA